>NZ_NCSS01000006.1:2709552-3042077 GCF_002088935.1 Henriciella litoralis
ACAAGCACCCTGCTGCGCGCCAGGGGTGTATGGTTTACAGTCTCCGAGGCCATTCGTATTCCCGATGCGATAGCCCTCGCTGACCGTGAAATACGCCATCAGGTCTGAGGTGAAATCATATGATGTATTGAACTTGAACAGCGTGCCGTCCTCAGCCTGTGTCACAGTCGTTGGCGCGTTCTTGATATCATCCAATGATACTGGGACGGTGAAGGTCGAATCCACCAGCGGAAAATCGACGGTGCTGAAGTCTTTCAATTCGTAATCGTAGTAACGCGCCCCGACGGTCACCGACCATTTGTCAGTTATGTCGTAACCGAGTTCACCGAAGATCGCTGTTTCAACCAGCTCCGTACGACCCGTTGAGAAGTATTCGAGGTCATCTGCCCGTTCCACCAGGAAACAGCTATCAGTGGCCAACTCCTGCGGCGAGCAGAAAACAGGGCGGATGTAGGTATCGTAGTTCGGGGTGATTTCCTTTGAGAAGCCTGCCGTATCTGATTCCGAATAGAAGCCACCTATAATCCAGTTCAAACGACTGTCAGTGGTTGAAACAAGACGCAGTTCCTGAGTGAATGTCTCCGTCTCGTCGACTTCTTTTGTATATGACCCGAACGCCGGGAAGAGCTCATAGGAATATTCCAGAGAGACCAGCAGATCGTTCTGATCGCGTTGGCCGTCATCCTGGAATTTACTGAGACCCGTCGCGGAGGTGAGCTCGGCAAAGCCGAGATCAGCGATCACTTCCAGGGCCAGAAGTTCGTTTTTGACCGTGTTTGGCTCCGGTACGCGCTTGGCATTGTCAAAATCACCGGCGCGGAAGATTTCAGGGCCTGCGCCGGGATAGACTGAGCGCTTGCTCGATATGCGGCGGCCGCCGACGTCGACGTTCTGGAAGTAATAGGTCAGCGTGCCGTCGAGCCAGTTTGTTGGCTCCCACCGCGCTGCAACCCGGCCTGAAACCGCTTCTTCGGTATCGATGTCCTTGGCGCCGCGCAGATTGAGCGCAACAGCGGTGGGATCGGTAAAGTCTGGATCAGGATTTGAGACGCCGACTTCCCTCAAAAGGAATGGCTGATCCACGAAACCGGTATCGTCCAGGATATCCAGCGAGGCGCGGATCGCAAATTTATCACCGATCGGCGCGTTGACCGTAAGACCTGTATCGTAGGATAGGCTGCCAGCCTCGCTATACTGGTAGATATCGCTGCGGAATTCGATCGTGCCTTCTTCAAATTTTGGCTTGACCGGAATGTAGCGAATGGCGCCTGCCAAAGTGCCCGCGCCGTAGAGCGTGCCCTGTGGGCCGAGGAGAACTTCGACGCGCTCCATATCGTTGAGCTTGAGGTCGATGAACAGCGGCACTTCGCCGAGATAGGTTGCAACGGTGCCGCCGCCGGAATTGTCACCATCGCCTGAGCCAATCGGGTCAGCATTGATCCCGCGAACAATGATCGGGTTGCCCTGGCGCGCGCCGCGGTCAACGACGTTGATGCCGGGGACGAAGGACAAAAGATCTGAAAGCTCGCTGATACCCTGCTCTTCAATCTGGGCAGCGCCGACGGCGGCGATGTTGATGGGCACATCCTGGACCGTGCCGGCACGCCGGGTCGCTGTGACGGTGACGACATCCTGACGGGCGACCGCGTCTTCAGATGGCGCGTCCTGTGTCTGCTCGTCCGTTGCGTCCTGGGCCTGCGCAGCCGGTGCAATAAAGGCGCCCAATGTCAGCGCGGCTATGCTTGTGCCTAAGAGCCAATTTGTCTTTTTCATTATACCCTCTCCAGAATGTAGGTTCTGATTAGGGGCGAGGGTGTGAGAATTGATCCAGACCTGGTTAGACCATAGAGAAGCTTTTGACCGCGATTGTCCATTTCGTGACTAATGCGTCATCCATCTGCCTAGATTCCGGACACAAACATGACTGATCCAGATATCAAAAACGCAAGGATGATGCTCGATAAGGGCGATTACCGGGCAGCACATTCGATATGTATGGATATTCTTAGGCGATCACCGCTTGCGGGTGAGCCTTATCTGTTGCTGGGGCGACTGGCTGCCGATCATGGCAACCATACCAAGGCGCTGGACCTGTTTGACCGGTCCGCCGAGCTGGGGTTCGACCCTGCAGAAGCATTTGCCCTCAAGGCCAGAAGCCTTGTTGCGCTGAGCCGCCGCGAAGATGCGATCAAGGCGGCGCAAACCGCTGCTCAATATGCGCCGACAGATGCCGCTCTACTCGACACGATCGGCGTCGTTTTCAGCCGCACCGGGCGACACGAAGAGGCGCTACCGTTTTATGAGAAGGCAGCAGAGCGCGCCGGGCGCTCAGCTCATATCCATTACAATCGCGCTGTTGCCTTGCAGTTCGTCGGGCGAATGGACGAGGCGCGCGAAGCCTATGAGCGATGTCTCGCTCTGGATGGCAGCGAGGTGAGGGCGCTGACTGGACTGGTGCAGGTGTCGCGGCAGACGCCAGAGGAGAACCGGCTTGCGCAGCTTGAAACGGCCTATGAAAACCTGAGCACCCAGCCAGCGGACAAGGTCGCAGATCAGCGGCTTCATCTCTGCCATGCCATCGCGAAAACGCTTGAGGATTTGGGCGACCCGGAAGCCGCGATGGTCTGGTATGGGCGCGGTAAAGAGGACAAGCTAAAGACGCTCGACTATACGTTCGAGCAGGATGCGAAGCTCTTTGATGCCGCGATCAAGACCCTCAAATTCCAGTTTCCGGCCTCCGAAAACAGGGATGCTCCGGTTTTTATCGTCGGGCTGCCTCGCACGGGCACGACTTTGGTTGACCGTATTTTGTCCAGTCATCCGGCGCTGACGTCGGCAGGTGAGCTCAGCGACTTTGCGCTTTGTCTGAAGCGCGAGGTTTCAACGCCATCGCGCTATGTGCTGGATGAGGAGACCCTGCTAGGGGCATCCCAGGCATCTCTCGCTGAGGTGGGGCAGAATTATATCCAGCAGGTGCGAGACACGCTGGGCGTCAGGGGCCGGTTTATCGACAAGATGCCGCTCAACGCGTTCTACGTGCCGCTGATCCTGAAGGCCTTGCCGCACGCACGGGTGATTTGCCTGAGGCGCACCCCGCTCGATGTCGTCCTGTCGAACTATCGCCAGCTCTTCGCGACGAGCTTTGCTTATTACAATTACGCGTTCAGTCTGGAGAACACGGCACGCTACTATGCGGCGTTTGACCGGATGATCGGCGCGTTCAGGGCAGACCTGCCATCAGACCGTTTCACCGAGATCCATTATGAGCGGGTGGTGGCGGACCTTGAGGGCGAGACACGCCGCTTGCTCGATTTCTGCGGACTTGAGTTCGACCCGGCCTGTCTCTCATTCCATGAAAATGCGGCGCCGGTTGCAACGGCGAGCTCTGTGCAGGTCCGTAAACCGCTCTACTCCAGTTCCATCGGCCGCTGGCGCAAGGTTGAGGCGGCCATGCAGCCGGTCCTCCAGATACTGGAGCGCCACGGCATTGATCCGTATGGAGATTAGAAGCGGCGCAGCGGGACTGGCCGGGTTGCTTGCGCGCTACAGTCTCAGGAGCAGCTTCGCCATCACATTGCGTTGAACCTCATTCGAGCCGCCATAGATCGTGGCCGCTCTATTATTGAGGTATCGGGGCATGGCGGTGAGGCTGTGGGCTGGGCCGATTGGTTCAATATTTGCGCCCGGCTGGCGCGCCGCCATCTGTTCGACGCCCGCATAGATGCCGGCTGCTTCAATCCCGAGCGTATCGACCTGTTGCAGGATCTCAGTTCGCGCGGTTTTCAGCATGGACGAGGCCGGGCCGGGATTTTCGCCGCCCGCCAGGGCCGCAGTGACCCTTTGTTCGGTAATCTTGATCGCTTCAAGGTCGATATAGGTCTGTGAGAGCTTTCGCGAAAACGCGGAGTCATCAGCCAGGCGTTTGCCGCCGCCAGCCGGTTCGGCATGGGCCATGATGCGGACACGCTCCAGCGCAGCTTCAACGCCAGCAGACGAGCCGCCGCCACGTTCGAATTCAAGAAGGTATTTTGCGACGGTCCAGCCGTCGTTTTCTTCGCCGAGGCGGCCGGATTTCGGGACGCGGACATCGTCAAAGAAGACCTGATTGACCTCATGCTCGCCAGCAATGGTGATGATCGGTTCGACGCGTATGCCAGGCGTCTTCATATCGAGCAGGAGGAAGGTGATACCCTGCTGCGGCTTGCCGTCAGAAGATGTGCGAACCAGACAGAACATCTTGTTGGCGTGATGAGCCTGCGTGGTCCAGATTTTCGAGCCGTTCAAAACATAGTCGTCGCCATCGGACACGGCTTTCATCTGCAGGCTGGCGAGATCCGATCCAGACCCAGGCTCTGAATAGCCCTGACACCAATAGTCTTCGCCGGCGAGAATGCGAGGTAGATAATAGGCTTTCTGCTCGTCTGTGCCGTAACCCATGATGCATGGCCCCACCATCTGAAGGCCCATGGGGGAGAGGGGCGGCGTGCCGGCCTTCGCGCACTCGGTCGCGAAGATGTAGCGCTGCATTTCGTCCCAGCCCGGGCCGCCATATTCCTGCGGCCAGTGGGGCGCGGCCCAGCCTTTCTTGTTGAGAATTTTCAGCCAGGGCAAATTGTGCTGGGGCTCGCTAAACGAACTGGTGGTCAGGCGACCGGCTTCAGCGAGTTCGCTTGGCAGGTTTTCAGCCAGGAATTGACGGACTTCTGCACGAAAATCCTCGTGCTTCTTATCAAGTGAGAGTTTCATGCCATTTTGGTCTCCCAAAATCATCGGTCATGCAACGCTCACTTAGCGTCAGGGGGCTTGCAAAACAGAATGCGACAGCGCTCGGCGCGGCGTATCAAAGCCTGACCGGCGCGGGGTGGCCTGCTACAGAACGCTGTCTGTCAGTCTTCTCCGAGACCGGCCGTGAAGGCGATTCTCAAAGCAGAAGACAGGCTGTCTACGGCCAGCTTCTCCATCATGTTTGCGCGGTGGATCTCGACCGTGCGGGGAGAGATGTTGAGCGAGTTTGCAATCGCCTTATTGGTCAGCCCTTCGACAAGACCTTCCAGCACATCCGTTTCCCGGGGCGTCAGGTGAGCGAGACGCTTTTCTGCGTCGGCTTTATGCATTGCGCCGCGGGACTGGCTTTCGAGCTGGGCGAAGGCTTCTTCAAGGGCTTTCAGGAGCACCTGCTTTTCATAAGGCTTCTCGACGAAATTGACCGCGCCAGCTTTCATAGCCTGCACAGCGACAGAAACGTCTCCATGGCCCGTCAGGACTACAACAGGCATGCCAATTCCGCGCGCATTCAGCTCTTTCTGGACGGCGAGCCCGCTCATCTTTGGCATCTGCACGTCGAGAAGGATGCAGCCTTCTTCCAGCTTTTCGACATCGTCGAGAAAACTGACGCCATCCTTGTGCGTCTGAACGCGGTAGCCTGCGAGACGAAGCATGAAGCTTGCCGAATGGCGAACCGCTTCATCATCATCGACAAGGTGTATCAGGGGCTTTCCGGTTTCAGTCATCTTGGCGCTCCAGAGCTTCAACGGTAAAGACAAAACGCGTCCCGCCATTGTCGCCAGGCATCGCTTCGATCGTGCCGCCATGGGCTTCTACAATCGTCTTGCAGATCGACAGGCCAAGCCCCATCCCTGTCGATTTTGAACTGGCGAGCGGCCGGAACAATTGATCGGCGACGTCGCGGTCTATGCCCGGCCCGTTATCTTCAATGGATATCATGACCAGTCCACCGCTTACACTTTGAGCGCGGATATCAACCCGGGCGCCGTGGGCTCCATCCATGGCCTCCAGCGCGTTTCGGACAATGTTGATGACGACCTGCTGGATCTGGATCGGTTCTGCGAGAATTTCGGCGACATCTTCAGAGACGCTGACCGTGATCTGTCCGCGTGTCTCGCTCATTTCGGCCTGTACAAGCGCGACTGCGTCACCCAGCAGGGGCACCAGGGGGGTCGGGCGCTTCTCGATCTCGCCGCGAGAGACATAGTCGCGGAGCTTGCGAACGATCTGGCCAGCGCGCACAGATTGTTTGGCCGCTTCGTCCAGCGCCTGCTGGATCATCTTCATCGTATCTGCATCAGGCGTGTCGAGCAGATCCCTTGCAGCTTCAAGGTAGTTTGTAACGACCGTCAGCGGTTGGTTGAGCTCATGGGCGAGCGCGGACGCCATGGTGCCGACCGAGCTCAGACGCGAAAAATGCACGATTTCCGCCTGCAAGGCTTTCATGCGCGTCTCATTGCGCCGCTGTTCGGTGAGATCTCTCATAAACGCCGTGAACAGGTAATGGCCGCCAATATTGGCTTCGCCAATCTTGAGGTCGATCGGGAACAGGGTGCCGTCGGAACGACGCGCCGTGACGGTACGTCCAATACCGATGATGCGCCGCTCTCCGGTGTGTAGATAGCGCGCGATGTAATCGTCGTGTTGGACTTTGTCGTCGGCGGCCATGAGCAATTTGACATTCTGCCCAAGCGCCTCTTCAGAGCTGTAGCCGAAGAGCTCTTCCGCCGCGCGGCTGAAAGCCGTGATGATACCGGTTTCGTTGATGACGACCATCGCATCCGGCACAGACTGCAGGATAGAGCGATAGTGCTGATGGAGCGCGTCAACGTCCATCTCCGCCATATCGAATATTAGATTCCGGGATTTCAGCGCAAAGGCCTCCGCATGGCTGCTCACTGGAATGAGGCATGCAGGGGGCAAAGGTCAATATGCTTTGCTCTGGAAAGGTGCAGGTCATGGTCAGTCGTTTGGCACGAATTTCCGGGCAAAAGCCCGAAGCGGGACGAACCAGGCGGCCAACATGGTGCCGAGTCCCAGAATGAGGGCCGGGCAGGCCGCGCAATGGGCCCCGAATAGACCTGTTTGCGGCGCTCCACTGCCAGATGACGAACACCATGCAAGCGCCATAAGCTCTGCCCGCTCATGATGTGTCAGCACAATTGGAAGGGCCAGCGCCGTGACGGCTAAGCCGACAAGAAAGATAATTACTCGATACATCGCATCGCACTCCTCTTGAGAGGCCTATAAGCCATAGTGCGACAGGCTGGCCCATACGTAGGAGCCCGTATAACCGCGCCTCGCCGCCTGAATTATCCCTTCGCCATGGAGCGGGGCTGCGTCGTCAATTGACGGCGGCCCGCAGGATGCAGTGGAGGCAAAATTGAGCGCATCGTATCTCAAACGAGAGAGCATGGACACGAGCACGGTGGTGGTATCCGGCCTGCTCATGGTCTTTGCCATCCTCGCCGTGTTCATCGCCGGCAACGCCATGGACCGATTGATGGGCATCCATGCGAGCCTGTTTTTCGGCGCGGTGGTTTTGTGGCTCGTCGGTATCGTTCTCTGGGCTGGTAAGCTTGGTGAGCGCAATCCGTTCGATGAGACGAAATATGAAGACACACTTGTTAAATGGGGTGTCTTCGCTTCGATGTTCTGGGGCATTGCGGGGCTGCTTGTCGGTGTCGTGATCGCGTGCCAGCTGACCTGGCCCAATCTCTTCTATTTTGAACAATGGGGCTTCACGAACTTTGGCCGGCTGCGTCCACTGCACACATCTGCGGTGATCTTCGCATTTGGCGGGAACGTGCTGCTGGCCACCAGCTTTCACGTTGTTCAGAGGACGACACGTGCCCGTCTGTTCGGCGGCATGCTCCCCTGGTTCGTGTTCTGGGGCTACCAGCTCTTCATCGTCATTGCCGCAACCGGCTATCTGATGGGGATTACCCAATCGAAAGAGTATGCCGAGCCTGAATGGTATGCTGACCTGTGGCTGACCGTCGTCTGGGTTTCCTACCTGCTGGTCTTCCTCGGGACGCTCTGGAAGCGCAAAGAGCCTCATATATATGTGGCGAACTGGTTCTATCTGTCCTTCATCGTGACCATCGCGATGCTGCACATCGTGAACAATCTTTCCGTGCCGGTCTCGATCGGTTCGGCGAAGAGCTACCAGCTGTTTGCAGGCGTGCAGGATGCGCTGACACAGTGGTGGTATGGCCACAATGCGGTCGGCTTCTTCCTGACCACCGGCTTCCTCGCCATCATGTACTACTTCATCCCGAAGCGCGTGGATCGGCCCGTCTATTCCTACCGGCTGTCCATCGTTCACTTCTGGTCACTGATCTTCATCTACATCTGGGCAGGCCCTCACCACCTGCACTACACCGCTCTGCCGCAATGGGCGCAGACACTTGGTATGACCTTCTCCATCATGCTGTGGATGCCTAGCTGGGGTGGTATGATCAATGGTGTGATGACCTTGTCGGGCGCCTGGGACAAGCTGCGTACCGACCCCGTGGTCCGTATGATGGTCGTCTCGCTTGCCTTCTATGGCATGTCGACCTTCGAAGGCCCGCTGATGTCGGTGCGGGCGGTGAATGCGCTGAGCCACTACACTGAGTGGGGCATTGGTCACGTGCATTCCGGTGCGCTTGGCTGGGTTGGCTTCATCTCCTTCGGCGCGCTCTACTGCCTCACCCAATGGCTGTGGAAACGTAAGAGCCTCTACTCCCTGTCGCTTGTGGAGTGGCACTTCTGGCTCGCGACCATCGGTATCGTCTTCTACATCGTTTCGATGTGGTTCGCCGGGATCATGGAAGGCCTGATGTGGCGTGCCTATAACGACTTTGGCTTCCTCGAATACAGCTTCGTGGAAACCGTCGAGGCCAAGCATATCAGCTATATCATTCGTGCTGTCGGTGGTGGTCTCTACCTCAGTGGCGCGCTGATCATGGTCTACAATCTCATCCGCACAGCGATTGGCGATGAACGGATCAACCAACCAGCTGATGCTCAGCCGGTCAGCAATCCGCCTGCCGCCGCCACCCTGCAACCTGCCGAATAGGAGCCTTGAAACATGGGACTTCTCAAAAATCACGGCGTGCTTGAACGCCATTCGCTGATCCTCACCATTGGTATTCTTATCGTGGTGTCGATCGGGGGGATCATTCAGATGGCGCCGCTCTTCTACATGGAGAACACCATCGAGAAGGTGGAAGGCATGCGCCCTTACACGCCGCTGGAAGTGGCAGGTCGCAACATCTATCTGCGCGAGGGCTGCTATGTCTGCCATTCGCAGATGGTCCGTCCGCTTCGCGACGAAGTGGAACGTTACGGCCACTACTCGCTCGCTGCCGAGAGCATGTATGATCACCCTTTCCAGTGGGGCTCCAAGCGGACCGGGCCTGACCTGGCACGCGTCGGAAACAAGTATTCCGATGAGTGGCATGTCGACCATCTGATCGACCCGCGCGCCCTGGTGCCGGAATCGGTCATGCCGCCCTACGCCTTCCTGGCTGAGAAGACGCTCGACTACCGCCATATCGCGGACGATCTGAAGACGCTGCGTCTGGTGGGTGTGCCGTACACTGATGAAATGATCGAAAATGCCGCCATGGATCTTCGCGCTCAGGCCGATCCAGACGTCTACTTCGATGAACAGGATGCGCTTGTCGCTCGCTACACCGAGGCATCTGGCCGCGAAGGCACTGTTCAGGTGCGCGACTTCGACCGTGATCCAGACCGGATCACCGAGATGGATGCGCTTGTTGCCTACCTTCAGATGACTGGCACGCTGGTGGATTTCTCCACCTACGAAGCCGAAGACCTGATGAACCGGCGCTAGGAGAGGAAAGACATGTACGAGACCCTTTCACACTTCGCGCAGACTGGCGGCATGCTCTACTTCGTCGCCATCTTTGTCGCCGTTCTTGCCTATGCGCTGTGGCCGCGGAACCAGAAACGGTTCGATGAGGCTGCCCAACTTCCACTGAATGACCGGGAGCCCGGAGATGAGTGATCACATCAAAGATATCGACGAGACAACCGGCGTCGAAACGACTGGCCACGAATGGGACGGTATCAAGGAGCTCAACAATCCACTCCCGCGCTGGTGGCTCTATATCTGGTACGCCTCAATCGCCTTTTCGATTGTTTACATGGTTATCATGCCTTCCATTCCGGCGTTGCCAGGACTGGGCACCAATACCCGCGGTATTGGTAATCATTCAGACCGGATAAAGGTCGCTGAGGAGATCGATGCCCTCCGGTTGGAGCGGGCCGGCGCCGGCAGCACGCTTGTAAACGCCACGCTCGCCGAAATCGAGACAGACCGCTCCCTACAGCAGTTTGCAATGGCTGCGGGCGAGAGCGCCTTTGGGGATAATTGCGCAACCTGTCATGGTGCAGGTGGACGCGGTGCCAAGGGGTATCCGACGCTGGCGGACGATGTCTGGCTCTGGTCGGGTACGCTCGACGGGATCGAGTACACGCTTCGCCACGGCATCCGTCACGAACAGGACCCTGAGACACGTTACTCAGCAATGCCTGCCTTTGGACGGGACCGGTTGCTGACCCGCGCTGAGATCGATGACGTGGTCAACCATGTCATGACGCTGTCGGGTCGCGGCGGAGATGATGCTGAGGCCGCTGGCCGCGGCGCTGATATCTTCGCGGCGCAGTGTGCGACCTGTCATGGCGACAATGGAACGGGCGACCATACGATCGGTGCTCCGAACCTGACCGATCAGGACTGGCTCTTCGGCGGCGACTATGACGACATCTACAACACGGTCTACAATGCCCGGAATGCCCACATGCCGGCATGGGGAGACCGTCTGGACGATCCGACCATAAAAGCGCTGTCTGTCTACGTGCATTCGCTTGGCGGCGGGGAATAGGTGCGAGGTCATGACACAGATCAACCTGATTCCATCGCGGTCGCCTCCGCCTGTCCCTCCACCGCAGGACCTCTATGCCAAGCGCAAGCAGGTCTATCCAAAACTGGCCCATGGCAAGTTCAGGACGGTGAAATGGGTGGCCATGGGTGTTCTGCTGGGCATCTACTACCTCATTCCCTGGCTTCGCTGGGAACGGGGCGCAGGGGTGCCGGATCAGGCTGTCCTGGCTGACTTTGCCGGCGAGCGGTTCTTCTTCTTCGGGATCGAGATCTGGCCTCAGGAAGCGTATTACCTCGCCGGGCTGATGATCCTTTCAGCGATCGGCCTGTTCCTGGTGACGTCATTGTTTGGCCGCGTCTGGTGCGGCTATGCGTGTCCACAGACCGTCTGGACAGACCTCTATATCTGGGTCGAGCGCGCTTTCGAGGGCGACCGGGCCAAGCGTATCCGGCTCGACAAGGCGCCGTGGGGGCTGAACAAGGCCGCGCGCAAGATCGGCAAGCATCTTGTCTGGCTCATCATCGCCTTTCTGACGGGCGGCGCTTTCATCCTTTACTTCCATGATGCGCGCATGATTGCGCAGACCTTCTTTATCGGCGAAGCACCGCTTTCGGCCTACTGGTTCGCAGGGCTGCTGACCTTCACCACGTACGCCTTGGCCGGCACCATGCGTGAGCAGGTTTGTACCTATCTCTGCCCATGGCCGCGCATTCAGGCGGCGCTGACCGACGAACACGCCCTCAACGTCACCTATCGGTATGATCGCGGTGAACCGCGAGGCCCGCACCGCAAGGGTGAGAGCTGGGAGGGCAGGGGCGACTGCATCGACTGCAAGCAGTGCGTCCAGGTCTGCCCTGTCGGGATCGATATTCGCGACGGATCGCAGCTGGAATGTATCCACTGCGCCCTGTGTATCGATGCCTGCGATTCGATCATGAAGACGGTGGGGCGGCCAACCGGCCTTATCGCTTACGATACTGATACCGCCGTGGCGGCACGGGCCGCTGGCATGAAGCCGAAATACCGGCTCGTGCGGGCGCGGACGGTCCTGTACTTCTTCCTGATGGCGGCAATTGCGAGCTTGATGGCTTTTGGTCTGCTCAATCGCGGTACGTTTGAGGTCAATGTGCTGAAAGACCGCTCGCCGCCATATGTCAGGCTGTCGAGTGGACTTGTCCAGAATGGATACACGTTGAAGCTGGTCAACAAGGCAGGTGAAACGCGTGAAATGGAAATCAGCATTGCAGGCGATGAGGGTTTCGAGTTGAATGTTGTCGGTATCAAGACAGACGCTGGTGAACCGATCTTGCTGCCTGTAGATTCCAACGGTGTTGACCGATACAGGCTGCTGGTAACGAAGCCGGAAGATGCCATTGATGGCCGCAAGCAATTCCAGCTCGTGCTCACCGATGTCGAGACCGGCGAAATCCACACCAACCGCACTAGCTTCATGGCCCCGGGAGATTGAGATGACCCCTGCAGCAACGCCGTACCGCCAAGGCCCCGACGCAAAGCTCAAGGGCTGGCATGTCCTTCTGATCTTCCTTGCATTCTTTGGTGTGATGTTCGCCGTGAACGGCGTCTTCCTCTACAATGCCATCACCAGTTTTCCAGGTGAGGATGTAAAGAAGAGCTATGTTCAGGGCCTCGACTATAATGACACGATCGAAGCCCGAAGAGAGCAGGTTGCGGCGGGGTGGAAGATCCGCGCTGGTGTGGACGGTGACAGGCTGAGAGTCGAAATGGATGCGCCGGAGACGGTTGCGACGAGGGGTCTGATTGTCACCGCGACCATGCGGCGTACCGTCACCCAAAATGGCGACATTGAACTGATCCTGGCCACTGACAAGCCAGGGGCGGTTTTTTCGGCCGCGCTGCCTGACCTCGCGCCCGGACGCTGGGAAGTTTTGTTGAAGGCCAGCACGGGTGATGAGGATGTGGTGGCGCAAGCTCGCAAGACTGTCGTGATCCCATGACTTTGACCGCCGACATGACCAAGGGCTGCCCGAGCGGACTTGCGCCGGCGGGCGACCAGATCGACGGCGATGTGAGTGCCTTTGTCCGGAAGGTGGGCGGCGAAAAGACACTGCACCTGTCGGTGCGCGGCGCCAAATGTGCCGGGTGTCTCGGCAAGATCGAAGCGGCTGTCGGCGCGCTTGACGGGGTACAGTCTGCCCGCCTCAACCTGTCTACAGGGCGGCTTGCCGTTCGCTGGGAAGGCGGGCTCGATCCGAATGCGATTTCAGGCTGCGTCAGCGATCTGGGCTATGGTGCGGCCCCTTTCGACCCTGACGCCAGCGAAGGCGCTGCCAAGTCTGAGGAGCGAAGCCTGCTCATCGCTATGGGGGTCGCAGCCTTCGCCGCAGCAAATGTCATGCTTCTGTCTGTCTCGGTCTGGTCAGGCCATGGGGAGATGGGGGAAGCCACGCGGCGAACCATGCATGCCATCTCCGGGGCCATTGCCTTGCCAGCCGCGCTTTTTGCAGGGCGGCCATTTTTCCGGTCTGCCTGGAGTGTCCTGCGTCGCGGTCATGCGAACATGGATGTTCCGATTTCGCTGGCTGTGCTTCTCGCGCTCGGGGTCAGTATTTCCGAGACGATCAGAGGCGGCGAGCATGCCTATTTCGATGCTTGCGTCATGCTGCTCTTTTTCCTGCTTATCGGGCGCTTTCTGGATGCCCGCCTGAGACGGCGCACACATGTTGCCGCTCAGGAGCTTGCTTTGCTGCAGTCTCGCTCCGCGACGCGGCTCGACCGGGATGGCTCGGCGCGCTCTGTGAAGGCATCTGAAATTCTTACCGGTGACACGATATTGGTCGCAGCCGGAGAACGCGTTCTCGTCGATCTGGAAGTTATCGAAGGGCGCAGTGACGCCGACGAAAGCATGGTTTCTGGCGAGACTGTACCGCGCGCAATTACGCCCGGCATGCGCCTCTATGCCGGTACAGTAAACTTGTCGCAGGCCATCAGAGGTAAGGCCCTTGCAGATGCAGACGGCTCTCTCATGTCCGAGATCGGCCGGATGCTTGAGGCCGGGGAGCAAAGACGGTCCACCTATCGGCGCATCGCCGACAAGGCCGTCTCGCTCTATGTGCCGCTGGTTCATACGACGGCAGCGCTGACATTTGCAGGCTGGCTGATCGCTGGGGCGGGCGTCGGCCAAGCCCTGATGGTCGCGGTCTCCACGCTGATCATTACTTGCCCTTGCGCGCTGGCGCTTGCGGCGCCAGCCGTTCAGGTGGTTGCCGCTGAAAGGCTGTTCCGAAAGGGCGTCTTTCTGCGGTCCGGGGATGCGCTGGAGAGAATTGCCGAGTGCGATCACGTCGTGTTCGACAAGACAGGTACCTTGACGCTGGGCGTTCCCGAGCTGGTTGAAGTCGACGGCATGAAGGATGTGGTTGCCCGAGCAGCACGGCTAGCGCGCGTTTCGCGCCACCCTCTGTCGAGAGCCATTGTTGCAGCCGCTGGCCCCGGAGAGGTTGCCCCGCGGGTTGAAGAGCGAGCAGGCCTCGGCCTTGAAGCTGAAATCGACGGTGTCCGCTGCCGGTTGGGAGCTGCTGAATGGGTCGGAGCTAACGATGCGCCTGCAAGTGCGCGGCTCCAGCTCTGGTATGGCGAAGGCGATAAGCCGCCCGTCTGCTTCACATTTGAAGATGCGCTCCGGCCGGGCGCGGCCGGCATCGCAGACGCGCTGAAGCGGCGTGGGGCCACTCTGGAAATTCTGTCCGGTGACCGGGCTGAAGCGGTGGCCGAGATTGCTGCCAAGCTCGGCGTGGATAGCTGGCGCGCCAAGGCCAGCCCGGCCGACAAGGTTGAACGGTTGGAGGCGCTGAGAGCGGAGGGACGCAAAGTCCTCATGATCGGCGACGGGCTGAATGATGCAGGCTCGCTTTCGCTTGCCCATGCCTCACTTGCGCCTGGCGGTGCGATGGATGTCAGCCAGTCGGCTTCCGACGGGGTCTATACAGGCGCTGGTCTTGACGCCATTCCAACTGTCATCGACGGTGCCCGCGTGGCAAGCTCTCGCATGAGGCAGAACTTTACGCTTGCCGCGGCGTACAATCTGGTTGCGGTGCCAATTGCGGTTGCTGGTTTTGCGACCCCGCTGGTGGCGGCGATTGCGATGTCGACATCGTCGATTGTTGTGACGCTCAATGCGCTGCGCCCGCACGTGAAATGGAGGGCCACTTAATGGAAATGCTTGCATTCCTCATCCCGGTTGCCTTGCTATTAGGCCTGACCGGGCTTGGTGCTTTTATCTGGTCAGTCCGCTCTGGTCAGTTTGATGATCCTCAGGGAGATGCGGCGCGTATCCTGCTGGACGATGATGAGCCGCTCACCGAGCGTAACTAGGTAGGCCTACTTAGAGACCCGTTCGCGATCCGCGCATAAGCTCTGCACCAGATATTGAGTGTGCGGAGACAGACAATTGCGCGACGACTGGATCGAATTCGCCGGAGCACAGGTTCCAAGATATACCAGCTATCCAACAGCTGTTGATTTTGGCGCGTCGATTGGTGCCGAGAATGTGGATGGCTGGCTTGCCGACATGCCCGACGGCGCACCACTTTCTGTCTATGTGCACATTCCGTTTTGTCGCAAGCTCTGCTGGTATTGCGGCTGCGCCACGTCGGTCCCCAACGGATATGACCGGATTGCAGCCTATTTCGACGTCCTCTTGCACGAGATTGATCTCTGGGCGGAACGCGCCGGGCGGGGGCGGCTGACGCACCTGCATTTCGGGGGTGGGACGCCGAATGCCTTGTCGCCCAGCGATTTCACACGGCTTTCCCGTCACCTGAAGCAGGCCTTCAACGTCGACCCCGCGCATGAGTTCTCCGTTGAGCTTGATCCACGTATCATGTCCGATGCGATGATTGAGGCGATGGCCGCTTCCGGTGTCACGCGGGCCAGTCTCGGCATTCAGACGCTTAGCCCGGTGGTGCAGGCCGCAATTAACCGCATCCAGCCAAAGTCTGGCATTACTCGCAGTGTGGCCCATTTGCGGCGCGCTGGCATCAAGGCGCTGAATGCGGACCTGATGTATGGTCTGCCCTTGCAGACGGTCAGCGATGTGGAAGACGCCGCCCAATATTGCGCCGACATTGGGATCGATCGCATTTCGGTCTTCGGATATGCGCATGTGCCGTGGTTCGCCAAGCACCAGAAAGCCATCAATGAGAGCGACCTGCCTGGTTTGGCTGAACGGATGCGGCAGGCAGAGGCGGCAGAGCGCGTCCTGCTGGCCGAAGGCTATGAAGCGATCGGGTTCGACCACTATGCGCGGCCCGGCGACGGACTTGCTATAGCGGCAGAAGCCGGGGAACTGCGCCGCAATTTCCAAGGCTATACGGATGATACCAGCCCCTACCTCATCGGTATCGGACAGACGTCGATCTCCCGGTTCCCAGAGGGCTACGCGCAGTCCCATAAGGGCCTGCTGGACTGGCGAGCATCGGTGCTTGCCGACGAGTTGCCGATCACGCGCGGTATTGCGCTGACAGCTGATGACCGGATGCGCGCCTACGCGATTGAGCGCCTGATGTGTGACCTGTCAGTCGATCTTGGCGAGGTTGCGCATCAGTTTGGCGCCCGGCCGGGCGTGTTCGATGATGCCCTGGTTCCGCTGAAGACGCTCGAAGCGCGTGGCCTTTGCAGGCTTGAAGGGCGGCGGGTGACGGTCCCTGCAGACGCGAAGCTGCTCATTCGCAATGTTGCGGCTACACTCGATGCCCGGCTGGTCCAGACTCGTGAGCGCCACGCGATCGCGGGGTAAGGAATTTCCGGCGCAAAGGCCTTTCAGGGGCAGCCGATCATTCGCGCGAGGGCATTGCGATGTATTTCGCTTGTGCCGGAATAGATTGTTGCGCCGCGGGTTGAGAGGTACTTATCCATCGCCAGAGACGAATTGGGCGCTGCCGTCAGTCCGACTTCAGTGATCGCCTGATGCAACTCAGTGGCGCGTAGTTTCATCATTGAGGACGCCTGACGCCCGGATGCCTTGGAGAGCCGTTCTTCGAGAGCTTCGAAATCGTCAATCTGGCGCGCGAGATCAACCAGTGTATTGATCAGAGATAGCTCATTCTGGCCGGGGCCGGACACCTGACGCTCGACCGCCCGATAAGCCCGCCGAAGCGTGCCAGTCGTGGTGTTGTTGGAACGGGCGATCTGCATCAACTGGCCAGCAACGGCCCATCCCTCATCGATCTCGCCAATCCTGTCTGCAACAGGCGTTCGGACATTATCGAAGAACACTTCCGACACTTCATGGCTGCCATCGAGGCATTTGATAGGGCTGACCTTGATGCCGGGGCGGCGCATCTCGACGAGCAGGAAAACGAGGCCATCCCGGCCACGGCTGTCCGGATTGCTACGCGCGAGCAGAAACATGTGGGTGGCCGCCTGCGCAAAGCTCGTCCAGAGCTTGGTGCCGTTCAGGATGAACTCATCGCCGTCGCGCGTTGCCCGCAAGGCCAGAGCAGGCAGGTCCGAACCGGCCTGCGGTTCTGAGAAGCCCTGGCACCATTCATGCTGGCCATTCAGGATCGCCGGCAAATAGTGGTTTTTCTGCTCGTCATTGCCGTGGGCGATGATGAGTGGGCCGATCGTGCGCACGCCGGACGACATCAGTATTGGCGCATCATTGGCTGCGCAGGCCGTCTCAAAATAAAGTCGCTGCTCTGGCGACCATCCCGCTCCGCCATGGGCGGTTGGCCAGTCTGGGGCAACCCACCCCTTTTGCGCCAGAGCCTCTCGCCACAGCTTGCAAGCGGCCGGGTCTGATTTGAGCCCGGTCGTCTTCCGTCCAGCTTCACGCAGCGGTTCGGTGAGCGACTCGGATAGAAAAGCCTGCACCTCTTCCTTGAAGGCATGCGTCAGGCCCGCGCTTTGATGAGAAGAGCTTTCGGGGTCGCTAGAGCGGACATCAGAGTACATCGAGCGATTACAGGCCGGGGCAGGATGCATCGCAATGCGTACTATTACGGACCACGCTTTTAGATTGATTGTGCGACAAGCAGCCGTCTATCGTGGCGTGTCGCAAACCTTCAACAAGGGCTCTCAATCAGAGGCGTCTTACCAATCAGGCGCGGTATCTTTATGAGTGGATGCAATAGGCCGGTTTTGGCTCGTCGGGGATGAAATGAGTACAGTCGCCAGCCCGCTTTCGCGGACGGATCGCTCTGAATTGAAAGTGCTGATTGTCGGCGGCGGTACCGCGGGCTGGATGACGGCGGCTGCCCTTGCCAAAAAGCTGTCTCCACTTGGTGTTTCGATGACTCTGGTTGAGTCTCGGCAAATCGGCACTGTTGGCGTCGGTGAGGCGACCTTGCCCCAGATCCGGGACTTTAATCGCATGCTGGAGATCGATGAGGCGCACCTCATCAGCCGGACCAAGGCGACCATAAAGCTGGGCATTGAATTTTGCGATTGGGGGCGTCCGGGGGACAGTTATTTCCATCCGTTCGGAGCTTATGGAAGCGCGATCGGGCCTGCTGATTTTCATCAGTACTGGATCCGTCAGCAATTGGCGGGAAAGGCAGCGGATTTTGGCAGCTATTGCTACGCCATCATGTGTGCCCGCCAGGACCGGTTTGAAGTTCCCAATCCCAAGCCTGAGAGCCAAATCGAGGCCTATTCATACGCCTACCAGTTCGATGCGACTCTCTATGGTGAGTTTCTGGCCGAGTATGCGACAGATCGGGGCGTCAAACGGGTTGAAGGCAAGATCGTGGACGTCGAGATCGACGATGAGACGGGCTTTGTCACCGGCGTAAAACTGGAGGACGGGCAGCTTATAGAGGCCGATATCTTTATCGATTGCTCTGGCTTTCGCGGGCTGATCATCGAGCAGGCATTGGAAACCGGTTATGATGACTGGAGCAATTACCTGCCCTGCAATCGGGCGTTGGCCGTTCCGTCTGAAATAAGGGGTGAGGTTGGCCCTTATACGCGGGCGAGCGCAAAGACGGCTGGCTGGCAGTGGCGCATCCCGCTTCAGCACCGGATGGGCAACGGGCTGGTCTATTGCGACGCTTTCATCAGCGACCAGGAGGCCAGCGACGAGTTATTGTCCGGTCTTGATGGCAAAGCGCTGGCCAACCCCAAACAGCTTTATTTCAAGACCGGAAAGCGACGCAAACTCTGGACCCGCAACTGCATCGCTATCGGCTTGTCGGGCGGTTTTCTGGAGCCGCTGGAGTCGACCAGTATCGATCTCATTCAAAGCGGGATCATGAACCTTCTGGCGCTGTTTCCGGGCAAGGCCTGCGACCCGCTGGACGCAGACGAATACAACCGCCTAATGGACCTTGAGTTCGAACGTGTCCGCGACTTTCTGATGTTGCATTATGTCGCCAACCAGCGCGGCGATGTGCCCTTCTGGAGAGAGATGCGGACCATGGAGCTTCCTGCCTCCCTGTCAGACAAGATCGAGGCATTCCGGAGCCGGGGGCTTGTGCCACAGTATACCGATGGGCTGTTTCTGCCGCCAAGCTGGCTGTCTGTGTTTATTGGTCAGAATGTTCACGCAGAGGCTTACGATCCGCGGGTCGATGTCTTGACGGAGGCTGAGCTCGATAGCGCGCTGGACGATTTGCGTAATTCGATTGCCGCGCGCGTTTCCAATGTCGCGAGCCATGCTAACTTTCTGAAAGCGAACGCTGAAAAAGTGGGGCAGGTCACATGACATCGGATGCTTCACCTTTGACGTCCATCTCCGTCTTCGGGGAGGCGGCGGCAGTGTGGCCTGTCGCGGCGATGCTGCACGCCAGTCTGCCAGACAATTTCAGGATCACGGTTGTGGAAGACGCTGAAAGCAATGTCTCATCTCAAGCCGCAGCTTTGCCCTACGAGCATCCTTTTCTGGCGGCCATTGGCGTGTTGCCACAGGATTTGATCGATCATTGCGGCGGGGTCTATGCGCTTGGGACTGAATTCCAGAACTGGCAAACGGATGGCAGCCAGTTCTTCATGGCTCAATCTGGTGACCTACCGCTCATCAACGGCGTCCCGATCTATCAATGGATGTTGTCGGCAGCCCGAATGAGGGGTCAGGCCGCAAGATTGGCGGAGTTCTACGCCCCTTTCAGGTTTTGTGCGCAGGCCGGCCTGGCTGGTAAGATAGGCTTTCCCGACGAAGGGGATCAGACGCCGAGAGCAATGCTGGCGCCAGTCATCCATTTTGATCGTCACAAACTTTCCGATTTTCTGAAAGCGCGTTTGAAGGATCAGTTGAAAGCAGTGATTGTCGGACGGCCGGTGTCGATAAGCCGTGGTCCAGACGCTGAAGCGGTGGCCTCTGTTCGGCTCGAAGATGGGCAAAGCGTAGATACTGATTTCTTCATCGTTGTGTCGGGCAAGCTCTCGGAGGTGCTGGATAATAAAGCCGCAGCTGCCACGCTCCCGCTGGGCGCCGCCGACGCATTTGATCTTGTTGTGAATATGAAGTCGGCGGCCAAGTCGCGAGAGGCTAGGGCTGACTCCATATCGCTGGCAAAGGCGGCGCCGGAGTCCGTCATTATGCAGACGTCTTTGAAAGATGTCGTATTGACCGAGAAGCTGGTTTTGCCCGGTGGCGACGCTGATATGTCTGCCGATGAAGCTGAATCGAGCCGAGCCTTCAACACAGGGGCCCTGGCTGAGCCATGGACCGGAAATTGCCTTCGGCTCGGTCTCGCCTCGGCCTGTCTCGGGCCCTTCATGGCGGCTGATTTTCGACTGTTTAGCGAGCAGTGCCTGGCGCTTGGCAATCTTCTGCCAGCCCGGACAGACATGCACGTCGAGGCGGCGGCGTTTAATCTCAAGCATTGCGAGGTCGTCGAAGAGCTTCGGGATTTCACCAGTTTGCCATTTCACTTGAGCACGAGACCGGAAGAAGTCTGGGCGGATGCGCGGTCCGCAGAGGTGACCGATAGTCTGAAATTACGCCTTGAGCAGTTCAGAAGCCGGGGTCGCTTCGTGCCCTATGAGGCCGAAATCTTCGACAGGCAGAACTGGATCGATACGATGATCGGCTGTGGTGTGGTGCCAGAACGCGCCGATCCGTTCGCGCGGCCCGAGGATCTGCCCTATGTCGGCCCGGCGCTTCAGAGCATTATTTCCGAATTTGGCCGAACGATCTCACAATTGCCTGCGCGCGGCTAAACTCAAACACTGTGGCTGCTCTCGTGTGATGTCGCTCTCGAAGACGTCCACCAGAGGCCGAAAGCTCAACACCTTCCTCAATTCACGCCGCGCATCCGGCGTCGTTTAGCTGCGGGCCATACGATGTAAGTGGCCTTCCAGATTCGACGCTCTTCGCCCCTGCACGATCACAGCCAAAAGATTTTTCAAGAAGTTTGACCCGCTTCGCTGGAGGGCTGCGCCTTTGCCTATAGACGGCAATTTTTGAGGGTCGAAATGGAAAACAATATCGCACCGGTGGTTAATGAGTATGTCAGCCAAATCCCGCCTGAGGCCTGGCCCCTTATTGAGACGGTGCTGCGTGTAACAGCCGTGGTGACCGTGATCTGGTTGGCGATCACCCTTTTCATTCTTCTGCGTCGTAACGCGTCTAATCTCACGCCAGTTCATGCGGCCCGCAAGGATCAGGCTGACCAGCCGGACTTTCTGACGGTCGACCAAGGCGCGCGCCGCGAAGCTCTCGCGCGCGGTGACCAGTTTGGCGAAACGCTAAAGGCCCGGGAAGACGCCGAGGCGAAGGCCGCCAAGGGCGCGGTTGCCGGTAAACCGATCTCGCTCGCCGGCCAGATATTCCGCGGGCTCAGCTTTCTCATGTCCTTGTTCTCCCTGCTGACGATGATCATCGGATCCATCTGGCAGATCGGGCGCATGGGAAATCTGATGAAAGAGTACAACACGGTCGAGCGGATCACCACCGTCATTGAGCACAACCCTGTTTCCTTCACCATGGTGCTGCTCGTCTCGATCTACGCCGTGTGGTGCTTCATCCGGAAGCAATCCTCTCAAAAAGCGCTGGCCTAGGTCCGGCAATCCTCAACCATTCGTGGAGCTACCAATGGCATCTCATTCGCTCAGCCTTTCCGATCCGGCCCTGCTTGCTGAATATATCCGGCAGTCCGACCTCAAGACCTTCTTTGAGCAACGGCTTGCGGCGCCGCCTGATCACATGGCTCTGCTGATCCGTAACGGAGAGGTTATCAAGGCCTATAAGGGCGCGCATTTCTCGGTCGGCGGCCTGGTGACCAGTCTAAAATCGATCGTCGGTGGGGCTTCGAATATCTCGATCCTGCTTGCCGATCTCAAACCCTTCTCAGTCCAGCTCCCGGTCAAGGCTTTGACGAAGGACCATGTCGAGGTTGCAGGCGTTTGCACGCTTGAACTGCAGGTCAATCCCGACAAGCCGTCCAATATCATGGGTCTGATCAACACAGGCGGGTATCTCACCCGGTCCGAGGTTCTGGAACGATTCCGCCCACATCTCACAGACCGGGTGTTTGAGGCGGTGATCGGACGCGTAAATGCGGACGATATTCGCGGGGACAAGGGCCTTCAGGACTTCATCCAGGGCGACACCATGCGCGAGATTGAGCGCGTGGCTGGCAATATCGGGCTATTGGTCAATTCAGTCTCGATGGAATGGGCGCTGAATGAAGCCGAGATGGAGGCGATGAAGAAGGCGCGCCTGGAGCGTGAGCAATCCCAGCTCGACCATCAGCTCTCCATCTACCAGCGAAATGTCCAGCGCACCGCCGATTCAAAAGAGTTCCAGCTTCGCTCTGACCTCGACATGGCGACGCTCGCCAATGAGACCGAAGACGCGCTGGCGAAGATGGCGCTGAATTCGGAAATCGAGATTCTCGATGCCCGTGAGGGGGCCGCGCGCCGCCAGGAGCTTGAGGCGCTGGAGCATGAGATTGACGTCTTCCGCAAGGAACGCGTGGCGAAGTTCCAGGTCGAACTTGATGAAGCCTCGCAGGTAATGGACCTGACCACGGCCAAGGGGCAGCTGCGGGTCATCGAGCGCCAGATCGAAGAACTGGACCATCTCCAGAGCATCGAATTTCGCAAGAGAGAAGCAGAGATCAGCAAGTTCGAAGCGTTCTCCAAGCAGGATGTGACGCAACGGGTGCAGCAAGATACGGCCGCGAACATCAAGGCCCTGCAGGACATTGAGCATTCCGGGCTCGATCAGGACTCGATACGGCGCCGGCAGGAAGAAGATGCCCGTACCGCCCGGCTCATTTCTGAGCGGCAAGCCGATACGGACGCACGCATCGCTCAATTGCAAGCCGGCGCGAACATGACGCCCGAGCAGATCATGGCGATCAATGCAGGTCTCTCTTCTGAAGTTGCCAATGTGCTCGCCGAACGGGCCAAGGCCGACTCCTCCAGCAATCAGGAAACGATGGCTGTGATGCGCGAGATGGTGAAGGCCGCGACAGACGGACAGGTGCGCAGCGAAGAACAGGCGCGGGCCATGTTCGGCATGGGTATGGACGGTGCGGTGGGGGTCGCACGCGGCGCTGGAGGGGGCGATCCTGCTCCCTCCGGTGCATCGGCATCCGCGGCGCCTAAACCTGAAACGGTCGAATGCGCAAAATGCGGTCGACCGAACTCAGCGAAAGCAAGGTTCTGCATTGGCTGCGGCCATGCGCTGCGAACCTGATCCACCGAGCCGTGCATCGAAAACGCTGAAGGGCGACCCATAAATGTCAACATGTACCAATTGCGATACCACCCTGCCTGACGACGCGGAATTCTGTCCGGAGTGCGGACGGAAAGTGGGTGCGGTTTACAGTCCGGCACAGACCATTGGTGGGCTGGAGACTGTGATGCCGGATAATGGCAAGCCGACCCCGTCAGATACGCCGATGTCGGTTCTCAGCCCTGGGACAATCTTTGCGGAACGCTACACGATTGAAGGAATTCTCGGGCAGGGCGGCATGGGCGTCGTCTATCGGGCGAAGGACAGTGCATCCGGCGAAACCATTGCGCTGAAGCTCATTCACCCGAACAAGATTGCTGGCGAGAAGGCGCTGCAACGCCTGATCGAGGAAGGCGTGATCACCCGGAAGCTGCGCCATCCGAATATCGTTGCGGTATATGATGTCGGCGCGGTCAACGGGCAGCCCTATGTGACGATGGAATATGTCGAAGGGACGTCCCTTCGACAGTGGCAGCGCGCGATGATGCAGAAGCAGCGGGACATTTCCTACAATGTCGCTGCCCGCATCGTTTATGAAATCCTGGAGGGCCTCGAAGCGGCGCACAAGGCCGGCGTGGTGCACCGCGACCTTAAACCGGAAAACATCATCCTGCTCGATGAGCCGAGCGCGGAGGGCGTCAGCCTGCGTATTCTCGACTTCGGGATCGCGCGGGCAACCAAAGCCACGACCCAGGCCGATACGGGCACTGGGCTCGGCACGCCGGGCTATATGGCGCCGGAACAGCGTACCAATCCCGACATGGTGACCCCGGCAGCTGACCTGTTTTCCGTCTCTGTGATTTTCTACGAGCTGCTTGTTGAAGTCCTGCCGCAAGGTCATTGGCAGGCTCCATCCGGTGGCCGATCAGATGTTCCGCCAGCCATAGATGCATTGATTGAATCGGGTCTGTCGCTTCGCCCGTCCAACCGTCCGCAAAGTGTTGCGGAGTACCGGAAGGCCGCGGCCCAGACAGGCAAAAAGACGCTCACGCCAGAGCCAAAGACCGAAAAAACCAAACTGCCGAAATGGGCGATATGGAGCGGCGCGGCGGTCGCTGGCCTCGTTGTTGTGGCCATGCTCAGCTTGCTCCCCGTCGACGAAGATGAGGACAGTTTAAACCCTTGCGACGGTTTGAGTGGAAGCGACTATCGAGACTGCATCGGGGTTGACGATGTTGAAGAAGAAGTTGTTCGCAGAAATACGACACCCCAGAACCCGTATGCCCGTCTTTCCGGGCCCTGGAAGGATGACTGGGGGTCGCGTTTCAATATTCAAGTGGCGCCTTCAGGGGTTCTGTCGGGGTCTGGTTATGGACCTGATGGATCAAGGCTACAGCTGAGCGGTCAACTCTCGACGACGCCCGTTACAGGACAGATCAGTGCCCCCGCCATGGGGATGACGTTCGTGACGCAACTTCGCTGGGATGGCGGCTGTCACATCGACTATGTCACCTACAATCGAGACGGATCGATCAATCTGACGGGCAGGTTCCACGCCAACCATGAGCCGGGCGCGCCTTGCCCATGAGCGAACGATTTCAGAAGACCCGCTATTGCTACATCTGTGGAGCGCCGCTCGATCCGCTGACCTCAAACTGCAGCATTTGCGGGTATTCCCAGACGCCAAACCCCATTCAAAACGAAGGATCCAAGATCATGTCAGACCACTGGAATGAGCAGCCGCTCAATGGATGCCTGTTCGAAACCATGCCGGTTGAAGTGCCGACACTCATGACGTCACATGGAAGCCTGCCGGAACGCATCGATCTCAGGGAATTCTGTTCGCCGGTCGAAAATCAGCTGACGACGAATTCCTGTACTGCGAATGCGATCGTTGGCGCGCTGGAATACCATCAGCGCCGGGCGAAACAGCCTCAGATCGATCTTTCACGCCTGTTTGTCTATTATAATGCACGCCGTCTGTCGGAGACGGAAAATCAGGATGTCGGCAGTTTCATCCATCATGTGATGGCGGCTGTGCTTGCCTATGGCGCCTGCGAAGAGCGCATCTGGCCATTTGAGATGGCAATGCTCAAAACCAGGCCGACCGAAGCGGCCTACCAGAATGCGATGATGCACGAGGCCGTCCAGTACGCCCGCACGCCGCTTGGCCCTATAGCCATGCAAGCGCTTGCGGCCGGATTGCCGGTTGTCTTCGGCGCCTACTTTCCGAGTGCCTATTTCGATGAGGCGCACAGGACAGGAACGATGCCGCAGGATGCACAGCGCAGAGAGCGTCCTGCTAGCGGTCATGCGATGCTGATTGTCGGTTATGACCTGCCAACCAAGACATGGCTTGTGCGCAATAGCTGGGGAGAGGGGTATGCCGACAAAGGGTATTTCCGCGTGCCGTTTGACACGATGGTCTCTTATTCTGACCCTACCCATTTCTGGACCATTGGCGCGATTGAGCAGACCCAGGGTCTGAGCCTCTCAGGGCCAAGTGTGATGGGCGCGCAGCAGAAAATTCAGGCGCAAGCGAAAGCAGACATGGCAAGCGTTCTTGCAGGAAAACGCGAGGATGTTCGAAGCGAGCTCAAATCGCGCCTTGATGAGGCCAAGGCGGACTTTCGCTCCCGGCTGCGAAGCAAATAGAGCATTCTTCCCTTTGGTCTCCGCGGCCTGAGCGCAGGCAGCAGAGACCGGGCGAGGACTTGAGGTGTGACATGGATCAGGGCGGTACAGTCACCTATGTCATCGGCGATGTGCACGGTGAAGCGGTGCGCCTGGCGCGTCTGCACCAGCTGATCTTTTCCCATCACAGTCAGGGCTTTGAAGGCCGGCCAATCGAGATTGTCCATCTGGGGGACTATGTGGATCGGGGCCCTGATAGTGCAGGCGTCATCGAGCAGGTCATGGAGCTGGAACAACGAAGGGATGTTTCCGTCATTTCACTCGCGGGAAACCATGAGGAGATGCTGCTCAAGGCGGTGTGCTCTGGTTCGGCGGCAATTTACCAACACTGGCTGGAAAATGGCGGCCAGGAAACACTTTCGAGCTATCAGCGGCACGGGGAACCCTCCGTGCCTGATCGCCATTTGACCTGGCTGAAGGCCCTGCCTCGTATCCACGTGGACGAGGCCACCAGGCATGTCTTTGTTCATGCTGGCATACACCCTGCCGAATTTCCTGATGAAAACGACAGCACCTATCTCTGGACGCGCTCAAGCCGGTTCTTCGACGTTGAGGAATGGAGGGGGACGGCGGTTGAGGGCTGGACGGTCATCCATGGGCATACCCCGACAAGAGACGGGTTTCCGGAGGATGAGGCGGCTGAAGGCCTGGGGCGCCGGATAAACATTGACACAGGGGCGGTCTATGGGGGGCGTTTGACCTGCGCCGTGCTGGCGCCCGGTCGCAAGGTCAGATTCCTGTTTTCGTAATTCAGCGGCCAGACGGACACCGCGCACTAATCGGCCAGAATGTCTACCGTCCGGCCCTCCTCGCAAGCGGTCTTCTGAGCCATGAGGGAGGTGAGAACGTGCTGGCGGTCGCTCTCGCTGATGCCGATCTCCTGATCGAACAGGGCGGCACTATCGGCTGCTTGTCGTAAGTAATCACACGCCGTCTCGAAGCGCTCGGCTTGCGCATAGGCTTCGCCGAGCATCTGCATTTTTTGAAAGTATTGGCGCCAGTATCCTGCGTCGGATGGCTCGCGGCGATAATCGGCCGTGACGGTGTCGAGCATGGCTTCGCCAATGGCGATTGCCTCATCGTGCTGTTCAGCAGAGCTGAGATCGGCCATCAGCTCCGACTGGACCGCATTGAAGACCTCCCGGTTTCCGGCGTTCTTCTCATCCTGTTCGAGCATAAGCGCGCTGATCGACAAAGCCTGGCGCTGGTCAGCGATGGCTTGATCGAGTTGCTCAAGGTCTGAATACACCATTCCTTTCCTGTAATAGGCAAGGGCACGGGAGCGGCGATAGCCCAGGTTCTCCGGATACCTGGCACTCAACGCATCCATCCGGCGAACCGCCTCGTCGGCGACCCGGATCATGTCAGCCGGGTCTGACCCGGTGAAATACACGTGCCAGTTCTCAACCTCTGTAAAGCTGGTGTAAAAGGCGGCAACGCTGTGTTCGACGTCTTCGGAGCCGGGATTGCGCCGTTCAAGCTCAAGAAACGCGGTCTCCAGTCCTTTGTAGCCTTCCACCGCTTGTTCGGTCTGATCGATCCATATGAGTGGCTTGAACTTGTACATCGAGATTTCGAGGTGCTGGATTTCGTCATTCAGCGTTGCGTCGGGGCTCTCCAGGAGTTTTGCGGAATAGTCCGCACCGGCTGTCGCATAGGCGATGCTCTGCGCATTATCGTCGTCGGCGATATAGGCAAAAACGCTTTGCGAGAATTTCAGATTTGCAAGTTCACGCAGGACCTGAGCATCGCCAGGATATTGCGCGTACAGACCAGCCAGTCGCTCTTCAGTCTGCTTGAGCAAGGATCGAGAGATCTCCCGCCGACCGAGGTTCGGGCTGATTGGATTGCCCTCGATATTCGCGAGCCGGTGATATGCCTTGATCGTCTCGAGCTCCAGCGACCGGTCGGTTCTCGAGCTCTTCGAAAGCGCGTCCAGATATGTCCGCGCACGGGTCGTGAGCTTCTCGAGCGGTTCAGTGTTGCCGGCGATGGGTTGCAGCTGATCGAACAGGTCGAACAGCATGAAATTGGCCATCTGCCGGGCTTCGGAAAATCTCTGGTCTGCCTCCTGCCGTTCAGCCTCTGCGCGCTGATACTGTAGCAGTGTGAGCGAAAAAGCGCCGACCAGTCCAAGCACGAAAATAGTTGCGAAAGTCGCGAAGACGCGGTGGCGACGCAGATACTTGCCGGCGCGGTAGACCCTTCCTCCGGAATGGGCCTCGACGGCATAGTGATCGAGATAGTTCTGCACGTCGCTCGAAAGGTCGGACACAGTCGCATATCGCAAGGCTGGATCGGGCTGCGTGGCCTTGTCGATGATGGAGCCAAGGTCGACCGGGATCTCCCTTCCATCGAGCATCGCGTCCAGCAGTTTGCCGAGGGAATATACGTCGGACAGTGTATTGGCGGCGGCGCCGCGGCTTCGTTCGGGGGCTGCAAAGCCGGGTGTGAAACTCAGCGACGCCAGCGATTTCGACGAGTGAGATGTCTCATCGCCCGGTTCATCCTGCGAGTGCGGCTTGGCAATGCCGAAGTCGATCACCTTCACGATCCCATCCGTGTTTACCAGCACGTTTGATGGGGTGATGTCACGGTGGACGATGAGGTTCTGATGCGCGTGGCCGATGGCGGCACAGACGCGCATGAAGAGGCGCAGTCGCTGGTCTATGCCAAGGTCTTTCTGCTCAACCCATTCGTTGATGGGAATGCCATCGACATATTCCATGATGATGTAGGGCGAGCCGTCTTCGAGCTGTCCGCCGTCGAACAGTCGCGCGATGCCCTCATGGTTCAGCTTTGCAAGAATGCGCCGCTCATTTTCAAACCGGCTGACGAGCTGCGGCCCCAATACGCCGGGCCTGATGACCTTTACAGCGACACGGTGGTCAAAGTCGCCAGCGTCGCGATTGGCGAGATAGACCGCGCCCATGCCGCCTCGGCCGATCAGCCCGTCAATCCGGTAGCCGCCGGCCCGCTCGGGGATTGCTTCGTATTCAAGAATATCGCGCGCGCCGCCGGTTCGCAGGTCACGCTGGCTGGAGGTGTCGCTCGCCAAGAGTGAACGCAATCTCGAAAGCAGGGCCGGATCGCTTGCATATTGCGCCTCAACCCAGGCCAGTCGATCGGGACTCGGTTGCTCGAAAGCAAGATCGAGGGCTTTCAGGGCGCGTTGTTCAAGCTCGTGCTGTTCGTCAGACATTGATGTCCTGCAATGCATTCATGAGCCAGGCGCGGGCACTGCGCCATTGCCGTTTCACGGTCGATTCCGATACGCCCAAAAGGTCTCCAACCTCTGCCAGATTGAGGCCGCCAAAATAGCGCAGCTCAACGATATTGGCTTTCTCTTCGTCGAGGGCCGCAAGCCGGATGAGCGCTTTTTCCAGATTGTCGAGATCGATGCGCTGGGCATTCCCCTCAAAGCGCGTCACAAGCGTGACCTTCTGGTGCTCCCGCTTATCCGCTTTTTTCTTCCGCGCGTGATCAATCAGGACGCGCCGCATCGCCTTTGCTGAAAGGGCCAGGAAATGCGCCCGGTCCTGCCAGTCAATCCTATCGAGCTGGATCAGACGCAAGGCCGCTTCGTTGACGAGGTCGCCGGTCGACAATGAATTATTGCTCTCGACGCGGAGCAGGGCAGCCGAGATTTGCAATAGCTCGGTGTACAGCCGATCGAACAGCTCATTGCGCGCCGCGGTGTCGCCACCACGCCAGTCTTGCAGCAGAACTTGCGTTTCTATTCGATCGCTCACTTTGATCCCCAAACGGCCTGCCCACGAAAACCATCTTACGGGAGAAAGGCAAGCTTTCGTTTGGACCAAAAAGATTTGACCCGTTTGCCCGCCGCCTCACGCCTAGAATGATACAGGCAAAGATAATTCGGACGGTAGACGCTCAATGAATATGCTCAGAACAGACGCATCAAGTGCAAATCCCGCGCGGCAGTCCTGTTGCGCGAGATCTGCGCTCGATCTGGACGCGTCTTTCTGTGAGGAGTGCGGCAAACCGCTTTATCGCTGTATGGCGCATGCCGAGTGCGGCGGTCTTCTCGATGAGGGCGACATGTGCCCGGTTTGCGTCAATCTGGAGCTGTCGCTCAATGCCGGCGCAGCGAGCTCCGTTCGCGAAGGCGGCAAGCTTGCTCTGCCTCTGACCATACGAAATGCGTCCAATGTCGGTCGGCCGCTGTTCATAACCGGCTTGTGGATCACCGAAAATGATGGCCCGCCACGCGAACTGAAACTGCCTTTCGCGCGAATTGAACCGCAGCAGACGGCGAATGTCGCCGTCAGGACCGAAATCCTGAAATATGCCGGCGTCCACCAGGTGGACCTGCTGATCGCGGTCTCGACCCGCTATCAATGGCGACAGGAAGAATATGTCTTCTCGAGCAATATCATCTTCCCGGTCGAGCCGAAGGACCCTGGCGGACCAGCGACGACGATCAATGTCAACGCACAGGAAGTCGGCGCAGGCTTTACGGTATATAATCCGACGCGCATCGAAGCTGACCGCTCTGCCGGAGCGCCTCCCCAGATCGAACCTCTTCGTCTGAGCCATAAAAGAGCCGACGCCGCTGAGCGCGATTATCACAAGCGGGGCCTCGACAATGGGATCAGGGTTCCGCGCGATGTGGAGCTGGTCTGGCGCGGCTTCAGCCCGGATGAGGCGCCATTTGATGGGCCGATCGTTAAGGCGTCAGGGATGCTGATTGCGGGCCGAAACTCAAGACGAGCGGGCAATGATATCTGTCTCAGAGTGGGGGAGGGGCTGGACGAGCTCAGCTTGTCGATCTCACGGCTTCTTTTTTCCCTCTACATCGAATCCGGCGCGTTCAAACTGCGCGCCGAAGGCCAATACGGGCTCAAGGTGAATGACCGGCAGTTAAAGCGGACAGAGACGATGACGCTGAAATCAGGGGATGTGATCCGGCCTGTCGTGAAGGCGCCGTCGGCCCTCTCTATCAGTGTCGCCTTTGAAATCGAACATGACGATGTCCGCCGCATCATCCTTACCCGGGAGTCGGCGAAGTAGACGCCGATGCGGGTGCGAATTGCCCTGAATCCGGGTGCACAAATGCAAACTATGGAGAGACCGATATGACCACGACAGCTAAGACGACGGCCGCCAGTGGCGGTCTGTTCAGGCGCGGATCATTTGTCCGCAACGGTTTGTCGGCATTTCCCCTGCTGGCTTTGCCCACGGTTTTCTATCTTTTTATGGCTTTGTTCTCCGGGACACGCGGCGCAGCCGACTTGCCAGCCATTACCGGCGCACTTGAGGCAACCGTCTTCAGTGTCCGAATGATTTCAGGCGTCGTCTGGCGCCTCGACGCTGGTGACCTGCTGCTGCTTTTCGGTCTGCTGTCGCTGGCGATTGAGATCGCCAAGGCGACGAGTTCAAAGTCCGTCTCGATTGCCAATCATGCCGCGTCGATGGGTTTGTTGCTCATCTGCGTGATTCTTTTCCTGAGCATGGGGGCCTTTGCGACATCGACCTTTTTTCTGCTCACCATGATGACCATTTTTGACGTGCTTGTCGGCGCCATGGTCACCATCATCGCAGCTCGCCGGGACTTCGGGGTCGGAGATGGGTTGGCAGGCTGAGGGCTGATCGTTCGGGCCAGATATTACAGCGATGGCGTTTGAATTACGCGTCGGTCTTGCGGCCGAGACCCTAGAGGTCGCACGTCTCCGGATCGACGTCTCGCAGCTCCCATTGCAGCCCGGGGGAAGCAGGCGTCCAGGGAACATACTCAGCCGTGAGGGAGGTGTTTTCACGCTGGATGTCCAGGCTGACCGGCGTCCCCGGTGTGCTGGTTTCGACTGCTTCCAGATCACCTGGATTCAGAATGATATCATAGCGTTGGAGGCCCGCCAGCTCAGCTGGTGAGCCCGGAACGACCGGGCCTATGCGGGTCTGGCCGTTGTCATCCACATAGGGGCGGAACCCCCTTGCGAAGGTTTGAAGGTCTGTCACCTCACCGGTAATACATGGACCGAAGAGGTCTGGCGTGAGGTCTAGCGGGGCACCCTTCATCATGGCGTCAAATTCTGCGCCACCTGTCTCGCCGAGTTCATCGACAAGAATGGAGCGCCAGAAGTTGACGGGGTTTTCCGCGGCGTCCTGCTCCTCAATAAAACGGAAGATGAGATCGTCGACGCGCTTTGTCCCGCTGGATGCCTGACGCATGCGCTGATCAAGCAGCGCGAAATAGAGGGGGCCCCGATTATAGGGGACGAGTTGGGCATCACTGTCGGAGAAGAACAGCTCGGTTACCTCTTCATTCGACAGGCCGCTCTGCGGGTTTGTGTAGTAATTGAGGGCAAGGGCGTTGAACTCATCGACGAACGCTTCGGCGCTGATCAGTCCGGCGCGATAGGGCAGGACGATGGTGTAATAGGAGGTGGCGCCTTCAGAGTACCATTGCTGACCGCCAGCACCGCCGCCCTCGCCATAGCCGCCGACAAAGTGATGGATGGATTCATGCGCGAGCAGGTATCTCACCTCCATCGGGTCACGATCTTCGCCGTCCACCGTCCCGAAAATGAATGAGTTGTGGCCTCCGCCGCCGCCGCCCTGAAAGCGCTCTGTCGTTCGCATGAAGATGCGGAACGCTTCGACATCCTGTCCGAAGAAGTCGACGAAATAGTCATAGGCGGCTTCTGTCCACTCAGCCGCTCCCTGGAGATCAAAGGCGGCGGGAGTCATCCAATAAATGACGAATTCGCCTTCACCGCTATCTGGCTGGCTCTTCAAAGGCCCTGCCATGAAGAACGTATTGTTCAGAGCCTGCTGGGTCATGGTTGCTTCGGTGGCATCGCCAAGGCCGATGCTTGAAGCGGCCTGGGCCCCGTCCGGCATTGCAGAAAGGTCCCATGACAGGTCGACGTCGCGCGGCCAGCCACTATCAGGCAGCGCGAGCATGGTGTTACCGGAGCCGTAAAAGCCCCAGAGTTCGGTGCGCGTATCAATGAGTGGGCCGGGCCGGGTGCTGGCCGTGATAAGACGTGGTTCGAGCGTGTAGTGGATGGCAATATCGCCAGACGTGCCCCGCTCAAGGATCCAGCGCCGGTCCTGACGGAAGTTTGACGGGTCTTCTGGATCTTCCTCAATCCGCATCGGGACACGGCCAAGATCGTCCATGGCGACGAGGCTCGCCGGATCGGCCAGCGCGCTCGGTGCCATCACGCGCACGATGGCCATGCTGAGGAAAGTCTCACCTTCATCGAGATCGGGTGCCGGAACGCCGATCGCCATGTCGATCGAGGTCACTTCTTCGCCCGTCAGAACCGGGGTGATCGTGATCGTCATCGGGGCAGCCGTGACGTCTGCTTCCTGGTCAGGTGAGGTCGTGCTGCAGGCGGCGACAAATCCGGCTGCGGCAATCATGAGCAGGCCGAGAAAGGGTGTGCGACGTGTCATGGTGGCTCTCGAGAAATCGTGTGGTCTCATGACGCTGATTTCTAATGGTTGGTACGCAACACGATCTACGCTGGATTAGGCACGACTATGGGGCTTCGCGGAAGATTTATGTCAGTGTTTAGCCAATCGCGCATCACTAAGCCTGGGAATTGACCTGCGAGAAAATTGTATTCCTGATCCGGGTCATCAGAAGTGAAATCATGCACAAAGGCAAAAGATGTCCAGATGTTCGAATAGGACATGCTTGCCCATGCTTTGCATGATGAGATCTGTCATAAAGCATATGAGGCAGGGATGGACCGACACTTTCGATTTTTCCGCAAGCAGCAAGCCAACGGTTTGAATTGCCGGGGCCTCGCCGGGGCGATCCTGTCATGTGGGCTTGCCGTCTCATGTTCGGTTCCGGGGGAGCCGGAGGCCGCAGAGCCGGTCATCGCAGCTGAGAAAGCACCAGAATATTCGCTCCTGTTGCGTCCGGAAGTCGATGGCGACGGTGTCGTCGAAGCCATCGGTGTGCATTCAACGCTGACGGGCGGATTGTCCGACGGTGAGGAGAGGCTGAAGCTGATCGCACCGGTCGTTTATGTGAATGTCGAGGGCATTGCGGACCGGATTACAGAGCTTGAAGTAACCGATGCCGAAGGCCTGGTCGAGTTCACAATAGAAGAGGATGACCCGGTCCCCGGCGGTTATCCCTATTTCCGGCACTGGACGGCGACCCGTCCGCTCAGCTTTCCGGTCACCATAGACTATCGCGCGCTTGTGCAGCCAGAAGGCGGCCCGTCGGGCCCGGCTTTCGGGATACGCCCGTCAGCGGGCGGCATCAGCGGCGCTGGTGCGGGCTTCATGATCGTGCCGGAAAATGCCAATTCGCTGACGTCTGTGCTGGACTGGGACCTTTCAGCCTTCGATGAGCCTTCGGTGGGGGTGACGACTTTTGGCGATGGACGCGCCGAAGTTGCGGGCCCTCCGACCTCGATCATGCAGGGCTGGTATCTGGCTGGTCCGGCTGAGCATTATCCCAATGACCTTTCGACGGGAAATTTCCATGCCTACTGGCTCGGCGATTTCCCGTTCGATGAATATGAGGAAATGGCCTTCACTGAGAAGATGTACTTCTTCTTCGAGGACTATTTCGAGCATCTCGATCCCGCACCAGACTATCGCGTCTTCATGCGTGTCCTGCAGACGCCGCCCTATGGCGGCGGCACCGCGCTTTCCAATTCTTTCATGCTGTCGCGTGGTCCTCTCCAGCCAGGTGAGACAGGAGACGAGACGCGCACCGTGTTCGTGCACGAGCTGCTGCATCAATGGACCGGATCGGTCGAGGGGGGCGCTATTGACGAGAACTGGTTCTCCGAAGGGCTGACGACCTATTACGAGCTGACGCTGCCCTTCCAGGCGGGCGAGACTTCACTTGATGACTATGTCGAAGGCCTCAACTGGCTCAGCCGCGGTTTCTACACCAATCCGGCCCGGGACTGGTCGATCGCTGAAATCAAAAAGGTCGGCTTTGATAATGGGGATATTCGGCACGTGCCTTACTATCGCGGGGCGCTTTATTTCGCCGATCTCGACTCCCGGCTGAAGGCTGCGAGCGGTGGGGGGACCGATCTGCATGACTTCATGACGGATGTGTTTGCAGCGCGGGAGTCCGGCGAGATTGTGCTCGATGCGGACAAGTGGCGTGAACTGGTCAGCGAAGCGACCGGCACAGATGAGAGCGCTTTCCACAAGGCTGTCCATGTCACGGGCAAATCGTTCTTCCCCGCCGCCAATGCCTTTGGCGACTGCGTCACTGGGGTGAAAACCAGTGTCGAGGTCGATGGCGAAGTGTTTGAGACAATGGAGTGGGCACCGGTTGAGGGCGTTGATCTGAATACCTGCCGCGGCTGACGAGGCGGAAAGATCACCGGTATGAGGCAAACATTCATCAGAACATTTATGCGCGCAGGCGAGCTTAGCCCTTGGCCTTTGCATAAAAAATCTTCTGGGCAGGTTTAGGTTGGCGTGAAGTCAGGATGACCGGTCAGGGAATCCGGGCCTCCTTAGGGTTGGCCAAGTCATGGGGTCGGAGAATTGGACCAGTATTCTGAAAGCGAGCAGGCTGAGTGGTTCAGCTATGCGCACTGGGTCCGCGATGCGCTGGCGCTGATGCGCTCTGGCACGCCCGGAAAGATCGGCCTTTTCGAAAGCTCGGTGCCCGAGCCGACAGCGATGCTGGCAAGCACGATCGCCAATTCGTTCAGGTTGGGGCCGCCCTCCTCGTATCAAAGCGTTTTTATGCGCAGCAATCCGGTCATCGTCGAGCATCTGGCGGAACGGTATCAGGTGCCGGCTGAAACGATCCATTGCACCACCGGGGCGACGTCAGGTGTGTCGCTCATCTATCGCTCGCTCCTGACCAAGGGACATATGGCGCTGATCGAGAAGCCCGGCTTCGACATCTTTACCAATTGCGCTCACGATGCCGACATCGAGTCGCACTTCTTTGAGCGCCAAGGTCCGGACTTCGCCATTTCTGTCGAGGCAGTGATCGCCAGCTTGAAGCCGCGGACAAAGATGGTCGTCATTAGCGATCTACATAATCCAAGCGGCAAATCGACCGGCAAGGAGACGCTCGAACGTCTCGCCGAAGCGCTGGATGAACGCGGCATCTTTTTGCTGATCGATGAGGTCTACTCGGACTATTGCGAAGTGTTCGAAGGGCGGATCGACCCGCACAAGCATTCCAATGTGCTGCGGGTGTCGAGTCTCACCAAGACGTTTGGTCTCAGTACGCTTCGGTGTGGTTGGATCATCGCGCATCCGGACCTTCTGAAGCCGATCAGGGTCCGCGCCGAGATGGCGGATTTCAGCGTTTCCAAACTTTCCCATTCGGTCGCCGCTCAGGTGCTTCTGGAGCATGAGCAGTATGATGGCTGGCGGCGCGGCCATATGGAAGCTGCGCGTCCAATGACCGAAGCGGCCTTGAAGGCGATGCAGGATGATGGCCTGATCGATATTTCACTGCCGCTTGAGGGCTGCATCTGTTTTCCTCGGGTGGTGGGTGTCGAGGATACCAATGCCCTGTCGAAATGGCTGATTTCGAACCACGGCGTTGTCGTCGTCCCGGGCGAATGCTTTGGTCAGGCTGGTTATGTCCGCATTGGGTATGCCCTGAATGAGGCGACGCTCGCGGAAGCGCTCAAGCGACTGGCGGCGGGCCTTGCCGAATACCGCGCGATTATGGAGAAGCGGGCGAAGATCGCCTGAATGCGGGGTTGCTGAATGCAGAAGGAAACCGAAGCGACAGGTGAGTTGCGCCGCGATGTCGGGCTGGCAGGTGTTATTTCGCTCGGGCTCGGCACGGCGGTTGGCGTGTCGGTCTTTTCTGTGCTGGCGCCTGCGACCGCGCTGGCCGGACCGGCCATGCTGGTCTCGATGCTGATCGCGATGGTGCCGATGATGGTTTTCGGCGTTGTCTATTCTTTCATGGGCGCTGCTGCACCGGTCACCGGAGCCTCATTCGAGTGGCCTCGGCGTTTTGTCCATCCGCTGCTGGGCTTCATGATCAGTTGGCTGCGTATATTGGGCAGCACGGCGGCGATGATTGTCCTGTCGCTGGTGCTCGTTTCATATCTCAACAGCGCGATTGCATTGCCGCTGAAGCCCGCCATGTTCGCCATTCTGCTGCTTGTCCTTCTGATGAACCTTTTGGGGGTCTCAGCGGCAGCGTTCGGCCAGACGTTGATGCTGGTTATCCTGCTGGCGACATGCGCGATCTTCAGCTTCGGCAGCATGCCATCGATTGAGCCTGCCTCTTTCACGCCCTTCGCCAGTGAAGGCCTCGCCGGTATTCTGGCCGCGATCCCGCTTTTGATCTCCCTCTTCCTCGGGATTGAGAGTGCGACGGAGATTGGCGGGGAGGTTCGCCGGCCAGAGCGCAACATTCCACTTGGTATTGCTCTTTCTGTCGGGCTGACGGCGATGATCTATTTTGGTGTGGCCGTCGCGGCTATCGGTGTCCTCGGCGCAGCCGGTCTGGCCGCCTCCGACGCGCCGCTGCTCGATGCTGCGTCGATCTCGCTCGGCAGTTGGGGAAAAGTGCTGATCCTTGTCAGCGCCACCGTTGCCATCGGAAGCTCGATCAACGCCACTTTCATCATCATGTCGCGGTTTCTTTATGCGATGGCGAAGGCCGGAATGCTGCCTTCTATTCTCGCAAACGTGCATGAGCGCACAGGTGTGCCGCGCCCAGCGATCTTCCTGGCGTTCGTGCTTTGCTGTTTCGGCTTGTTTATGCCGAGCAATCTCGTCTTCCTGTTTCTGGCGGTGAATATTCCGACAATCCTGAAATATGGATCGACCTGCCTGTCCTCCATCATGTTGATGCGGCGCGAGCCGGAGCTTTATGAGGCCTCGACCTTCAAGCCTCCGCGCGCAGCAGTCGTGGGCTTTGCGGTGACCGGTATCGTGCTTGGCGCGGCGATCATCGTCCTTGGATGGTCGGCGGACTGGAGGCCTTATGCGCTACTGGGCGGCTGGGCCGTTGCAGGTCTTCTCTATTATGCTGCGGCGCGGGCTGCGCCGGATCAGCCGAAGGCCTGACGACAGTGCCTCAAAGGGCTTCGGGCGCCTGAAATAAATATGCTCCAGCGATACACTTCAGCATAAATGTTCCTCCCCGCTCCGCAGGGTCCCGGCAAATAGGTATAAAAAATCCGCCACCTGCTTCCTAAGCTGACTTTATCGGGAACAGCGGCGCGCGCGGGGCGCGAGCGCTACACCATAGAATAGAAGGGGTTGCAGATGTCGCGATATGCTATGATGCGGGGGCTGCTTGGAAGTTGTGCGCTGGTGGCAATCATGCCGGCGCTTGGGCTGCAGGCCACTGCCCAGGAAGAAGAAGTCATCACGACCTCTGAGGCCGATGCGGGTGACGATACAGCCCGTATGGACCTGGTGGTGACCACCGGGTCGCGCATCAAGCGCGAAGTGGCGTCAACGCCCGCACCTGTGACCTCTGTTGGCGAACAGGCCTTTGATGATCGCGGGTTCGTGACTGCCGCCGACGCGCTCAACGATATCACTTCGCTCAATCCGGATTTTAACCAGGCGGCCGGCGATGGATCGGCCAGCGGGTCAGGGCAGCAATTTCCAGAACTTTTCGGCCTCGGCGCTGGACGGACGCTGACGCTCGTCAACGGTCGACGGATGGTGACATCCTCCTCCGGTCTTGGCGATGCGCAGGTCGACGCGAACATCATCCCCACCGGGCTTATCGAGCGGATTGAGGTCGTTCAGGCCGGCGGCGCCGCGGTTTATGGTTCGGACGCCATTGCAGGCGTTATCAACTATATTCTGAAGGACGACTTTGAAGGCTTTGAAGCCGACGTTCAATTCACCGAAGGCGAGAATGACGCCTATAACGCACAGTCGGCGCGGATCACGGCGGGCACGAATTTTGACAATGGCCGCGGCAACGCAGCCTTCAACTTCGAAATGTCGAAGAGCCCATTGCTGCGCTTCTCTGACCTGCCGGTTTCGAACCGGTCGCGGATCACGCAGAGTAATTCCGCCGACACCGGCCCGAATGATGGCATTCCGTCCGTTTCCGAAGTGATGCCGGCCTATTTCTGGAACTTCAACGGCAATGGCGTCGTCTTCACCGCGCCCGCGCCTCCGCCTAACTTCCTGGCACGCGTCAACGGATCGCCGGTTCAGTTTTCACCGGACGGCTCCATCATTCCCTACGATCCTGGAAACATTCTCGGCATCCCATTTGCCGAAGGCGGGCAGGGGACCCGGTACAGCGATCTGGCGGGCCTTAGAACCGGTGTAGACCGGATGGTTGGCAACGCGATTGGTCATTATGATCTCACGCCGAACCTGCGACTGAACTGGGAACTGCTCTATGCTGACACCCAGGGTGAGAGCGTGCCACAAGGCTATGTGCGCACCGTGCTCAATCAGACCGACCCAGCGCTTGGCGCGATCTTGTTCACGCGGAACAACCCGTTCCTGACACAGGACGCGATCGACTCCCTCAGCCAGGCGAACCCCGGTTTTGCCTTTGGTGCGCCGCTCTGGCTGTCGCGCAACTTCTATAACGATCTCTTCCCGAGCAACGTCCAGGAGAACAAGACTGAGACTTGGCGTGGCATGGCGGAACTCGAAGGCGACTTCGACGCAGGAGACCGCAATTTCTATTGGACCGTGTCCGGCAGCTATTCAGAAGTTCTGGGTGAACAACGCGCCTGGGATGCGAATGTCGCGCTGTTCAATCAGGCCATCCAGGCAACCCGTGACGTCGACGGCAACATCGTCTGCGCGATCAATGCTGATAACGATCCGAGCAATGACGATCCAAACTGTGCGCCGCTTAACCCGTTTGGTGCCGGCAATATCAGCCAAGCGGCAAGCGAATATGTGTCGGTCCGTACGGGCAGCGACTTCGAGAACACCCAGATCGATTTCCTCGCCACGATTGGCACGGAACTGTTCCAGCTTCCGGCTGGCGGCGTCGATGCGGTGCTTGCCTATGAGCATCGCCGTGAAGAAGCGAGCTTTACGCCTCTGCGTGCCAACCAGCTTGGCCTGACAGGGACTGGGACGCTCGAAAAGCCGACCTCAGGTGAGTACAATACCAACGAACTGTCCGTCGAAGTGCTCGTGCCGATTGTTGGCGGCGACTTCACACTGCCGCTGGTTCAGGAACTCGAACTGTCCGGTACCTACCGGTTTGTCGACAACTCGATTGCCGGTGAGGAGTCCGTGTGGAGTCTCGGGACCCGCTGGGAACCAGTGGATGGCGTAACCGTCCGTGCGACCCGCAGCCGTAACTTCCGCGCCCCGACACTGACCCAGCTCTTCGCGCCGACGACGGTCACCGTGACCAATGCAGGCAACGATCCTTGCGATGCAGACCGGATCAATGCTGGGCCGAACCCGGCTGTCCGCCGCGCAAACTGTGAAGCCGAATGGGCCGCCAATCCTCAATATGGCGACCTTGCGACCTTCCAGGACCCGGCTGAGAACTTCTCGATCGCCGCGATTACCAGTGGTGGCAACCCGAACCTCGAGAACGAGGTTTCCGAGACGACCACCTACGGTATCGTTCTGGACCAGCTGCTCGTGCCCGGCCTGACCTTCTCGGCTGACCGCATCGAAATCGACCTTGAGGACGGCCTGTCGGCCTTCTCGAATGAAGACTTCATGGCGACCTGTTATGACAGCACGTCGCAACCGGCTGATATCTGTTCAGTGTTTACCCGGCTTCAGGCTGCAGACGGTTCCAACCCGGCTGGGACGGTCATCAGTGGTCGCTCAACCACCTTCAATGCCGGTCAGATCGTCTATCGCGGCGAGGTCTATTATCTGAACTATCAGTTCGACACCTCATTCGGCGATATCTCTCTTGGTCTCGAAGCCACGCACACGTCAGAACTCAGCACCTCTGTCACCGGCACGACTTTCAACCGGACGGACAATACGGTCGCTCAGCCTGATTGGGCTGGAAAGATCAACGCAGTCTATTCAACCGGACCTTTGCGGCTGACCTATCAGCTGAACTATCTGGACGAGGTGAAGGCACGTGAGGGCGCAACGATTGAGAACAATCCGAACCCGGTGATCGACTCCAACATCACGCATTCGGTCTCGGCCCTTTACTCGCTGGACAATGGCGTGACCTTCCGGGCTGGTATCAAGAACCTCACCGATGAAGAGCCGTCTTATCCGACGCTTGTTCATGGCGACATTCTGGGGCGGCGCTATTTCGCCGGCATGAATATCCGGTTCTAATGGGCGGATGAGACAAGAGCACACGACAAGACGCCCCTGTAGAGCGCGACCGGGCTTCGTCCAGACGCTGGCAATCGCCAGCGTCTGGATGACGGCTCCAGTTGTGCTTTCCGGCTGTGTGTCGGCCCCTGTTGCGCAGGCGCAAGCTCCGACGGAGGTTGCTGCTGAGCGGTTTCCTGCTGAGCGTACCGTTCCCGGAACCGGGACGTTTGGCGGCGAGGAGCTCGCCTATACCGCGGCTTTTGAATGGTTCGATATTGCGGGCACGGCTGACCTGCCGGGTGCGCGCCTAGCATCGGTGTCCTATGTGGCGGACAAGCTGGCGGGCGAGGCAGAGCGTCCGGTGCTTTTTGCGTTCAATGGCGGGCCGATCTCTCCCTCGCTTTACCTGCATATGGGCGCGCTCGGCCCGATGCGCGTCTCGGCGCCTGATGATCTTTCCGCGCCGGCTGAAGACTTTCGGCTCGTCGGCAATCCGGGCATGCCGCTTGATGTGGCCGATGTCGTGTTTTTCGATCCGGCCTCGACGGGATTCAGCCGTGTCGAAGAGGGCGGCGATCCGCGCGCCTACTACTCGGTCGAGGCAGATGCTGCGCAGTTCGTCAGCTTTGTGAAGGCCTGGCTGAAACGGCACGATCGAACCGGATCGCCGGTTTTCATCCTTGGTGAAAGCTATGGCACGATGCGTGCGGCTGAAGCGGCCGGGCAGCTGGCCGAAGCTGGGATGGCACCTGCAGGCGTTCATCTGATGGGGCAGGCGGTGAACATCATCGAATATGCCCAGCGCCAGCAGAACATCATTTCATTCGTGGTTTCCATGCCGACGCTCGCCGCGATGGGCTGGGTTCAGGACAAGGTTGACCGCAAGGGGCGGGACTTCGACACATTCGTGGCGGACGCCAAAGCGTTCGGCGAGACCGGCTATCTGCTCGCCCTTTTTCAGGGCAATGAGCTGCCAGCCGAGCAAGCTTCGAAGATTGCTGAAAGTCTTGAGGAATATACCGGCATTCCGGCGGCCTGGTATCTCGACAATCGCTTGCGGATTACCAAGGAACAGTACCGTGTCGAGCTTCTGAAAGATGAGGGCAAGGTATTGGGGCGTTCCGACGGGCGTTATGTTGGGACCGATCCCGGTCGCGACCCTTCTGGCGTGCTTGAATCGGTCTACGTGTCGAGCTGGGCAGATTATATGGACCAGACATTCGGTATCGAAGTTGACGACACCTATGCCCTGAATGCGCCTGTGAATGGCCTTGACGACTGGGGCTGGGGCGCGTCTTCGCCCTTCGGGCATTTCGACTATAGCGCACGCCTCAAGAAGGCCTTCGACGCCAATCCGGATTTCCGGCTGGTGGTCGGCAATGGCTATCAGGATACGATGACGACGGTCGGGGCAGCAGACTATCTGGTCAAGCAGTCCGACTGGCCCGCTGACCGGGTGAAGCTTGCCTATTATCCAGGGGGGCACATGGCCTATTCGGTCGACAGTTCAGCCGAGGCCTTCGGCAATGATGTGCGCGACTGGATCACAGGCTCAGGCGATTGGGCGACGCCGCCCGGGGAGTAGGCCGCGATGATCTTTGTCGATGGGCCACGGGTCCTTGAACTTCTGACATATCGCGACTGTATTCCGGTCATGCGCAGCGCGATGAAGCAACTCTCGTCGGGTGAGACCGAGCAGATGCTGCGTCAGATCCTGCCACTCGATCGCGGGCGGATGTTCGGCGTCATGGCGGGCGCGATGGGCGCGGGTCATGCCTGGGGCTCAAAGCTCGTCAGCGTGACGCCTGAGCGCACCGATCCAACCATTCCATCGCATCAGGGCGTCCTGATCCTGTTTGATCCAGATCGCGGCAGCCCTTCGGCCGTTGTCGAAGCCGGCGCTGTAACGGCGATAAGGACGGCAAGCGCCAGCGCCATGGCGAGCGATCTTCTGGCGCGGCCCGAGGCTAGAACCCTGGCGATCATTGGGACGGGCGAGCAGGCCCACCACCATGCGCTCGCGATGATGGAGGTGCGCCCGATCAGGTCTATTCGGATCTGGGGACGCTCAGTCGAGCGCGCCGAGGCGCTGGCGGCCAGACTTGCAAGTCATCTGGGTATAGATGTGGCTGCTGCCAGTTCGGTTGGGGAGGCCACGCAGGACGCCGACATCATCTGCACGGTCACGGCGGCGAATGACCCGGTTCTGTCTGGCGCGAGCGTGAAGCCGGGGGCGCATATCAATGTGGTCGGCTCGAGCTTTGATGGGCCGCGCGAGATCGATGATGATCTGGTGGCCGCTAGCCGATTCTTCGCCGACTCCGCAGAGTCGGTGCGGGCACAGGGCGCCGAGTTTCGTCATGCCTTGAAGTCAGGCGCGGTGGATGATGACCATCTTCTAGGTGAGATCGGTGAGGTCGCGCTGGGCCGCATTGAGGGCCGCACCAGCCCGCAGGACATCACGATCTACAAATCACTTGGCCATATCGTGCAGGATATCTCCGCGGGCGCGCTGGTGGTCGAGAAGGCCACGCGGTCAGATTGAGCCTGTCGCCTCGAGGAAAGCGTCGACATCATCCATCGTGTTGAAGACAGACACTGTCGGCCGGAACCGGTTGCGCGACAGGGTCGTGGTGATGCCGCGTTCCTTCATGGCAGGACTGAGGCGTTGGCGGGCATTCTCAAGAACTGCCGTAACGATCGGCGTGCGCGCTTCGTCAGGCGTCATCACGTCAAAGCCCTGCGATTTCAGGCCCTCTTTTAGCCGTGTCGTGAGCGTTGTTGCATGCGCCTGGATGGTCTCGACTCTCACGTCGAGGATGTAGTCGAGTGAAGCATTGAGCAGCGCGATAACCGAGTGCGCATGTGTGCCGAGCGCGAACCAGCCGGCTGCGTCGTCAGAGAATTCGTAGTCGACGGGCGTGTCGCCGGGCGGGTCGAAAGGATAGAGGTGTGTGGTGAAAGTACTGATGCCGTAATAGCCGTAATTTGTGCGCGTGAGCGCTTCCATCGCGCCCTTTCGGACATAAAGAAATCCGAGGCCAAAGTCGCCCATCAGCCATTTGTAGGTGGCGGTCGCGGCGAAATCGACGCCGCTCGCATGCAGGTCCACGGGGACGCAGCCAGCAGCGTGAATGATGTCGGCATAGACAAGCGCGCCGCGTGAATGGGCGAGGTCGCAGACGGCTTTCAAATCGTGCTCAAAGCCATTCACTGTTGAGACGAGCGAGAGTGAAACCAGCTTCGTTCCAGGGGTTATCGCCCGATCGAGATCTTCCAGTCGGATACGGCCATCGACCGCCTTCACCCAGCTGACCTCGTAGCCTTGTCTTTCAAGCTCACCGTAGAGCGGGAACGAGCCGAAGAAGTGAAGTGAATCCGTGACAATTTTTGCGCCCTGCTCAGGCAGGCCCAGCGAGCGGACGATGGCCTGCTCACCGGCTGTCGTGCTTTGCACATAGGTGATCTCGCTGGGGTCAGCGTTCACGAGGCGGGCAAATTTCTCGATCGGGCCATCACTGTTCAGGCTGTAGTCGCTTGCCGGGTCAAACGCTGCGCGGTGTTTGATATAGGCGTCCAGAGACGCGCTGGCAGGTTTGCTGAAGGGGTGTTGTGACCCGCTATTGAGATAGATGCCCTTGGGAGAAAAGTTCGCGCGGTCCGGGAGTATGATAGTGCTCGGGTCCGGCGCAGCGGGCGCCATTGGCGCCGTCTCTGCCGCGACGGGCGTGCGACATGCGGAGCCGGCAAATGCGGCTGCGGCGAGAGTCAGGGCATTGCGGCGTGTGACTTTCATCGGGATCTCCCAGATTCGTTTGACCCGACAACACTAGACGCGGTTTCCGGGTAATCGCATTTGAAGTTCATGTCTTCAAAAGGCAAAGCGAATTGATCATTCCCAGACGGCGACCCTACCGCATGGATTTGCCACCTCGTCTGAGGCGGGCCGTCAATTAGGCATAGGAATCCGTGCTCTGCTGGCGGACAATGCCACTCATGATGAAATCGTCTGCTTTGAAGAGGCTTGGCCTCGTCTCCGCCCTCAGTGTGTTTTCGGTCTCGGCCGCTGTTTCGGCGCAAGTCGCCGAGCCAGATACGGCTCAATGGACACACGTCCAGAACGGCGAGGTCTTCACTGTGGATAATGGGCCCGGTACCGGCGCGCTGTCGTACCGCGTGCACTGGGATGAACTGGTCCTCAATGAGGAGGTGAATGGGAAGGCCTCAACGATTTCAGGCACTTCCTATTTCTGTGACTGCGGCGAGAGGGCCGACCGGCCGGTGATGTTCCTCTTTAATGGGGGGCCGGGAGCGTCGTCCTCCCCGCTACACTTTGCACTCGGTCCAAGGCTCCGCGGCGAGACGGGGGCGCCATTCGAGAGCAATGCGGACACGATCCTGCCACTCGTGGATCTGGTTTTTATTGATCCCGTCGAGACGGGCTATAGCCGGGCGGCGTCAGACGATGGCGAAAGCCGGTTTCTGGGCGTTGCGGGCGACGTTGAAGCCGTCGATGCATTCATCCATGCGTGGACTGTCGAACATGGCCGCGAAGCTTCGCCCGTCTTTATTACAGGTCAGAGTTATGGCGGATTTCGCCTCTCGACCCTGACGTCGAAGCTGGAAGACATGGACGTTGCCGGACTGGTGATGGTGTCGCCTGCGATCAATATGGCCGCCGATAATGGCGACGAAACGAGTGTCTTCACCCTGCCGACCATGGCGGCTACCGCCTGGCGTTTCGGAAAGTCAGACATTGAAGCGGCAACCGAAGCAGAGGCCTGGGAGACCGCGAGGGCTTTTGCCGAAACCGGATACCTTGTCGCGCTTCAGCAGGGCGACTTGATCGGGGCAGCTGACAAGGTAGCGATCGCGCAAAAACTCGCCGGCATGACGGGGCTTTCGGTAGAGTTGGTCGAGGATAGCGATCTTCGCGTCGACATTCAGGATTTCCTCGAAAATGTCCTCGCCGATGAGAACAAGCTGGTCAGCAGGCTCAATACGGCCGTTACGCAGGAAAAGCGCCCACCAGCCAATCCTGACCGTCCGGACGGCGCGAATGACCCCTCGCTTGGCCTCGGCCGGTCGAACAAGATCATATCCGAAGACATCGGCGCGTATCTAAAGGCGATCACCGGATTGGAACGCGAGGATGGCTATCGCTCCCTCAATCTCGATGCGAACTTCGCGTGGGACTGGCGGGATGATGTCGAGGGCAATCCTTTCAGCTTCAGCGCTGCGCCGCGTCTATCGGCCTATCTGCGCGAGAATGAAGACGTCAGCCTGCTCGTCTTCGGGGGCTACCGTGACCTTGCTGTGCCTCTGCTGAAAACCCAGTACATTTTGACCCATAGCGGCCTGCCGCAGGACCGTGTGGAGCTTGTTGCCGTTGAGAGCGGACATTCGCCATTCGATGAAGATGGCACGCGTGCCGCCTTTGCTGACAGGCTAGAGGCCTTCGTAAAGGCGGCGCTTGATCGCCGCGAAGCAGGCCAAGGGGCTGGGCAATGAAAATTACTATCCGTGCACTGCTGATATCGGCCGGAATGGTTGCCGTTGCGGCGAGCGCAAATGCTCAGGACTATGCCTACACGCTGATCCAGAATGGAGAGGATGTTGGCTATCTCAAGGTCGACAAGGACGGCGCGACTGAACAAGTCGACTATTTCGTCGACAGCAATGGTCGTGGGCCAAAGCATAGCGAATTGATACGGCTCGACGAAGAGAGTGTCCCCGTATCATGGACCGTTGATGGGACCTCGCTCATGGGCGGCGAAGTGGCCGAGAGTTACTCGCGGGCTAATGGCGTTGCCGAGTGGACCAGCCAGGCAGATAGCGGCAAGGAAGCCATCGAAGAACCGGCGCTATATGCTGTCAACGATAACAGTCCGTGGGCGGACTATGTCTATGCCCGCGCGCTACTGAAGGATACGGACCATACGATGCCAGTCTTGCCGGCGGGGTCGATTTCGCTGGAAGAGGTTCGGCAGGTAGAGCTTGTCCATGATGGTCAGCCTTTGCAGCTGACGATCTATCGTTTGTCCGGCATCGACATGAACGCGTCGCTGATTGCGCTTGATCGCGATGGGGTTCTATTCTCGAACTTCTCCCTGATCCGGGAGGGTTATGAGAGCCTTCTGCCTGGGCTTCAGGAAATCTCGAGTGAGATATCCAATGAGCGCAGTCGGACGCTGGCGAGCACGCTGCGGCACACGTTCGACACGCCTTTTGCAATTGCGAATGTTCGTATTCTTGATCCGGCCGCGGGGGCACTTGGAGAGCCATCAACGGTTACGGTGGAGGGCCAGCGGATCAAGTCGATCACGCCCTACGACGCGACCGAAACGCTTCCTGCCAATATACCGGTGTTCGCTGGCGGCGGTGATACGCTGATGCCGGGCATGTGGGACGTCCATTCCCACGCTTCGAAGAGCTCCGGTCTCTATTACATTGCCGCTGGCGTGACCTCGACCCGCGATATGGGCAATGACAATGAATTCCTGCCACAGCTTATGCAGGACATGAAGGACGGCAATGCAATCGGTCCGCGCATTACCCCGGCCGGGTTCATCGAGGGGCGCAGTCCGTATTCGGCGCGTTACGGTATCATCGTCGAGAGCCAGCAAGAGGCGCTCGACGCGGTCGACTGGTATGCCGAGCGCGGCTATCCCTTCATCAAGATCTACAACTCTATGACGCCGGCTTGGGTGCCCGCCATGGCGGCACGGGCCAAGGCGCATGGCATGAAGGCGATCGGGCACGTGCCCGCCTTCACAAATGCTGACAATATGATCCGTGCCGGCTATTCGGAGATCACGCATATAAATCAGCTGATGCTCGGCTGGTTGCTCGCGCCTGATGAGGATACGCGCACGCCGCTCCGCCTCACCGGAATGGCACGCGGTGCGGCCCTGGACCTGAATGCTGAGAAGGTGAAGACGACCGTTCGCCTGATGCAGGACAATGATGTCGGCGTCGATCCGACAGCCGTTATTTTGGAACGCCTGATGATGAGCCGGGCCGGGACCGTGCAGGAAGGCGATGCCGCCTATCTCGATCACATGCCGATTGGCTATCAACGATATCGCAAACGCACCTTTGTCACCCTCGAGGATGATGCGGCAGACAAGGCTTATCGGGAGGGTTTCCAGCGTGTGCTCGATACGCTGAAACTGCTGCACGATGCCGGGATCCGTATCCTGCCGGGCACCGATGATGGCACAGGGTTTACGGTTCACCGTGAGCTGGAGCTCTATGCCAAAGCGGGCATTCCCAATGAGGATGTGCTGCGGATCGGGACGTCAGGACCGGCGGCGTATTTCGGCTATGGTGACGACCTCGGCACCATTGAACCGGGAAAACTGGCGGACTTTGTTCTGGTCGAAGGCAATCCGCTGGAAGACCTGTCGGCCATCCGGAATGGACGAATGGTGGTTAAGGACGGGGACGTCTATTTCCCATCAGAAATCTATGAGGCGCTCAGCATCGAGCCTTTCACCGAAGCACCATCGCTCGTGAGCAAGGTCGCCGATGAAGCAATTCCGGCCCGGTATGAGGGTGAAGACCTGCCCAAACTCGAATATTATCCGATGCAAGTCGGCGGGGTGCCGGTTGATCCGGCACAGCTGCCTTTCTCGGCGGCGGTTCGGGTCGGCGACTTCATCTTTCTATCGGGGCAGATCGGGCGCGGCGGCGAGACATTCGAGGACGATGCCCGCCAGGTCATGGATTCGATCAAGGCGCTGACTGAACGTACAGGCGCCAGCATGTCCGACATGTTCAAATGTACCGTGATGATCGACGACATGACGTTGTGGCCAGCCTTTAACGAGGTCTACAAGACCTACTTCGAGCCGGGGAAAATGCCGGCGCGAAGCGCTTTCGGCGCAGACGGTCTCGCGCTTGGCGCGCCCATTGAGGTTGAGTGCATGCTCTATGCGCCGCAGCCGAGCGCTGGTGTCCCGGGCGGGCAAGGGCCGGGCTTTCTCATCTGGCTGCTGGGTGGGCTTTGTGTCGTGCTTGCTGGTGTGACCGGTTTCCTTCTGGGCCGGAAGCCGGCCTAGAGCGCCATACTGCCGCGAACCGGGATCGCCGTGGTCGACTTGATTTCGCCAAGCGTCGCGGTCGAGTTGACGTTCTCGACGCCGGGCAGGGCGAGCAGGAAGTCCATGAGAAACTCCTGATACCATTTCATGGATTTCGCCTGGATCTTCATGAGAAGGTCCATCTCCCCGAAGATCGAATAGCATTCGAGGACTTCAGGTGTGTTCTGGATTTTCCGGCTGAAGGTCTCACGCTCTTTATCGGTCAGTTTGGCGACCTTCACATAGGCAAAGATGTGAAGCCCGTAGCCGAGTTTTTCACGATCCAGGATGGCGACTTGCTGCTTGATGTAGCCTTCGTCCTTTAGCCGCTGCAGCCTGCGCCAGCAGGGCGATTGTGACAGCCCGACAATTTCGGCCAGCTCTACGGTGGACACGGAGCAGTCTTTCTGGAGCTGCTCGAGGATCTTGATATCAAATATCGACAATTCTTCGCTCATGCGGTTAGCTTATCTGCTTTCTGGCAGAAAAACAGGACATGAATGCAACACTTTCGGAAAAAGTGCCTAAGTTAACCGGTGGCATTTGTGGTCATTTGGTGAGTGTCCCGAATAGATTTTATCGCTCATCGCGGTCGAAACGCCCAATTCGGATAGTTTATCTCCGCCCGGCGCTCTAATCTGCTGGGACTGATAATCACAACCACGCTGGGGCAGCCATGTTGAAGTCCGTTTCCGGGTACCTGAAAATCATGAGTTGTGCGTCGGTTGGAATTGGCCTTCTGGCAGCCTGCGCCACCGCGCAAGCGTACGATATTCCGGTTTCGGAGAAGCCTCTGGCGGAAACGACGGCGCCTGTGGAGGCGACGGCTGACGCGCACGAGCCGGGCCTTTATCGCAAAGTCACGCAGCATGAGATCACGGTGAACGGCCAGCGCGTGACCTATGATGCGATTGCGGCTGAGACCCTTCTCTCGGATATGAATGGCGCGCCGACGGGACGGATCTTTTCCTTCACCTATCTGAGGACCAATGATCCGGCACCGGACCGCCCGGTTCTGTTCGTCTTCAATGGAGGGCCTGGCTCTTCATCGCTCTGGATTCATATGGGTGCGATCGGCCCGAAGCGGGTTCTTCTGGATGCCGAAGTCAATCCATCGAACGTGCCGCCTTTCGGGGTTGAGTCCAACCCGGACTCCGTCATCGACGTTGCAGATATTGTCTTCATTGATCCGGTTGGGACCGGCTTCAGCCTTGCTGAGCCGGACGTCGATCCGGCGACCTTCTGGGGCGTCGATGAAGACGCGGACTCCGTAGCGCAGTTCATCGAGCTCTGGCTCAGCGAATATGGCCGCTGGAATGCCCCGAAATATGTTCTTGGCGAGAGCTATGGCACGCAGCGCGCATCTGTTCTGCCCCGGGCGCTGATGGGCAGTCCGATCTACAATGGTGTGATGCGGGGGATAACGCTGGACGGCATCATCCTGCTTGGCACAACGCTGGAGGGACGAGGTGGCCCCGAACCGACGGCGCATGAGGCTGCTGAAGAGCTCGCGCGTAGCCTTCCCGGCTTGGCGGTGACAGCCTTCTTTCATGGGCAATCGCAGGCCGGTTTCGATGATGTGGGCGACTTGTTCGATGCGGCATCGGAATATGCGAAAGGACCCTATAGCCAAGCGTTGATGAAGCTGTCTGACGGAACGCTCAGCGATGATGAGCGTCAGGACGTCATCGACGAGCTTGAAACATATACGGGGCTTTCTGCGGCTGAGATCGGCGATGACCTTGTGGTCGATGAGCGCGAATTTGCAAAACTGCTTCTGGCTGACGGCGGACAGGAAGTCGGTATGTATGATAGCCGCTACACACTGCCGCTTGCGAATTCCGGCAATGATCCGGTCGCCGATGACCCCGCGATGGGACAATACGTTCCAGGCTTTGTTGGGGCGTTCAACCAGATGCTAGGCGAGACGCTCGGCGTGGAGACCGGCCGGCCCTATATCGCGATCCACTGGAAGGACTTGTTGCCTGCCTGGAATTGGGAACGGCGCGGCGTGCTGCCGGGGCAAAGCTATGCGGTCGACCTTGCCTGGTCCATGCGGCGCAATCGTGATCTCCGGCTCTTCGTGGCCTCTGGCTATTATGATCTTGTCACCACGCCCGCCGATGCCTTCGCGCAGATCGCCGGGGCCGGATTGCCGCTCGACCGCGTCCGGTTCGAGAATTACGCCTCAGGCCACATGCTTTACCTCGGAGGAACCGGGGATGAGTTTGCAGAGGATTTGCGGGAGTTCATGACCAACAAATAGGTCTGTCCGGACGAAAAATGCGTTGGCAGCTGACCGTGAGCCCCGGGGGCGTATGGATCGATCTTCAGGCCAAAACTACTGCCCGGTGGGCCCGGGGCGGCTGAAACCTTTTCGGGTCATTTCGCCCCATTCAGTTTTGCCGCGCAGGAACTGCCAGAAGCCGCGGATCCGCCAGATATTGTTGAGCTGCCGATAGCCAAAGTTTTCGAGCACGGCGATTGCGCCCAGCTTGAGGAGATCACTCACCTTCTGCACCCGTCGCAAACTGCTTTCCTCCAGCACAAGCGAGAAGACGCTGATCATGATGCCGAACATGAAACTGACCCCAAGAAACGCCAACAAATAGGGCAGCGAAAGAAGGCCGGTCGCGTAAAATAGCGGGATCAGCATGTAGCCCAGGATTTCGACAATCGGACCGAGTACATCGACCAGTATGATATTGGTGAAGCCCAGGCTGCCAACGCGCCCATAGCGCGGGTTCAGAAACATGTCCCGGTGCCGAAAAAAAGTTTCGACTGAACCACGCAGCCAGCGCTCGCGCTGGCGGCGGAGTGTGCGCATATCTTCAGGCGCTTCGGTCCAGCAGATCGGTTCGGCAATATAGGCGATGCGATAATCGCGTTTCTGTTGGCGAAGATGTTTATGGAGCTTCACGACAAGCTCCATGTCTTCGCCCACTGTATCGGTCGAGTAACCGCCGACCTCGACGACCACACCACGCCGGAACAGGCCAAAGGCCCCGGAGATAATCGTCAGGGCACCGATGTCGCTCCAGGCAAGCCGCGCCATCAGGAAGGCGCGGACATACTCAACCGTCTGAAAAAGCGCCAGAAGGTTGTTGGAGAGACCGGTTGAAATCACACGGCCATCTTCGATGCGGCAGCCATTTGCGAGCCGCACGGTACCGCCCACGGCGATAACCCGGCTAGGGTCATCAATGAACGGACGGACGGCGCGCAGTAGCGCGTCACGCTCAAGTACGGAGTCCGCATCCATCGAACAGAAAATCGGCGAACGCGAGACGTTGATCCCAGCATTCAGCGCATCTGCCTTGCCGCCATTTTCCTTGTCGATGACGAGCAGGCTCGGGTGCATTTTTGAGCCATAGATGCCACGAATTGGCGCGTGTTCGAGTTGCTGGTCACTCGCGCGTGAGATCGGCTTCAGGTCAAAAGCCGAGATCAGCTCTGCAAGCGTGTTGTCCTTCGAGCCGTCATTCACAACGATCACTTCGAAACATGCGTATTCCAGCGCCAGCAATGAGCGCACGCTCTGAACGACGCTTCTTTCTTCATTGTAGGCAGGACTGATGAGGGCGATGGGGGGCGCCAGGTCTGCATAGCGTCGCCAAAGCAATGCCGAACGGCGCACCAGCGGCTGGCGGGTCATGGCGGCCCACGCGATCAGAAGCTGCGCGACGTAGAAAAAGTTCTGGATCAGGCCCACCGTGATTACAAAGATTGTAATCCAGGCCGCCGCCGTCATCAGGGTTGCTTCGCCGACGATGTTCATGCTGCGGCACGTTCTGATAAGACCAGGCTTGCCGTTTGTTGCGCCCGCTGCGAAGGGTTCTGCAGGGCGGCGGCTTCGAGCAAAAGACGGCTATCGGCGCCGAGTTCCAGCATGGCCGCGGCAGCTCTGAACCGGACGTTCCAGTCGACATCCGACAAGAGCGTTTCAAGCTTGTGGGCATATTCCGGCATGACGACATTGCCGACAGCTTCGGCTGCTTCCGCGCGAACTTCGCTATTCTCATCACGCAGGGCTGCTTCGATGATTGTACTTGCGATCGGCAGTCCAAGACGGCCCAGCGCCTCTATCGCGGCGGCTCGGACGCGCGCGCTTTTGTTCTGGGTGCGGGCTTCGAGCACAGGAATGGCGTCATATACATCGCACCGACCAAGCGCCTCGATCATCATCGATTGCAGGCCGTCATCATCGACCCCCATGCCAACGCGCCGAATAAGAGGCTCAGGATTATCCCGCGCGAAGAACTGGAAGATCGCGGCCATTTCCAGTGGGGCCTCGAGCTCACGCAGGTCGAACCGGGGTAGAATATCAGCAAGATCGGGCTTCTGTCCCAGGGCAAGAAGTGAGCGTGTCGCAGCGACTTTCACGGGCGTCGGCGCCTTGCTTTCAAGCACGTTGAACAAGGCAACCTTGACCGTATCGGTATCAAAGAAGCCCAGGGTTTCTGCGGCGACGCGGCGGTACTTATTGTTACCACCATGCAGCGATTTGATGATTTCCGCTTCAGCGCCGGCGTCCAGCAACGCATCCACCGCATGCTGAAGATCACTGCCGCGTACGAGCGAGGTGTACTCCAGGAAAGTTTGAGTAAAGGTCGCGCGACTTCGGATCATCGGCGTGAGTTTGCGAACGGCTTCGTCATGGTCCTCGTTCGCCACAAGCAGCGCATCTATCGTCTCATTGTGGATGCGTTCGCCCCGCGTTTTAGCCTTCCGGGAAAGATATCGATGGACGACCAGAAGGAGAAATGCGGCGATTGATATCGCAGCCATCACCAGGGATGCTGTCCAGAGGCTCAGGAGAAGGGCGTCCGACATCAGAAGGTGACGCTGGTAGAAACGACAATCCCGGTACGGTCATAGGCTGAGCGCGTTTCGTGCACGAGATTGATCTGAAACGATTGTCGGTCGCTGACAGACTGACGCCAGGCGAGCACGGCAGATTTAACATCAAGCGTGATCCCGTCAGACGTTTCCGGCGCATCCGCATAGGTGAGAAGGATGCGGCTGGCGGGAGCTGCCTGCCACTCGCCTTGAAGCACATAGCCCCGGCGCGTGTCGCCTTGTTCATCGGATAGCAAAATCAGGCTTCCGCCCAGTCGAAATGTATCGCTGGCGAAAGGTTTTGCGACGCCGAACTTGCCGCTCTGGACGACCCCGGCAGGATATTGGGCATACCGAAAATCTGCCGAAGCGCGGAGGGCATCAGTTGGGTCGGTTATATCCCCGATGAGAGCTGTCAAACCGGTGGATACGGCCCATTCAGGCCGGAAGATGGCATCTGGCGCGCCGCCTGCCGCCAGGTATCCGGTAAAGCGGGGGGACAGACGCGAGCCTGCCCGGCCTTCGAGATAGACATCGGAGGTATTGAAACGATCAGCGTAATCGACAAGCAAGGTGTAGCTTTGGCCGCTGCCGGTCTGGTATGTCGCGGCACCTGACAGCTCAGTCCAGTCTGGCAGGCTTTGCGTCAACGTGCTGCGCCCGACAGCCAGATCCAGCCGCCATGCCGAGGTCTGATCGGTTTGTTCGGCTGTCTCGATACGTTGGCGAAGCGCAATCGTGTCCGGCGTCTCCACCATTCCGGACAGGCGGTTCAGCGCCGCATTATTGCGCCCCTCATACCAGTCGAGCCGGGCCAGGGCGAGGTCTGCATCTGTGTAATCTGGCGCGATTTGCAGCGTTCGGTTCAGAGCCTCGCGCGCCTCGTCGAAATCGCCTTGCGCCGAGTGTGCGAGGCCAAGCTGGAGCCACGCATCAGCGTTTTCCGGATATTCTGATGTCTCCGCCAGAAGCAGGGCTTCGGCATCATCAAACCGGCCATCGAGACGGGCTTCTGTGGCTTGGTCAATCCGGCTTTTTTCTTCCGCGACGGCGAATGGTGCTGCAGCAGCGTAGCCGAGCAGCGCCGACGCGATGAAAACTTGTTTGCCCCAGAGAGCTGCCACGAAAGTCCACCTTTCCCAAAGCGTGGAGGTTACCGACAACTGATTGACGCGAGATTACTGCAAGTTGAGCGATTTGCAGTTGCGATGGCGCCTGGGCTGACAATTTCGTCTTTCGATTCAGGGGCCAGGACGGATGCCACCGAAATTTCAGGGTCGATAAAGTGAATTGAAACCAAACCGGTGTACGCCTCTGCGGTTCTCCCACGTGCGTGGTGTAATCAGAGGCTGAAAATGACGAAGTCTGCTCTCGAAGCGTCAAAGGCACCAATTGCCTGGCTTGCAACCAAGTCTGTACTTAAAAATTGCCTCGGCCTGCTGCTCGTCGCCGTGGGGGTGTTCGCGCTGACGAACCTCTCAATACACCTGACGCGGGCACAGGGAAATATTGCGGCGATCTGGCCTGTAAACGGTGTTGTTCTTGCCTTGATGCTGTGGCGGTCAAAGCAATCGTGGCCCTACATGCTTGCGGTCCTTGGTGGTATCATCTTCCTCGCGAACACTTTGTCCGGTGACGAACTGGTTCTGTCGAGTTTCCTCTCGCTCGCCAACGTTGTCGAAGTGTTTCTCGTCGCGCAGTTATATGTGCTTGGTCGCCGCTATAGTCTGATCAGCCAGCTAGGTCTGTTGAAGCTGTTTGGGGCAGCAACAGTTGGCTGTCTGATCTCGACACTGCTTGCAGTGATCGGCCTGGCGCTTATCGGCTCAAACATCCTTCTGCATGAGGCCATCATCTGGCTGAGTGCTGACATGCTGGGGATTGTGCTGTTCACGCCCGTCGTCAAAGGGATCGTCAGTCGATCGACCAAGTTCGATCTCTTCAAGTTCAGTCGAGACCAGGTGCTGACGTTCTGTCTGGCCTGCGGCGTGGCATTTCTGGTCTTTGCGCAGTCGGACTATCCATTCCTGTTCTTCGTGCCACCAGCACTTGTTGCTCTTGCGTTTACAAGCGGCATCAGAGGCTCTGCCTTCGGTCTGCTCGCGACAGCCGCAATCGCGCTTCCCTTCGCCTTGAGTGACCGGGGGCCGACGTCTCTGATGGACGCAAGCATGGAGACCAAAATCCTGGTTCTTCAGGCCTTCTTGATTGTGAATTCCGTGCTGACGTTTGCTGTTGCGGGCGCAGTGACACAACGCCGGCGACTGATGTCACACCTTCGGCACTCTCAATATCGGCTCAAACGAAAGACACTCGAACTCAATGAAATGCTCGGTAAAGCCCGGCTTGCCGAGGTGATGTCGAAAGTCGGCCACTGGACGCTGGATACCAAAACGAATTCCGTCTTCTGGTCGCCGGAAGTTTTCACGATTCATGGCGTCGATCCGGAGGAATTCGATCCAAATTACAATGTCGCCGTGGGGTTCTACGCGCCAGAAGATCAAAAGCGCATTGATGCGCTCGTTGCGGAGGGCATTGCAACCGGCCAGGGTTGGGAATTCGAAGCAACCTTGATCCGAAAATCTGACGGCGAACACCGTATCGTCCACTCCATGGGCGAATGCCAGACTGGTCCAGACGGAACGGTCGATCTTGTCTTCGGCGTTTTCCGCGACATTACCGACGAACGGCGGCTTCAGCGGGACCTTCGCAGACGCGAGGCCCATTATCGCCTGATGGCTGAACACTCGACAGACATTGTTCTTAATTTCGACCTCGATGGGACGGTGAAGTTCGTCTCGCCGTCCTGCCGTGTCCTTGGTATCAATCCCGAAGACGCGATTGGCAAACCAGCGCAGAACTTTGTCTTGCCTGAAGATCGCGAAATAGCGGCCCAGGCCGTTCGCGAACTTATATCCAATACGGATGAGTCCCGCCCGACCAGAAGCGAACATCGCGCCCCGAAAGCGGGCGGCGGTTATATCTGGCTGGAAAGCAATCCGACGCTCATACGTGACGAGAACGGCGTGCCGCGGTCTGTTGTGTCGTCCTATCGCGACATCACCGAACGTAAGCTGATGGAACAGCAGATGGCGGAAAGTGAGCGCCAGTACCGTATGCTTGCCGAGCATTCGACCGACATCGTGCTGCAAACCACGATCGGCGGCGTGATTACCTATGCGTCGCCAGCGTGCAGAAAGCTTGGCGTGACGCCGGAGCAGGCCGTCGGCATGCGCACCCTCGATTTTGTGGTTCCGGAGGATCGCCCTGCCGCCATAGCGGCAAGCCGGATGAACTTTGCAGGGAAAGAGCCAAGTTCTGACTTCCGAAGAGAATTCCGTGTGCAGACGATTGATGGCCAAATCGTCTGGCTTGAGGGCAACCCCAATATCGTTCGTGATGAAGTCGGCAAACCAGTTTCGGTCATCAATACGCTGCGAGATGTCACGGACCGGCGCGAACGTGAAGACATGCTGGCGGCCGCACGCGAGGAAGCTGAAGCTGCAGGTCGCGCAAAAGCAGAGTTCCTGTCGAATATGAGCCACGAAATTCGCACACCTTTGAACGGTGTGCTTGGCTTTACTCAGCTCATCGCACGCACCGATCTCGACGCCGACCAGAAAGAGTATCTCGAGCGCATCCAAAGTGCGGGGCGGATGTTACGAGAAATCGTGGATGATGTTCTCGACTTCTCCAAGATCGAGGCTGGCCGGTTCCAAATTGAAGAAAATGCGTTCTGTGTTCGAAGCGTCGTCGAAGATGTGATCGATCTTGTTGATGCCGGACGTAAGACCAAATCCGTCCCCATCAGACGGCATATAGATCCGCTGGCTGATATGAGCATTCTCGGTGATGAGACGCGTGTGCGCCAGGTGCTCACCAATCTGATTGGCAATGCCGCCAAGTTCACCAAGCAAGGCCACATCGATGTCTCGGCAGAGATTCGCGATGACAAGCTGAGAATCACGGTCGCAGATACCGGTATTGGCATTTCGAAGGATAGCCTTCGCCACGTATTTGAGGGGTTCCGACAGGCCGACTCTACAGTGTCGCGGAAGTTTGGCGGCACGGGACTGGGGCTCAGCATCAGCCGCTCCCTGGCAGAACTTATGGGCGGCGACCTCAGCATGGAAAGCGAGGAGGGCAAAGGCACGCGCGTCACGTTGACTATACCGGTCAAATTCTCAGACGAGAGCGAGACTGTTGCCCCAATTAGTCCTGCTAAGACCAAAACACGCGAAGCCGCCACGATTGTCGTCGTTGATGATGTCGAAGCTAATCTGAGCCTGATCGAACTGGGGCTGCGTCATACCGGTCACCATCTGGTGACGTTTGAATCGGCTCGCAAAGCCATCGACTTCATCCGGGATGAGGAGCAGGTAGACCTCGTTCTAATGGACATTCAGATGCCCGGCATGGACGGGTTGAGTGCGACGCGCGCAATCCGCGCTATGGCGGCGCCAGATTGCAACGTCCCAATCATCGCGCTGACAGCGAATGCGATGGCGTCTCAGATCGCTGAATACAAGGCTGCCGGAATGGACGATCATTTCGCCAAGCCTATCGATCTCGACCTGCTTGAGAGTGTTGTGGAGCAGCATCTTGGAGCCTCTGGCCGGCTGGAATCCCGGCGCTCCTCTGCGCAAGAGGATGAGGTGTCTGAGAGCGACGAATGGGCAGCGCTTCGCGCGGAGTACGCCAGGTATCTGAATTCGCTGGGCGAGCAGTTCTCTGAAATCCTGGGCTCGGGCAGCCAGAAAGACGTTGCCAGACAGGTTGAGCGGTTGGCCCATGCAATTGCCGGAACGGCAGGCAGTTATGGATTTGACGACATCTCCAAAGCCGCGTTCGATCTTGAGACACTGGCGCGATTGGCAGCAGATGAAGCTGAGGCTGATATAGATATCGAGGATGGCGTAAAGGCGTTTCTCGATCTCAGCCAAGGGGCCGCGTAACCCGCGCTGAAATCCCCCAAGGTCTTATCAGTTTCTTTCTGGGCGTCTCGAAATTGCCAGGCAGCTAGTTACCGCAGGTTTACCGAGACCGTATAGGTTCGAATGGAAGATGCAGGAGCAGCACTATGTCAAAACCGAAAATCCTAGTCGCAGATGACGATCGCATGCTTCGTGCTCTCCTGTCTCACAAGCTGAAAGCTCTGGGCTGCGACATCGTCGCGACAGAAAACGGCAAAGAGGCGCTCGAAGTACTGGAAAACGAGTCGATCGATCTCGTCATCCTTGATGGCATGATGCCGATTATGGATGGCACCGAAGCGCTTCAGCGGATGCGCGCCAATCCGAAGACGGCCGACCTTCCGGTCATCATGCTGACCGCCCGGCGGCGCGAGGAAGACGCGATTCTCGCACTCGAAATGGGCGCGACGGACTATATTTCCAAACCATTCAATCCCGACGAATTGATGATCCGTATTCGTCGCTGGCTGAACGGATCCGGTCAGAACCAGGCCGGTTCTGTCAGCTCGGTAAGCTAGTCGACACCTTTATTTTGAGGGCTTTTTTCTTTCTGCGAGTTCGCGGAAGCCGCCGGCCATGAAGGTCGCCATGCGCTCCTTGACGGCTTCGAAGTCGTCTGATTTGCAGAGCCCTTCAGACAGTCGATCGATCCGTCCCGTGCGTCCAAGCGTCAGCATCAGCGCGCCGGTGACGAAGTGATAGCCCCAGAACAAGTCTTCTCTCGAACACTCCGGCAGGGCCTTTTCAAGAAGGCCGATGAGCCGCAGAACAACCTGATCGAAGTGAAAATCGAAGAGCGCGCCGCCATAAGGCGTGTTTGACGATTGCGCGCCCATCACGCCGTAATTCTTCCAGCCTTCTCCGCCCTGGCTGTAAAGATCGAGGTCAGTGTCCAGAAAGGCGCGCAACGCCCCCTCGACCGTTGGCTTTCCGCCCGTCGCCTCATCATACTCATCCAGCGCCTTCATCCGCAAAGAGCTCGTCACGCCTGCCCGCCGCGCGACGACGGCATCGAAGACGCTCTTCTTGTCGTCGAAATAATAGTTGAGCAATGTGTGGTGCACCCCGACACGCTTGGCGATGTCCTTCAACGTGACGCCATTGAAGCCGCCTTGCGCGAACAGATATTCCGCCTCATCCAGGATTTGCTCCGTGGTTTCGGCGCGCTGCTCGGCCTTCGTCATTCTACGGCGTTTGGGGGCGGTCTTCGTCATTCGGTCAATCAGCCATCTGCTTAGGGTTTATCTGGTCAATGGCCAATTGTGCGTCGTGTCAACGTCACGCAAGGGAACATCCATCATTGGCGACAGTTTGCCGGGTTTCATCGCACTCAAATCGAATCGTTCGAAATCTCGATCAGAACGCAGTTTCACCACAGCTAATAGTCATAGACCCACACTCATAAGACACAATCGGAATAATGTTCATTATCGCAAGAGTGAATTTTATTGACATCGCGTTTTTTCTGGATTTCTATCCCCCCAACAAGCGGGAAAACCTGCAGGCCTTAGGGAGGAAAATATGACTTTACGCTTCAAGACATCGGTATCGGCAATTTCGCTTATTGCGCTCGGCTTGCCGGCATTTGCACAGGACGCTGCAGTACCTGCGACCAGCGATCCGAATTCAGAAGGCGAGGCACGCCAGGAGCGTGTGATCGTTACATCAACTCGCCGCGAACAGAGCTTGCAGGACGTGCCGCTCGCCGTGACGGCCTGGCAGCAGGATGCGCTCAGCGAGAAGGGCATTGTCAGCTATGACGGTCTTGCGCGCGAAACGCCGGGCATCGTGCTCAACCAGCCCACCGCGAACTTCAACACGATCACAACGCGCGGCATCGCGACGAATGGCTATGGCGCAAACCTTCAGGCCGCGACCGCCATTTACATCAATGAGCTGCCTATCTCGAGCAATGGTAATTCCACTATCCTCGACCCGACGCTTTATGATGTTGAACGCGTCGAAGTCCTGCGCGGCCCACAAGGGACGCTGTTTGGCGCGAACTCGCTGTCCGGCGCCGTCCGTATCCTGACAAAAGCACCGAACCCGAATGAATTTGAAGCCTCCGCCCTGGTCGACTTCGGCCTTGTCGACGGCGACGCGCTTCGCCAGCGCTATAATGGCATGGTCAATTTGCCGTTGATCGAGGACAAGCTTGCCCTGCGGGTCGTCGGTTTCTACCGAGACGAAGATGGCTGGGTCGACAATCTGGGCACCGGGATCGAGGGCGCGAACTCGCTCGAAGCGATTGGTGGCCGCGCTCATCTTCTCTGGGAACCGACCAGCAATTTCGATCTTGGTTTGCTGATCATCCATGAAGACAACAAGCCAGCCGATTCGGCGCTGACCAACCCAAATCGAGGCGAATATATCCGCTTCACCGAGCGGCCAGATCTCTTCCAGTCGAACTTCACCAGCTACAATCTGACGGCCAATTATGAGATGGACTGGGCGACGCTGACCAGTTCGTCGACCTATTCGAAAATCGACGGCAAATTCATCGTTGACCTGGCTGGTACGTTCAATCAGGCCATTCCATTCGCGCTGGACGCGGTTGGATATGACGAGAACTTTGTGCAGGAGGTTCGTCTGGTCTCTGCCGATGGCGGCGACTGGGACTGGACGCTTGGCGGCTTCTATTTCAACAAGCGCCGCGATATCGATTATGATTACCGCTCGTCCATCGACTTCCTTCAAGCGCGCAATCTGACGGGGCTGCCGGACGAATATTATCAAAGCTTCGCAGGATATTTCGATGCGATCGAATCTGCAGCGTTTGGTGAGCTGACCTACCGGTTCTCTGATCAGTTCTGGGTAACGGGCGGACTTCGGTACACGGAAACCTCAGTGCAGTCCCACACGCTGCCGGGCGGGTACAACTCGAACTATCTGGCTGTCGCGCTTGGCGGTTTCTCAAATGTGGCGCTGACCGTTGTTCCGGTTGTAGCTGTCGATGGACTGAAGGTCGAAGCTGACAATATGTCCTACAAGGCGAGTGCCTCGTGGAAGCCGATGGAAAATCTGACGACCTATGCGTCGGTAGCGACGGGTTTCCGCTCGCCGGTGGCCAACGCCAGGGCTGGTGCGGTCAGTCTTGTTGATCCGACCGATCTCGTCATCCCGGATGGCGCAGACTCAGACGAGCTGATCAACTACGAAGTCGGTATGAAGGGTACCTTCCTGAACGGGAAGCTCACGTCCAATCTCGCGGCCTATTACATCATCTGGTCAGACATCCAGGTGCAGGCCAACCGCCTCTCCGATCAGGTTCAGTTTGCGACAAACATTGGTGAAGCTGTCAGCCAGGGCCTCGAATTTGAGGTTGGCTACTATCCAGGCAACGGACTTAGCCTGTTCGTGAACGGCTCCATCAATGACACCGAAATCACCGAGCTCACACCAGCGGAAGCTGCGATTTCAGGCGCGGAGCTTGGCCTTCAGCTTGCAATGCCCAATTTCCAGGGTGCGGCCACAGCGCGCTACGACTTCAATATCGGGGACATGGATGCATTCGTGACGGGGACGGCGGCTTATGTGGGCGATTTCCCGGCCATGCTTCCGAACGTGCCGGGTCAGCCAAATGTGCCAGCACCGACGTTTGACTATACCGATGCCTATACCGTCGTGAACCTGCAGGCTGGCCTTTCCAGGGACAACTGGCAGGTGACCGGATATGTCGAAAACCTCTTCGACGACAATTCGATCACTTACGTCCACCCCGAATCCTTCCTTGACGGGCGGTATGCGCGCCAAAGGCCGCAGACCTTTGGTGTCCGTGTGAGCGTTGAATACTGATCGGGGGCAGGACTGTGCTGAATGTTGGAAGAATGCTGGGCGGTGGCAGAACGCTCCCCGGCATCGGCAAGGTAATCGCCTGGTCGATCCTTGCATCGGCAGTGGTCTGGCAGGCCGGTTGTGCGGCGCGTGATGGATTGCAGGCGAGCGTTGGTACGCTTGAACCCGCGGCCATTACGACTGCACCGGTCGGCTCGCTTCAGGGTGAGGCTGAGGATGGGGTCTCGATCTATCGTGGCATCCCGTTCGCGCTCGCCCCTGTCGGCGAGCGACGCTGGGCTCCGCCGGAAGCCTTTCCAGACTGGGAAGGGGTTCGCCAGGCGACAGAATTCGGCGCGGCCTGTCCGCAGCCCGGCGCCCGCCCGGGCAGCATCTATTATGAGCGGCTCGATGAGGTGAACGAGGACTGTCTCAGTCTCAATGTCTGGGTGCCGGACGGCGCAGAAGACGCGCCCGTCTTCGTCTGGATCCATGGCGGCTCGCTCGTTACCGGCGCCGGCAGCCAGGCGATGTATGACGGCGCCGCACTTGCCCGCGAAACGGGTCTCATCGTCGTTACCATCAATTACCGCCTTGGCGTCCTCGGCTACCTCGCTCATCCCGCGCTCAGCGCCGAGTCGCCGCAGAATATCTCCGGCAATTATGGCCTGAAAGACCAGGCGGCGGCGCTGAAATGGGTGAAGCGCAACATCGAAGCTTTCGGCGGAGATCCGGACAATGTCACCGTGGCAGGCGAGTCTGCTGGAGCGCTCAGCGTGGTCCTGCTCATGGTCTCGCCTGAAGCGCGGGGCCTGTTCGACAAGGCGATTGCTGAGAGCGCCTATATGGTCTCGATGGCGCCTCTGAGGGGTACGTTGAACGGCCATCCTTCGGCTGAAGAGGCGGGCGTCGCCTTCCAGGAAAAGGCTAAAGCGGCCTCGCTCGCTGAGCTGCGTGAGATGGACGCCGACAAGCTGGTCTCGATTGCCGGGCGCAACGGTTTCGTCCCGTTCGGCGTCATTGATGATGTCTGGCTGAAAGATCAGATGCCAGCGACTTTCGATAAGGGGGAACAGGCGCAGGTGCCGGTGCTGGCAGGCTTTAATGAGGGCGAGATCCGCTCGCTGCGCTTCCTGCTGCCACCCGTGCCGGGCAGCGACGCCTATGAAGCCGCGATCCGCTCAAGCCATGGCGAGCTCGCAGATCGCTTCCTTGAGACCTATCCGGCTGATAATCCGGAAGCCAGCATGCTCGCGACGACGCGCGATGCCATGTATGGCTGGACGGCAGAGCGCCTCGCCGCCTCGCAAACGGCCGCTGGTCAACCTTCCTACTTCTACTTTTTCGATCATACCTATCCAGCCGCCGACAAGCTCGGCCTTCGCGCCTTTCATGCGATGGAAATCCCGTATGTCTTCGGCACGCTTTTCGACATTCCTGAACCCTGGCCGCAGGCCCCGCGTAAACAGTCCGAACGCGATCTGATGAAAGCGATGATGCAGTATTGGGCGAGCTTTGCGCGGACGGGCGTCCCGTCGGCTGAAGGCGCGGCGGACTGGCCGGCCTATGGTGAGAATGCCACCGGCATGGTGTTCTCTGACACGCCCAAGGCCTGGCCGGGCCTTGCCCGCGCGCGGTTCGAGCTTCACGAGGCAATTGTCTGCCGCAGGCGCGCCGATGGCAGCCTTCAATGGAACTGGAATGTCGGCATTATTGCTCCGCCGCTGCCACCAGAGGTGTCCACGTGCAACTGACCGACGGCGCCATGCAGGACTTTGCGCTGACCCTCGATCGCATGCTCGATCACGCCGCGAAGTGGCATCCCGAGAAGGACGTCGTGACACGCCTGGCCGATGGCAGCCTTTCACGCATCGGTTATCGCGACCTGCATGAGCGTGCGCGTAAAGTATCAAGCGTTCTCAAGGAGCTGGGCATGCAGCGCGGTGATCGCGTGGCAACGCTTGCCTGGAACAGTCAGGCCCATATGGAGTGCTGGTACGGCATCATGGGCCTCGGCGCGGTGTGCCATACGCTCAATCCGCGCCTTACCGCCTCACAGCTCGCCTGGATGATTGGCCAGTCGGAAGCCCGTATCCTGATCGTCAGCGGAGATCTCCAGCCGCTTGCCGCCGAGATCGTGGCAGAAGCCGGATCGATAGATCATGTGCTGGTCATTGACTTGGTTGGTCCGGACGGCTGCGCGGATGTCGAACTGACCAAGCCCCGTAGTCTTGAAGCCCTGCTGTCAAAGGCAAGTTCTGACGATGTTGTCTGGGGCGACTTTCCGGAGACGACACCGTGCGGCCTCTGCTTCACATCGGGCACGACAGGCCTTCCCAAAGGCGTCACCTATACGCATCGCGGCAGCTATCTCCACACGCTTCGCCAGCTGCAGGCCGATGTCAGCGGGCTCAACTCGCACGATGTCGCCTTACCCGTCGTGCCGATGTTTCATGCCAATGCCTGGGGGCTGCCTTTTTCGGCCCCTGCGACCGGCGCGCGACTGGTCTTCAGCGGTCGTCAGGCCGATGGGGCGACGCTCTCTGATCTGATCATCAGCGAAGGCGTCACCGTTGCCATCGGTGTGCCGACGCTCTGGCTGGACGTGTTCGACCATCTCGATGCGAACGGGTTGGAGGTGCCGAGTCTGAAGCGTATCATGGTTGGAGGTGCACCGATGAATGCGGCGCTGATGCGCCGGATTGAGGAACGTGGCATCTCAGTGCAGACGACCTGGGGCATGACGGAACTGTCACCGCTCGGCACAGCCACGCCGCCGGGAGATGAGCGTTCGCCGGATACAGCCGGCCGCCCGGCGCTCGGCATCGATCTGATGCTCGCCGATCATGAAGGCGCGCCGCTCGTCGAGCAGCGCGGTCAGGAAGGCCATCTCTGGGTTCGAGGGCCGTCTGTCGTCGAGCGCTATTTCGGCCAGTCTGAAGTGGCCACGCGCAATGGCTGGTTTCCGACAGGCGACCTCGCTCAAATCAGTGAGGACGGACAACTTTTCATTACAGGCCGCGCCAAGGACCTGATCAAGTCAGGCGGTGAATGGATCAATCCGGCCGAAATCGAGGCACTTGTCTCCGACCTGCCGGAAGTCGCCTTTGCCGCCGTGGTTGGGCGCGCGCATGACAAATGGGGTGAACGCCCGGTGCTGCTTGTTCAGTTCCGTGAAGGCGAAACCCTCGCAGACGACAATCTGATTGAGGCGCTAAAAGGCAGCGTGCCGTCATGGTGGTTGCCGGACGATGTCATCCGCGTGCCGGCCATGCCGCTTGCCGGAACCGGCAAGATCGACAAAATCCGCCTCAGGAGCCTTTACGGCTCAGCCTGACGCACAAGGAGCTGACAAATGACCAGACGGACATCTGCCTTGATAGCTATGAGCCTCGCTGCGCTCGCCCTGTCAGGATGCTCAAACCCGGACACACAGTCCTCCCAAGCGGCGCTGACAGAGGAGCCCGCTTCGGCGGCGCCTCTTGTCAGCGTCGCGCAGGGAGATGTCGAAGGGGTCAGCGAGGACGGCATTAATGTGTTTCGCGGCATTCCGTACGCCGCGCCCCCTGTCGGAGACCTGCGCTGGGCGCCGCCCGCAGCCCCCGCGGCCTGGGATGGTGTTCGCGATGCAACTGCCTTCGGGCCGAGTTGCATTCAGCCGCCCGTGCCGCCGACGAGTGTTTATAATGATCCGCCTGAGACCTCATCTGAAGACTGCTTGTCGCTTAATGTCTGGGCCCCGGCAGACGCTGAAGACGCGCCAGTAATCGTCTGGATCCATGGCGGGTCGCTACGCATTGGCGGGGCGGCGCAGCCTGTCTATGACGGCACGGCCTATGCTGATCGAGGCGTTGTCTTCGTCTCGATCAATTACCGCCTCGGCGTGCTTGGCTGGCTCGCGCATCCAGGCCTCATGGCCGAAAGCGAAGAGGGCCTGTCGGGCAATTACGGCCTGATGGATCAGATCGCTGCGCTCGAATGGGTTGAGGACAACATAGAAGCCTTTGGCGGTGATCCGTCCAACGTTACCGTCATGGGCGAATCCGCAGGCGCGCTCAGCGTGAGCTATCTGTTGACGAGCCCGCCAGCGGAAGGCCTTTTCGACAAGGCAATTATCGAGTCGACCAATACGCGCAATTTCGCTGAGCTTGGACATGCAGCGTACGACTTGCCGGCTGCAGAGGCAGAAGGCGCCGATCTGTTCGACAAGCTCGGTTTCGACACGCTTGAGGCCGCGCGGGAGGCTGATGCGCAGTATCTGATTAATCGCACAACGCTGGCAGGCTATGCGCCGGCCGGGACGGTCGATGGTAAATATGTGCCGCGCCAGCTCAATGAGTCGTTCGACGATGGCGCGTTCGCAAAGGTTCCCGTGCTTGCCGGATTCAATAGCGGCGAGGCGCGCACCTATCGGATGCTCCTGCCGAAGAAGCCGGACTCAGCCGAAGCTTATGAAGCGGCGATCCGCGCGCGCTATGGCGATAAGGCGGATGCCTTCCTCGCGCTTTATCCATCCGATGACATGGAAGAATCCATGCTGGCGGTGAATAGAGACAATGTCTTTGGCTGGTCCACAGAACGCATTGTCCGTAGGGCAAGCGAAGCTGGCCAGCCGGCCTATTTCTACGTCTTCGATCACTGCTATCCGACGATGGCAGAGCGCGGACTTTGCGCCTTCCATGCGAGTGAAGTCCCCTTCGTCTTCGGGACGGTCGGTGACCTTGAGTCGTATCCGGCAGAATGGCCCAAGCCGCCTGTCGAGGAAGCTGAAGCGCTATCGTCTGTGCTCGTGGACTATTGGGCGTCATTCGCCGCGACCGGTGAGCCTGAAAGCGCGAACGGTCCTGATTGGGCGCCCTACAACGAGGACGAGGCCTATCTTCATATTGGTGACGCGCCAGAGCTGCGGAACGACGCTTATCCCGGAATGTTCGAATTCCATGAGGCGCTTTATCAGCAGCGGCGAGAAGCGGGCGAAGGCTGGTTCATGCGCGTCGGGCTCGGCGCTGAGCCGCTCGAATAGACGAGAGTCTAGTCCTTCGCTGCCTTGTTTGGCGCTATCAGGGTTACGGAGGTCTCGTAATGGCTGGCCCAGTCGCTTGGCGGCAGGGGCAGGGCGCGGCTTTCGCTCTCGCGAGCCGGCGTGAAAGCTGCTCGCGGCTCGGTTGACCGCACCTGTTCAAGCCAGACCACCCCGTCGAATTCGCCGCTATTGCCCCGCGTCGTGACGATATCCAGATCGCCATCACCGTCCATGTCGGTCGCAATGAAAGCGTCGTACATGCCGCGCACGCGCCGCGAAATATCGTGGCGTGTCCAGTCGGCGGCCGGGTCGCCCGTATTTTCGAACCAGGCGATCCGGCCGACGCTTGATGATGCTGTGACGCTAGGTTCGTCATAGTCCCGCGACGCGCCGGTATAGCCGCCTTTGAGAATGTTGAGGCCGGAATAGCCGCCGGTGATGGCGTCGAGGTCTCCATCGCCATCAATGTCTGCGAGTTCGATGCCGATGACGACGTCCGGCAGGATGTCGCCGATGCGATGGTAGACCCATGGATCGTCAAGGGTTTCGGGCTGTCTCAGCCAACCAAGGGGGGCCATCAGAGGTGTGCCATCGATGGGCGAAGGTGTCTCATGCACGGCGACTGCAAGGTCGAGGCGCCCATCATTATCAAGGTCGGCAAAATCACTCTGGAAGCCGTTCGAGGTGCCTTTCCAGTTTTCAGGTACATCGAAACCGGGGACAATGGCGATAGGGTGGGGCGTTACCTCAATACCGCCACGTTTACGCGGGCCAGTATTTTCAAGGATCGTCATGGTCTGATGCAGACGCGCGGCGGCGAGCACATCAAGGTCGCCATCGCCGTCCACATCGACCGGCATCGCCGTGTTCGGGACCACCTCGCGTGACAGGACCTGTTCGCGCCAACTCGACGGATCAAGCGGATCGCCGTCGATCCGGAAGAGCGAGGTTGGTCTTGCCGCAGACAGGAGCGAGGGATCGATGATATCTGACGCGCCCTTGTTCGCGCCGAGGACATCCATTCGCCCATCGCCATCGACATCTGCGATAAAGGTACGCAGCCATGAGCCACGGTCTTGGGTCAGCGGCGGAATGAGGCTTTGCCAGGGCTCGGACCGTGCGGCCTCTCCGGGGTTTTCGAAATAGATGAGGTGCGCCTCTTCGCAGGCGGCGACGAGGTCAGGCCAGCCATCGCCGTTGAGGTCGCCAATCGCAACGTCCTCAATGGCGGCGACCTCTGCGTCTTCGCCGACTGTGACATTGACCCAGACGTCTGTATCATCTGTGGCAAAGGCAATGCGCAGATGATTGGAATCCTCATGTACGGACACAATGTCGGGTCGTCCGTCGCCATCCATGTCGGCCATTTGCAGCCCGTCGCCGCCGCGGATCGGGAGACCGCCATTGGTGCCTTCGTCGTCGATACGGTGCTCGACCCAGGATATGAACTGCCCGTCAGGCGCCTGCGCCGTGGTAGGCGTCTCTGCGACGGTCAGCACCTGCGGCGGGAGGTGGGCGCACGCCGTTAGCGCCAGCACCAGCGTGGACGCGCCCGCGCGCCGTATCATAGTGGCCGCCTTGCGATGTCCGCGGTGACTTTTCTTGCCGCCAGTATGTAGTGGATGACCGACCATATCGCTGCGATCGTACCACAGATCACCATGGCAGTGCCAAGTGGAGCCGCCATCCCGTTCTGCGTGAACATGTCACTCAGGAAACCGACAATGACAGGGCCGATACCGAGACCGATGAGGTTCAGCACAAAGAACAGAACGGCCGAGGTCAGCGCCCGCATCCGCCCGCTGACAAGATTATGAGAGACGGCGAGCACGGCACCGAGATAGGCCGCTGACAGGAAGTGGAAGGGCGCTGTCATGATCAGCGCAAAGTACATGTGACCAGACAGGAGGATCGCCAGCTGGACCGGTACCAGAAGAGACGTCAGGATCGCCGGGACCCAGAGATACCAACGCACATCCTTCGCTCCGAATTTGTCGGCCATCCAGCCGCCAAAGAATGACCCAAGCCCGCCACCAAAGCCGGTGGTGAGCGCCATCCAGGCCCCGATCGTGCCGATATCGAGCTCATAGGTGCGCAGGAAGTAGGAGGGCAGCCAGTTGCCGATGCCATAGATGATGAAGGCCTGCAGGCTGGCAGCAAGCGCAATGTGGCGGAAGGAGATGCGGGTCCAGAGCAGGCGAGCGACGTCCAAGATGGGTGGGGCTGGCTCGACCGCTTGCTCGTTGCCCTCCGACCAGCCGCGAATGGGCTCGCGCACAGTGAAGAAGACGAGAAGGGCCATGAAGATGCCCGGCAACCCAACGACGAAGAAGGCAAGCCGCCAGCTGAAAGCATTAGCCAGGAAGCCGCCCAGGGCAAAGCCGATCAGGATGCCGATATAGATGCCGATGGAGTAAACCGAGAGCGCGAGCGCCCGGTTCTTCGGCTTGAAGATGTCCGAGATCATCGAGTGAGCAGGGGGGCTGCCACCGGCCTCCCCAACACCGACGCCGACCCGCGCGAGCAGAAGGTGCGCATAGTTCCCGGCCAGGCCGCACATCGCGGTCATGGCGCTCCAGATCGTCAGCGCGAGCGCGATAATGGTTCGGCGGTTCCCCTTGTCGGCCCATCGGGCGATCGGAATGCCGCAGATCACGTAGAACAGTGCAAAGGCGAAGCCGGTGAGCAGGCCAAGCTGGGTGTCCGACAGGTTCAGCTCAGCCTTGATCGGCTCCTGCAAGATGACGAGCAGTTGCCGGTCCACGAAGTTGAAGATGTAAACGACCGTCAGGACAGCTAGAACGTAGTAGCGGTAAAGCGGCCTGGAATAGGGCGTTCTAGGCGCTTCCGCCTCTGCCTTTGTCGACGCTTCGCTGGCACCGGCTGCGCCGGACACATCACTGCTCATATTTCCTCCCGCGGGCGTCATTGGCCCATCGATTTTCAAGTGACCGCAGACGACTGAAACGCGTCCTTTCAGGCGGCGGAAAGATATTCGCTCATGCGTGAGTGAAGTCAAGTTCTGTCGGAAAACTTGTGACGACGCGCGCCAGTTAGCACGCGGGGTTGATGCGGTTTTGCGGTTGGCGATTGGGGGTGTTCAGCCGGCGGGAACGGGTTAGGGAGCGTGTTCGTCCGGTGCGCTATGGGCCGGCTGGCTATCGTGCATGCGTCCATGCAAATCCGAGAGAATCCAGAGCGTTCCACACGCCATGATCGCCAGAAGGCTTGTGGAAAAGAGAACCAGAAGAAGGTCTTCCCGCGACTGGTTTCCCGAGAAGCTCAAATGCAGGAAATTACGCAAATGCGTGGCCACCTGAAGCAGCGCCGCGATACAGACGATGGCAATCTTCAGCGTCGTGGATAGATCAGACAGTATGGCGGCGAAGGCAATGGCGGTCAGAACCGCGCTGATGACAAAGCCGACCGCATAGCTGCGCAGCTCATGCGAGGCAGTGTCTTTGGGGTCTAACTCTCCGGTATTGGGTTTGGTCATGCGAGTGGCACCAGAAAGACGAAGGAGAAAATACCGACCCATATAAGGTCGAGGAAATGCCAGAAGACGCCCAACATGGAGAGGCGAACCTTCACTGTATTATCGAGCCCCCTTGTGCTGATCTGAGCAATCATCGCAGCGATCCAGAGGATGCCGACGCTGACATGCAGGCCGTGGAGGCCGACCAGCGTCCAGTAGGCACTCAGCCAGCCGCTTGCCTGCGGAATGCCGCCCATCTGCGCCTGGCTGATGAAATCGCTGACCTCAAAGAAAACAAATCCAGCCCCGAGCAGCGCACTGATCACGAGCCAGAGGACAACCTTGTTTGCGCCGCCGTCATATTTCACCGTCAGCGAAACGCCGCCATAGGCGACCCCGCCGAGCAGAAGCAGGCCGGTCTGTATCGCGACACTCTTTATATCGAACAGTTCTTGCGGCCCGGGGCCTCCGGCGAGTCCCACGGGGTTCAGATAGGCTGCATATGTCGCAAACAGGATGCCGAAGATGATGAGATCGCTCATCAAAAAGACCCAGCAGCCGAAGACGTTTATTTCCGCCTTCTCATTGGCTTCGGTTTCATGGTCGCCAAGGTTCAGGCCGGGATATAGTCCGTTGCTCATCCGGCAAACTCCGTGATGTCCGGCACACCTTTGTTCTGCGCGGTCTCTTCTTCGGTGCGCCGCGCGGGGGTGAGCCCGGCGACTTGTTCGCGGAACGCCTTGTCGGCCCGCTCAACTTCCTCGGCGGGCACGATTACCGGTTCGACAACCTTCATGCCACGCCAGAAAAGCGCCGCGAACATTGTGAGGAGGCTTGCGATGGCCAGCCACCAGATATGCCAGGTCATGGCGAAGCCGAGTATGAAGGCGGCGCCTGCGAGGATCACACCGAAATAGGTGTTGGCGGGCATTTCGATATCGACGTATTCGTCCGGACCCTTCCATGGGTCGCCGGCGCGTTTGGCGGCGCCCCAGTCATCGCGCGCGGTTACGACAGGAATGCGCGGGAAATTCCATTCAGGCGCAGGCGCCGGGCTGGACCATTCAAGTGTGGCGCCATTCCATGGATCGCCGCCGGGTACGGCAAGCTGCTCCCGGTTTCGCCAACTCGTCCAGAAGGTCCAGAACAGGCTGGCGAGGGCCGCCAGCATCAGGACGCCGCCAAATGCCGCGAGGTACATCCACGGCATGAATTCGGGGTTCTGGAAGGTCGGCGAGCGCCGCGGCATGCCCATAAGACCCAGCACGTAGAGCGGCATGAAGGTGAACAGGAAGCCCCCGACAAAGAGATAGGCCGTGCGCCGTCCCCATGTCTCGCTCAGTCGAAAGCCAAACGCCTTGGGAAACCAGTAATGGATGCCCGCCAGCATGCCGTACAACACGCCCGGAATAATCACATTGTGGAAGTGTGCGACCAGGAAGGTTGAATTGTGGACCTGGTAGTCAATCGACGGATTGGCCAGGATGATGCCGGAAAGTCCGCCGATGACGAACAGCATGAAGAAGCCGACGAGGTAGACAATCGGCGTGGTAATCCTGATGCGGCCTCGCCACATCGTTGCCATCCAGTCATAGACCTTCACGCCAGTCGGGATGCCGATAATCATCGTCGCAATACCGAAGGCGATGTTTACGGACGCGCTGGAACCCATGGTGAAGAAGTGGTGCAACCAGACGGTAAAGCTGATCACCGAGATGCTCATGCTGGCGATGACCAGCGAGGTGTAGCCGTAGAGCCGCTTGCCGGAAAAGGTCGATGATATTTCAGAGAATACGCCGAAGGCTGGCAGGATGAGGATGTAGACTTCCGGGTGGCCGAACATCCAGAAGATGTTGGCATAGTTCATCATATTGCCGCCGGCGGTATTCGTGAAGAAGTGGAAATCGGCATAGCGATCAAGCAGCAGCATCGTGCTTGAGACCGTCAATGCCGGCATGGCGTAGATCAGCATGATCGCGACGCAGAGAGACGTCCAGCAAAAGAGCGGCATGCGCATGAAATGCATGCCCGGCGCCCGCTTCTTGAAGATCGTGACGGCAAAATTCAAGCCCGTCAGCGTCGACCCGATGCCAGAGATCATGATCGCCCAGAGCCAGTAATCCACGCCTTCGCCGGGGCTGTATTCCTTGCCGGTATAAGGCGGATACATGGTCCACCCGCCCGTTCCGAACTGGCCAACCAGCAGCGAAATCATGATCAGGCCTGCGCCTGCAGCGGTCATGCCGAGGCTGACTTGGTTCAGCACGGGGAACGCCATGTCGCGCGCACCCAATTGCTGCGGCAGTACGAAATTGATCAGTCCGATCAGGAGCGGCATTGCGACGAAGAAGATCATGATCGTCCCGTGCGTGCTGAAGAGCTGCGCGAAGTGATCTGGCGCGACGAGGCCGCTTTCCGGGCTCGCCAGTGTGCCGAGCGCTGTCGCCTGATGGGCGCGCATCACGAAGCCCTCAATGACGCCGCGGGCCAGCATGACCAGCGCCAGCACGATATACATGATGCCGATCTTCTTCGCGTCGGCAGAGGTTAGCCAGTCCCTAAAGAGGGGCTTCCACCAGCGCATCCATGTCAGAAGCGCGACCGCACCGATCGCGCCGACGACGAGAACGGTTGCCGCACCGGCGCCAATGATGGTGCTGGTCGTGACCTTGTCCAGAAGGTCAGTATACGGTGTAATGTTCCAATTGAGGTTGCCGAAGATCGGGCTGGTGTGTTCGGTCATTCGCGATCTCCACCACCTTGTGCGGGCAGGCCGGTGCCGCCGAGTTCGTCTGTGGTATCAGCTGTTCCTGGTCGATGATATTTCTTTACGACCCGTTCGAACAAGGCGCTGTCCGGCGCGCTGAAATAGAGCGGGGTTGCTTCCCGGCTTAGTCCCAGATCTGCACGGGCGTCAGCGAGTACGGACCTTTGCCGCAACACTGCATAAGTTGCATCATCCAGCGGTGCGGCATCGCGGGCGCTTGAAACCCATGCTTCATACGGGTCTGGCTCAAGCGCGATCACGGTAAATTTCTGCCTCCCAAACCCGGCGCCATTGAACTGTGTGTTTTCGCCCTCGGCCGATCCGGTGCGGGTGGCGGCGAAGTTGAGCTTGGTCGTCATGCCGGGCATTGCGTAGATCTGCCCCGTCAGCGGAGCGATCAGCATGCTTTGCATGACGGTGTCTGTCGTGAGTGTGAGTTCGACGGGTCGGCCCACAGGAATAGCCAGTTCGTTGACGGTCGCGACGCCTGCATCCGGGTAGATGAAGACCCATTTCCAATCGAGTCCGATAGCTTGAACCTGCAGCGGGTTTTCCCCAACCGGCTTGTAAGGATCGAGTTTATTGGTCGAATACCAGAGCCAGCTTGCCAGCACGATCACGATGATGACCGGGACGCCCCAAAGCACGAGTTCAAGTTTGTTCGAAGACTCCCATTCAGGCGTATAGCGCGCCGTCTCTGAGCCTAGCCGGTAGCGCCACAATAGCAGCGGAACGCCGATGAGAACTGGAAGGATCACGATCATGGTGATTGCGATGACACGCATCAAATGCGTGGCCTGCTCTTCAGCGACCGGCCCCATTGGCTGCAGAAAGGATTCGTTTGCCGAGGTCACCGCCATGGCAGATTCTGGCCAGATGGTGAGGGTCATCGCCAACGTCAGGCCTGCAGCGGCGGCCAACAGGCGGGTGGTGTTAAGCGGTCTCATCGGTCTCAAATGTGCAGACTGGGGATAACTGGCTGACAGTGTGAATAGGCGGCCCTTTAAGAAGAGGCAAACCCCTGGCCTGTCCAGCATTATCGCCACCCTTCCTCTCCACCTCATCAGATAGGGTTTGCGGAGCCACTTCTTTTGGGGTGAACGAGCAAAACGTCCAGAAGGGTAAAGTGTGAAGTCGAACATTGGAATGTGATCGTCGCTGGACTGGAAGCGCCGGCGTGCTGCATCCGGATCTGGTCTGCAAACCCGGGCGTGCGTGATCGTTCTGCCGGGCAATTTCAAGCCCGTCTTTACTGGAAGCGTGACCAAAGCGCAGATCATGAGTTCGAGACAGATGATGCGAGTGACGCTTCGAAATACGTTGAGTGATTTGCGGACACTCCGAGAAGAAGTCGCAAAGCGATAGTGCTTTCCCAGCCTACAAATCTTGATAGTCAAGAACTCGGGATTTGAAAAAAATCTATGGTCATGAGTTAGCGCGGTCCGCCCGATTCATTCCTTTCAAAGTTGGATTGTACGGCAGCAATGCCTGACAACATTGTCAATTCATGGATTTCAAAGTCGATTGACGAAGAGGTGCCGCGAGGATATGCACAAAAAACCTTATAGCGTTAGATAAAAGACGCAGGCCAGTACCTTGGGAGGAATTAATGGCAAAACGGATGAGTGATAACGTGTGCGTGGGGCGCGAGCTTCGCGCAGGCGCTGGCAGCATTAAGGCTGTCCTGCTTGGGACCGCAGCGGCAGGCATGATCTTCTGGGCGGCGCCGGCAGTTGCGCAGCAGGCCGATGAAGCGAGTGCAAGCGCTTCCACTGAATCCACAGTCTCGGCTGAAGAAGCGGCCCGGCTCAAACGGCTGGGCGTCGTGACCGTCTCGGCGCGTCGGCGCGACGAGCGGCTGCAGGACGCCCCTGTCGCGATCACGGCTTTCAGCGGCGAAACGATGGCAGACTACAACATCACCGATGTGACGGATCTGGCGACCCAGGTTCCGTCCATGGTGGTCGGGCGGGCATCATCTGGCTCTTCTGCCAGCGTCTTCCTCCGCGGTGTCGGCTCGACCTCTCTTTCTGCCGGCTTTGATCAGTCGGTCTCTTTCAATCTCGATGGTCTTCCCATGTCGCGTGGCCGCGAGATTCTATTCAGCCAGTTTGATGTGAAGCGGGTCGAAGTGCTCAAGGGGCCTCAGGCGCTGTTCTACGGCAAGAACACGACGGGTGGCCTCATCAGCGTCATCACCAACGGGCCTGGCGATGAATTCGAGGCTGGCGGCAAGGTCGGCTATGGGTTTGAAGCAGAAGACTTCTACACAGAGGGCTATGTTTCAGGGCCGATATCAGACACTTTTGGGGCCCGTCTGGCTGTGCGTTATCGCGATGCTGAAGGGGCTTTTGAGAATTCGGCGGCGCCTGTCTATCCTTCGCCGCTTGGATTTGATCGGCGTAACCAGGGCAAGCGCGGGGGTGCCGAGACGTTCGCTGGTCGGTTGACCCTCGATTGGCAGCCGACAGACATCTTCAATCTCGAGCTTAAGCTTGGCACGACCCAGAATGAGGATGGCGGCGCCACCGATTATCTTGAACGGGTGTGCGGTGCCGGCCGAACAACGCCAGCGTCTGCCAATGGCATTCCACCCAGCCCGAATGCCGATTGCCGTATCAATGGGCGGACCGATGTGTCCTCGCTTCCGAAGGAAGTGGCGAATGCCGGTTATCGCTATGCGCGCGACGGTCGGACCTATTCAGACCTTGAAAGCAACACTGCGATCCTGACCGCAGAGCTTTTGCTTGATCGGCTCGATATCACGTCGATCACGTCCCATTACGACTTTGTCCAGACCGACCTCAACAACGTGTCCGGCGAGGCTTACCCGGCTTCTTTCAGCCAGCTTGCTGATTTCGAACAAGTGTCTCAAGAGCTTCGCTTCCAGACCAAATTCGACGGTCCGCTGAATTTCCTGTTTGGCGGTTTCTATTCTGACGCTGACTTCGTGTTCAACACGGACGCTTACATCTTCCCCGTGCCGCCTGATCCGGTCACCGGGACATTTGTCACGTTCAGTCGCGACAATGGTTTTGAGGGACAGACGTCATCACTCTTTGTGGAAGGTACGTGGAATTTTTCAGATCAGTGGGAGTTGTCTGCCGGCGCGCGCTGGAGTCGGGAAGAGCGAGACTCTTACCAGGAGTCTCGTGCGGCCAATATAGCATTTGCGGCCGCGTTCCCCGGAGGTCTGAGGCTTGATGATGATTTTGAAGACGAGAATGTCTCGCCACAAGTCACGCTGCGCTACCAGCCTTCGACAAATGTCTCCTATTACGTTGCGTATAAGGAAGGCTTCAAATCAGGCGGCTTCAACATTTCCCAGACCCTGACCCCGGCGGCCAACAAAGCGGCTGGCGAATTTGACAGTGAAACCGCAAAAGGCTTCGAGGCCGGCGTCCGGTCAATCCTGTTCGACGGCCAGCTTGCATTGAATGCAACCATTTATGACTACCTTTATGAAGACCTGCAGGTGCAGCGTTTCGACCCGATCACGGTTGGACAGGTCGTCGACAATGCCGGTGAACTTTCAACGACCGGCATCGAGTTTGATTTCAATTGGCTGCCTCGCAGTGTTGATGGGCTGACCATTCGTGGCGCATTTGCCTATAACGATGCGGACTACAGCGATTATATTGGTCAGTGCTATGCCGGTCAGACAATCGCCGAGGGCTGTGATCAGGTCCTGGTCGGAACAGCATTTACGTCCCAGGATTATAATGGCCGCACGCCGCCTAAGGCACCTGAAACCGCCGGCCGCATCGGTGCAACCTACGAGTTCCCTGTATTTGGAGGTTGGAACGCGTCTGTAGGCGGCGATCTGACCTATTCCAGCGAGTACAATTACACCGACACGCTGCGTCCAGACTCCATTCAGGACGCCCACACCAAGTTCGATGCGACAATCGCCCTGTCGACGCCGGATGATCGGTGGAGAATTGCCTTGATTGGTCGGAACCTGACAGACGAACTGATCGCAACCAGTGCCAACGACGTTCCCTTTTCAGGGGGTGTCGGTACAGGTACGACGACGGGTCTCGTGAGTGACCTTTCGGCGATCGTGCAGAATCCGAAAGAAATCTTCCTGGAGGTTTCGACCCGGTTCTAATTCGATCACGTCCGGGCCTTATGAGCCGGGGCCTCCTTTTCCGGGAGGCTCCGGTTCAGTTTTTTGGAGGGCTTTATTATGAGTGAGCGCCGCGAATTCATTGCCGATGACGGGGTTGGCCTTGTTGCTGACATTGCCGGTCCTTCTGATGGTCCGACGATCCTGCTGGCGCATGGGGGCGGACAAACGCGGCATTCCTGGTCACATGCAGTCAGCCTGCTTGCTGGTGCGGGCTATTGCGTCATCAATTTGGATGCGCGCGGCCATGGAGAAAGCGGCTGGTCGCCGGACAATCGCTACCCCCTTGAACGCAGATGGAGTGATATGGCGGGGGTGATTGCTGAGCAAACAGGACCGATCGGTGTCGTTGGGGCCTCGATGGGTGGCGGCACGGCACTCTTTGGGCTGACCCACTCATACCGGCCGAACGCCCTCGTCCTCGTCGACATCGCGCCGAATTCCGAGCGGGCAGGCATGCAGCGTGTCAGGGATTTCATGGCGAGCGGTGTGAACGGATTTGCATCACTGGAAGAGGCGGCCGCGGCCATCGCCGCCTATAACCCGTCGCGCAAACGCCCGGCCAGTGTTTCCGGCCTCAAGCGGAAATTGCGCCAACGCGACAATGGCCGATGGTACTGGCATTGGGACCCCGGCATGCTCGAAATCGATATCGACGAGGAGCGGGCAAAGATGGCTGAGACCTTTGATGCCCTGAAGTCCGCGACATCTGTTCCGGTTCTTCTTGTGCGCGGTCTGGAGAGTGATGTCGTCACCGAGCGGACGGTGGATGAGTTCAAGGCGCGTATTCCAGATATCGAAGTCGCGGATGTGAGCGGCGCTGGACACATGGTGGCCGGCGACCGCAATGATGCTTTTAATGACGCTGTGCTTGGCTTTCTGCGGCGGCACATGCCGCCGTCGGCCAGCTAGCTTCCTGGGGCATTCCCGGGAAATTTTACGGCCTTGTCGCTGATCTCGACCCAGGGCTGGGCGCTGTCACACCAGACATGGACCGCTGGCTTGAGCCAGTCAGTATCGTCGAAAGTCCCTGCTTTGATGATGATCGCATCGGGGTTTGCGGGTTGCGCTGAAAACATGGCTGATCCGCAATTGGGGCAGAATTTCCGCTCGAGCGCGGCCCCGCTGTCGGCGGTATCCTCATAGGTTTTAAGCTCGCCATTGATCTCGACTGCAGCGGTAGGCGCAAGGGCGATCACAGAGAAGGCGCTCCCAGCCTGACGCTGGCAATGTTTGCAATGACAGACGGCCGTCACGATGGGGTCGGCTTTCAGCCTGTAGCTGACCTGTCCGCAAAGACACTGTCCTGTTCGTTCGGTCATTGTTGCTTCTCCTTCTGATTATCTAATTCTGCACGGATTTCATCACTGTGTTCGCCAATGCGGGGCGGTGGTCGGTGGCCGTCATTTCTGCCGACCGCGTAGCGAACAGGGCTGGCCATGTCATACCAGGCGCCCTCGCTCGGGTGCTCACGGCGGTTGAAGAAGCCGGTGGCCTTGAGGTGCGGATCGTCCAGCATGTCCGCCATATCGCGTACCGGCATGCAGGGGATGCGCGCGGCCCGGAAGCGTTCGGTCCAGTCGGCTGTCGTGCGGGTCGGAGTGAGTTCGGCCAGACGCTGATAGAGCCGGTGCTGGTTGACATATTGCTCCTTTATCGTCTGAAGGCCCGGCTGTTTGAGGAATGCTGGGTCCCCGAGCACATCGAAGACGATGCGCCAGCTATCCGGAGTGTAGGGCACAATGCTGATATAGCCATCGGAAGTCGGGAAAGGCTGCCGGTCTGGATCGATTTGACGGAAATAACACGCGTCTGCATTGGGCGGATCAAAGGTGAGACCGCCGAGATGTTCTGCCAGCATGAATTGGGTGAAGGCCTCGAACATGGGGACCTCGACGAACTGGCTCTCACCGGTGCGCAGCTTATGGATGACGTCGCACGAAGGCTTTGCCAAAATCTCCTTCACGGGGTCAACCGCGACCGGCAAGCGCGTCATGGAGTCGGCTTCCAAGGATCTCAAACGCGTGACGCTGGAACTTGGTGGAAACGACGCGGCCATCGTTCTTCCGGATGTTGATGTCGACAAGGTCACCGAACAGTTATTTGCGGGCGCTTTCGGCAATACGGCTCAGATCTGCGTTGCGACCAAGCGGTTGTACGTCCACGAAGACATCTATGACGCTGTGCGGGACAAGATGCATGCGCTTGCCAAGGCCTCTCCTGTTGGTGACGGAAGCGCGCAGGGCAACATGTTCGGACCGATCCAGAATAAATCCCAGTATGAGCGCGTCCTTGATCTTATGGAGGACGCGAAAAAGCAGGGGCTGACGATGCTGTATGGAACTGACGTTCCTGAGCAAGGCTATTTCATTCCGCTCACCATCGTGGACAACCCGCCTGAGAGCTCGCGCGTCGTTCAGGAAGAGGCGTTCGGCCCCATTCTCCCGATGATGAAATTCTCAAGCATCGACGAGGTGATCGACCGGGCGAATGACACCGAATACGGTCTTGCCGGGGCTGTCTGGTCCGCCGATATCGACAAGGCTGTTGAGATTGCCAATGAGATGGAAACCGGCACGGTCTGGATTAATCAGAACCTCCAGTCGACACCACTGACCCCGCTCGCTGGCCACAAGCAATCTGGCATCGGTGCCGAAAACGGCATCTACGGTCTGCGAGAGTTTACGCAGCCGAAGTCGGTCTACATTCCTAAATCAGCCGACGCGGTGAAGTAGGGGCTCCTCTGCTTCGCGAAGTTCGGGGATTTCCGGGATATCCGCTCTTCGTGCGGCTTTGCTGATGCCGCGGGAGCAGGCTGAAGCATCAGCCTGCCGGCACAGTCCGGGCGATACCGAGGCGGCGCGCGCGCTTCTTCTCGTCTTCGGTAAGTTTCTTCGGGGTCTTCGGATAGTGCCGGAAGCCCCGTAGAAATGCGGTTACCGTTTCCTCGAACAATTCCTCGTCATCATGCGGATTTGCCTGAACGGCGGCTCTGAGATGCGGAAGTTGCTCAAGTTGGTTTTCGGGCATGAGCTCGACACCATAAGAGCGAGCCGCTGCTTCAAACAGCGCGGACGCATAGGTCAGCTTCTCAGTGCCCTCCATGATGACCATGTGGGTTTCTGGAGGATAAGGGCACATCGAAATCCAGAAATCATAAGCGCCGAGCAGAATACGCCGCGGGAAGAACTGTAACAGGAGCGGTGCCGCATTTGGATGACGCAGGATCGACCTGCGCGTGGATTTGCAAAGACGAACCAGCGTTTTTTCCCAGTCGTTCTCATCAATCTTTGGCGGGTCGATATCCCGAAGCATGATCAGAGCGACTTCTGCCAGAAGTTCGTTCTTGTCCTTGAAATGATAGTAGAGCGATGGGGCCTTCACGCCGAGCTGCTTGGCAACAAGCTCCAGGCTGAGCTTGCCTAGCCCATGCGCATCGATGACGTTCAGCGCTGCGTTTGCAGCGCTGTCTCTCGATATCAGGGACTTCGATGGCCGGCCCATACCCCTGCCTCCAAATCTTACAAATCAAGATTTTGTTTAAATCGTACGGTCGTAGGTTTCAAATGCTTATGCGGATTGGTCGCAAAGATACCTGACCAGGATGGGGCAGCTAAGGCGGCCTAGCGACGCCGCGCAAACGAAGTTCGTCAGACAAGCCTGAAATTTTCTGACCTTTTTACATTGTGGGCACACGGAAAATTCTATTTGCGTATAAAAAGCACAAAAAAACTACGAAAATAATTTACATGACGCTCCCGTTAGGCTTACATTCGTTGTGAAAGTGCCGCGGGAGGGTGTTTGTGGAAAAATCGCAAAGACGAAAAGCTGAATGGCGTGGGAGTTGCGATTCTGGCTGTCTCCGCGACCAGCGGCCAGAATACGCTCTTGCCGCCGGATGGCGCGGGCATTGCGACGACAAGGTTTGTTGTCGTGGCTGATCCGCATCCTGATTTTGATCCCGCCAAGGCGGGTGAACGCCTATGGGCGGCGCTCAAGTCACGTGTGCCCGTCGCTCCCCTGATCGATACATGGCCGGGCATGACGATCGACGAGGCGTATGCGGTGTCTCTAGCCATGCTGGAGGCACGCAAGGCTGAGGGCGAATGCGTGGTCGGCAAGAAGATTGGCGTAACATCGAAGCCCGTGCAGGACATGCTGAGCGTCCATCAGCCAGATTTTGGTTTCCTTACCGATGCGATGCATGTGCAGGGCGGGCGTGTCGACTGTTCGAAATTGATCGCGCCGCGGGCGGAGGCGGAGATTGCCTTCAGGCTGAAGTCCGACCTGCAGGGTCCCGGTGTCACCGCGCAGGATGTGCTCGATGCGACGGAGAGCGTGATGGCGTGCTTCGAGATTGTCGACAGCCGCATCAGGGATTGGAAAATCGCGATTCAGGACACGGTTGCCGACAATGCCTCGTGTGGTGTCTTCGTGCTCGGTGATGTCGAGGCCGACCCGTCGGGGCTCGATCTCGCGGGCCTCAAAGCTGTCGTGACGAAGAACGGTCAACCGCTGTCGGAAGGCTATGGGTCGGCCGTTCAGGGCGCGCCGGAGAATGCCGTGGCCTGGCTGGCCAACACGTTGGGGGCTTACGGCATCCCGTTCCTTGCCGGCGAAATCATCCTTTCCGGATCTGTTGTGCCGCTCGAGCCTGTCGGGCCGGGCGATGTCATGGATGTCAGCATCGATGGTCTCGGAACCTGCCATGTGGAGTTTGTGTGATGGGTAAAATCAAGGCGACACTGATCGGGTCCGGCAATATCGGAACCGATCTGATGATCAAGCTGGCGGAAACGTCCGACCTGATCGAGCCGGCACTGGTCGTGGGGATTGATCCGGATTCGGAAGGGCTTGCCATGGCGCGCGCTCGAGGAATTGCGACGTGTCACACGGGCGCGGACGGCGCCGTGGCAATGCCGGAATGGGCCGCTTCCGATGTCGTGTTTGATGCGACCTCGGCCTATGTCCATGGCAAACATGATGCGCTGACGCGGGCGCAGGGCAAGGTCATGATCGACCTGACACCTGCGGCGATCGGGCCATATTGTGTGCCCGTCGTGAACATCGACGAACACCTCGATGAGCCGAATGTGAACATGGTCACCTGCGGCGGTCAGGCTACAATCCCGATGGTCTATGCCGTCACACGGGCGAGCCAGTCGGTGCCCTACGCCGAGATTGTTGCATCGGTCTCTTCCCGGTCTGCAGGGCCTGGAACGCGCGCGAATATCGATGAGTTCACGCAGACGACCGCGCGCGGCATCGAAAAGGTCGGTGGGGCAGGCTTTGGCAAGGCGATCATTATCCTGAACCCGGCCGAACCGCCGATGCTGATGCGCGATACCATCTACGCGCTTTCTGTCGGCGGCGACGAGAAAGAGATCGAGGCCTCCGTTGAGGCGATGGTGGAGGATGTCCGCTCCTATGTGCCCGGCTATCGTCTGAAGCAAAAGGTCCAGTTCGAACGCTTCGGTGCGAACAATCCGGTTCGAATTCCGGGACTCGGTGAATTCGAAGGCGTGAAGACCACCATCTTCCTCGAGGTCGAAGGGGCCGGCCACTACCTGCCAAAATATGCCGGAAATCTCGACATCATGACGTCGGCGGCAATGGGCACGGCCGAGCGCGTCGCCGTGCGGAAATTCGGAGCCACAAAATGACTTCCCTCAGCAAGGGCCGGATGAATGATCCGGTCAACGAGAAGATTTTCATCCAGGACGTAACGCTGCGCGATGGCATGCATGCGATCCGCCACCAGTACGGTATCGAACAAGTGCGCGCGATTGCGAAGGCGCTCGATGAGGCGGGTGTCGATGCCATCGAGATTGCGCATGGTGACGGCCTCAATGGCGGGGCGTTCAATTACGGCTTTGGTGCACATACCGACTGGGAGTGGATCGAAGCGGTTGCGGATGTCGTCAAGAAGGCGACGATCACGACACTGATCCTGCCGGGTATCGCGACGGTCGAGGAGCTGAAGCAGGCCTACCGGCTCGGCGTGCGCTCGGTACGGGTTGCGACCCACTGCACCGAGGCAGACGTCTCAAAGCAGCATATCACCATCGCCCGCGAGCTAGGCATGGACACGATCGGCTTCTTGATGATGAGCCACATGTCCGAACCGGAGAAACTGGCCGAACAAGCTGCGCTCATGGAAAGCTATGGCGCAACCACGGTTTACGTGACGGACTCAGGCGGCGCGCTCGATATGGATGGCTATGCCGCACGTCTTCAGGCCTATGACCGTGTGCTGAAGCCGGAAACGGACCGCGGCGTGCACGCCCACCACAATCTGTCGCTTGGCGTCGCGAACTCTATCGTGGCGGTCCAGAATGGCGCGCGACGGGTCGATGCGAGTCTTGCGGCCATGGGCGCGGGGGCTGGCAATGCGCCTCTGGAAGTCTTCGTCGCCGCTATCGACCGTAAGGGCTGGAAACACGGCTGCGATGTTTTCAAGCTGATGGATGCGGCAGAGGAGCTCGTGCGCCCGCTGCAGGACCGCCCGGTCCAGGTCGACCGCGAGACGCTCTCGCTTGGCTATGCCGGTGTTTACTCCTCATTCCTGCGGCATGCCGAAAAAGCGTCCAATGATTATGGCGTCGATGTCAGGGAAATTCTCGTTGAACTGGGGAGCCGCCGGATGGTGGGCGGCCAGGAAGACATGATCGTCGATGTGGCCCTTGATCTTCTGAAGCAGAAGGAGGCCGCCGAATGACGGACAGCCAGAAAACAATGATGGGGAGAAGGATATGAGCGGAGCCCAACTCGGTTATGTGCGATTTGGCGCACAGGATCCCGAACAATGGAAAACGCTTTTGTGCGACATGCTCGGCATGCAGCTCCTTGAGGGCTCAGCGGACGAGATGATCCGCATGAAGATGGACGACCACCCTTTCCGTTATCTGATTGAGCCACACGAAGAGGACAAGCTCCTTGGAATGGGCTGGGAGCTCTCCAGCCAGGCAGAATGGGACGCGCTTCTTGATCGCCTGTCGGGTGCGGGTGTCGAGGTGCAAGACGGAACGACCGACGGAGCTGAACTTCGCTGCGTGACGGCCTATGCGACGGCATCAGACCCGGACGGCAATCCGCTTGAGTTCTATTATGGCCGTACGGGGATGGGAAAACCCTATGAGCCGCAGCTCGACATCAAGGGCTTCATGACACGCCACATGGGCCTCGGTCATATCGTCATTCCGGCGCCGCAGCAGGATACAACACACGCCTTCTATCGCGACCTGATGGGCTTCGGGCTGAGCGATATCCTGACGCTGCCGCCGATGTTCGAAGAGGGGCCAGAGCAGCGCATCGTGTTCATGCATGGCCAGAACCCGCGCCATCACTCGCTCGCCCTCTACAATTTTCCGATCCCATCCGGCTGCGTGCACATCATGGCCGAGGTCGGATCGCTCGATGAAGTCGGCCAGGCCCTAGACAGGGTGAAGAAGGCTGGCTTGCCGCTGCTCGCGTCGCTCGGCCGGCACGAGAATGACGAGATGGTGAGTTTCTATGTGTTCGGTCCGGGCGGGATCGCCGTGGAGTTCGGCTATGACGGGAAGACCATCGATCCGAAGACTTACAAGGCCACAAGTTCCACGCTCGGTGACATCTGGGGCCACGACTACCAACTCTTTGGAGGGCAGTGATGAGCACGCTCGACAAGACCGCAAGCCTTGCGGAGCTAGCTGGTGAGGTCCGAAATGGCATGACCCTTGGCATTGCCGGATGGGGTGCCCGCCGCAAGCCGATGGCGTTCATCCGGGAGCTTCTGAAGACCGATGTGAAAGACCTGACGGTTGTTTCCTATGGTGGGGCCGATGTCGGGATGCTGGCGTCGGCCGGCAAGATCCGCAAGCTGATCTTTGCCTTTGTGTCGCTGGATGCAATCCCGCTGGAGGCCCATTTTCGCAGGGCCCGGCAGGCCGGTGAATTCGAGGTGATGGAGCTGGATGAGGGCATGTTCCAGGACGGCCTCAAGGCCGCGGCGAAACGCTTGCCTTTCATGCCAACACGCGCCGGGATCGGGACAGATATCGTTCGTCTCAGCCCGCAGCTAAAATACATTCAATCGCCCTATGAGGATGGCGAGACTCTCATCGCCATGCCGGCTCTCAATCTCGATCTTGCCGTTGCCCACGTGAACGAAGCCGATCGCCAGGGCAATTCCTGGATTGCGGGGCCTGATCCGTTCTTTGATGAGTGGTTCTGCCGAGCAGCTGAGCGCTCATTCCTCACCGCTGAGCGAATTGTTGAGACCAGTGCTTTCGACGATCCAGCAAAGACCGTCCGCATGCCGATCGAGCGGTCCCTGGTTGAGCGGGTCGCCGAGGCACGCTTTGGGGCGCATCCAAGTTCCTGCAGCCCCGACTATGGCTTCGATCTGGCGCACCTCAAGGCCTATTCCGACGCGACGGGGGAGGCGTGGGCCGGCTATCGCGGCGAATTCGTCGATGGGGTGGATCTCGACAGCTACGTCGAGAAGGTCGGCGGGCCTGACGCGATTTCGTGTCTTCCAATGCCGGTATTTTAAGGAGCGCATGTGATGAGCGATACCGATTATTCTCTTGCCGAACTTTGCATCGCTGCCGGCGCTGAGTGCTTCCGTGATGAGGGCGAAGTGATGATCACGGTGATCGGCCTCGTGCCGCGCATTGCCGGATCGATCGCCAAGGCGAGCTTCAATCCCGGCCTGATGATGACCGACGGTGAGTACTTCCTCGTCTCCGAGCCAGTGCCTGTCGGGCCGCGCGACGGCTATGAGCCGAAAAAAGAAGGCATCATGAATTATGAGCGCGTGTTCGATATTGTCTCTCGGGGGCAGCGCCACTGCTTTGTCGGCCCCGTCCAGATCGACCGCTTCGGGCAAATGAACATCTCAGTCATTGGCGACTATGCCGCGCCAAAGGCGAGCCTGCTTGGCGCGCGGGGATATCCCGGCAACTCAATCAACAACCGCAATTCGATGTTCGTGCCCTCGCATACGACGCGTGCCTTCGTCGAGGGCGAGGTCGATATGGTCTGTTCGGCCGGATACAATCCAGAGCGCTATCCGGACGGCAAGGTCGGTAAATATGTCGACCTGCGCCGGATCGTGACCAATCTCTGCGTCATGGACTTCGGCGGCAAGGATAACGCGATCCGCGTGATCTCTCTGCATCCGGGTGTGAGCTTCGAGGAAGTCCAGGACAATACGGGCTTTGAGCTGGAGCGCATCGACGGGCTCGCAGAGACGACGGCCCCAACAGCCGAGCAACTTGCCCTGATCGCCAAATTTGATCCGCACAACCAGCGGGCAACCGTGTTCCGGGGCAATCCGCCCGGACGGCGGGCGAGCTGAGGAGGACGTCCCATGTCGGATGACAAGAAGCCAATGGATCTGGAGATCGTAGATGCGGTCAAGAAGGATGTCGTCTACGAGGAAGCCGAACCGGTTCTTTATGAAACCCGGAATCATGTCGCGTACCTCACGCTGAACCGGCCGACGCTGTACAATGCGCAGAACAGCCAGATGCTTTATGCGCTGGATGATGCCTTCTACCGCGCGGTTGCTGATGACAGCGTAAAGGTCATCGTCCTGAAGGCGGCAGGAAAGCACTTTTCTCAGGGCCACGACATCGGCACGCCGGGCCGCGATTTTGACCTTAGCTTTGAGCGCCGCGAGCTTTACTACGACCATTCTAACAAGCCGGCAGCCGAGAAGGCCTTTGCCCGTGAACAGGAGGTTTATCTCGGCCTCTGCAAGCGCTGGCGGGATCTGCCGAAGCCCACGATTGCGCAAGTCCACAAGGGCTGTATCGCTGGCGGGCTTATGCTCGCTTGGGTGTGCGATATGATCATCGCCTCCGACGATGCCTTCTTCCAGGACCCTGTCCTGACCATGGGCTTTCCAGGCGTTGAATACTTTGCGCATTGCCATGAGCTCAACGTCCGCCAGGCCAAGGAATTTCTGTTCCTAGGCGAGCGGATGAGTGCGCAGCGGGCCTATGATATCGGTATGATCAACCGCGTCGTTCCGCGCGACGACCTCGATAGCGAAGTGACGGCGATCGCTGAAAAGATGTCGCGCCAGCCACGCCTTGCGCTCGCGCTGGCCAAGCAGGCCTGCAATCACATCGAACAGCTGCAAGGCAAGAATACCGGCATCGACGCGGCGTTTGGCTACCACCATTTTGCCCATGCCCAGAACTCGCTGGCCAAGGGTGACTATATCGCCGGGCACAATCTCGAGAGCATGGCGAAGTCCAACAGGGCGAAGCAGGGCTAGCAGATGGCGCTTCACTTCTCCACACCGCTGACGGAACGCCTTGGATGCCGACTGCCTGTCATTCAGACAGCCATGGGTTGGGTCGCGACGTCCAAGCTGGTGAAAGCTTCGACGGCGGCAGGGGCGTTCGGCTTCCTTGCGGCGGCCGTGATGTCGCCGGAAGAATGCGAAGCGGAGATCGAGGCGATCAAGTCGGTTGGCAGCGCGCCATTCGGGGTCAATGTCCACTCTTTCCAGACCGGCGTCGATCGCATCATCGACATGTGCATTGATCACGAAGTCGGTGCGATATCCTATGGCCGGGCGCCATCCTCGAAAATGATCGAGAAGGTGAAGGCCAAGGGCATCGCCTGCGTTCCGACGATCGGTGCGGCAAAACACGCGAAAAAAGCAGTTGAACTCGGCGCCGATATCCTGGTTTGCCAGGGTGCGGAGGGCGGGGGCCATACCGGCGCGACGCCGACCTGGCTGCTGCTGGCCCAAGTGCTGGAGATGGATCTTGGCGTGCCAGTTGTGGCCTGCGGCGGCTTCAAGGATGGACGCGGACTGGCGGCGGCACTGGCTTACGGCGCAGACGGGACCGCGATGGGGACGCGTTTCATGATGACGTCGGACAGTCCGACCCCGGAGGAAACCAAGACGGCCTACCTGGCGGCGGACGTGACGCGCATCCCGGTCTCAGTGAAGCTCGATGGCCTGCCCCAGCGCATGGTGCTGAACAGCAAGCTGGAATCGCTCGAGAAAGCGTCCGGCCCGGGGCTACTGGTGCGCGGGCTCATCAACGGCATGCGGTTTCGCAAGGAGATGGGCGTCACCCTGCCGGACATGCTGAAATCGGCTTGGACAATGGCCCGCAAGAGCGACCTGACCCTGGGCCAGACGCTCATGGCGGCCAATGCGCCGATGATCATCCAGAACGCCATGGTCAAGGGCCACCCCGATGACGGAGTCCTGCCGAGTGGTCAGGTCGCGGGCCTGATCAATGACCTGCCAAGTTGCGCAGACCTGCTTGCCTCCATCGAGGTGGAAGCGAGCGAGCGGCTCAATGCCATGCAGGCGAAATTCCCGACCGCGGCTGAATGAAGAAGGACGACAAGGATGCCTTTCAAGACAAGTGTTTCTGACCGTATTGCGGAGATTGTTTTCGACCACCCGCCGGTGAATGCCTTTACCGGGGCCATGTGGATGGAACTGCCGGAGATCGTTACCGAACTCGGCAAGCGGCCGGATGTGCGATGCCTCCTGATCCGGGCCGAAGGGCGGGGGTTCTGTGCCGGCGTTGATATCAAGGAACTGCAGCAGAATTCGAATGCCATCGTGGAAGTGAACAAGGGCAACTTCCTCACCTTCAAGGCTATCCATGAGTGCGAAGTGCCAGTGGTCGTCGCGCCGCATGGCTTCGTGATCGGCGGCGGCATTGGCATCTGCGGCGCGGCCGATGTGATCATCGCCGCCGAAGACTGTTTCTTCTCGCTGCCTGAAATCGATCGGGGGGCGATGGGAGGAGCGAGCCACATGCAGCGTATTCTCCCGCTGCCGAAAGTTCGCGCGGCCTTTTTTACGGGCGGAAAAATACCGGCCGCCGAAGCCTATCGGCTTGGCGGGATCGAGAAACTTGTTCCGCCGAAGGAGCTTGTCGCTGAAGCGCATGCCTATGCTGGGGTCATCGCGTCGAAGTCGCGTGATGCTCTGCGCATTGCCAAGCAGGCTCTCAACGGCATCGAGCCGTTTGATGTCGATCGTAATTATCGCTGGGAGCAGGGCTTCACGTTCGAAATGTATATGCACGAGGACAGTCAGGCGGCGCGAGACGCCTTCGTCGAGACTGGCAAGGCAGCTGACTTCAAGGACAAGAGCTGATGCCAGCGGTCCCGCTGCCTACGGAGCGGTGCGCGTTCGTCCGGCACGCCCGATCCAAGATTTAGAGTTTCACAGTTCAGGAGGGCCGGATGGCCGAAGCCTATATCATCGATGCACTGAGAACCCCGACCGGGCGCCGCAAAGGGTCGCTTGCACATGTCCATGGAGCAGATCTTGGCGGCTTCGTGCTGAAGACCCTTGTCGAGCGCAACGACGTACCTGCCGAAGCCTATGAAGACGTCGTGTTTGGGTGCGTTGACACGATCGGACCTCTGGCGGGCGACATTGCCAGGACGTGCTGGCTGACGGCAGGTCTGCCGCTGCATGTGCCGGGAACGACGATCGACCGGCAATGCGGCAGCTCCCAGCAGGCGGTCCATTTCGCGGCTCAGGCCGTGATGAGTGGGACGCAGGATGTGGTTGTCGCTGGCGGCGTTCAGACGATGACCCAGATCCCGATCTCGTCGGCCATGCTGGCGGGACAGGCGCTTGGCTTCGGGGACCCGTTCACCGGCTCTAAAGGATGGGTAGAGCGGTTCGGCGATGGACTTGTGACGCAGTTCAACTCTGCCGAAATGATTGCCGAGAAATGGGGCTGCTCTCGCGAGGACATGGAAGCCTTTGCGTTGGAAAGCCACACGCGGGCCGCCCGAGCTATTGATGAAGGTCGGTTTCAGCGGGAGATCGTGCCTTTGGAAGGCCTTGAGACGGATGAAACCGTGCGGCGTGAAACGACGCTGGAGCGGATGGCAACGCTCGAACCACTTCAGGAAGGTGGGCGGATTACGGCGGCTGTGTCGAGTCAGACCTGTGACGCAGCGGCCGCGCTGCTTATCTGCTCGAAGGAAGCCGTGGAGCGCTATGGCCTAAAGCCGCGCGCCCGAATCCACCATATGAGTGTGCTTGCCGACGATCCGATCTGGATGCTGACGGCGCCGATCCCGGCGACCAAACGGGCGCTGGAGAAGGCGGGAATGACGCTTGACGAGATTGATCTCGTCGAGATCAACGAAGCCTTCGCATCTGTCGCCATGGCTTGGCTGAAAGAGACCGGCTACCCGCACGAAAAAACCAATGTGAATGGCGGGGCTATTGCGCTCGGTCACCCGCTAGGCGCGACCGGCGCGAAGCTTATGACGACGCTTCTGCACGAGTTGGAGCGCACGGGCGGTCGCTATGGCCTGCAGACCATGTGCGAGGGCGGCGGCCAGGCGAACGTGACCATCATTGAGCGAATGAACTGAGGAGGATGTCCATGGGCATTTGTGAAGGACGCGTTGCCATCGTTACCGGCGCCGGAGGCGGACTCGGGCGGGCTTATGCAAAGCGGCTGGCCGCAGAGGGCGCGAGCGTTGTGGTCAATGACATCAATGCTGAGACAGCCGCGACCTGCGTTGCGGAGATTGAGGCGGACGGCGGCAAGGCCATCGTCAATACAGACAACATTACGGACTATGAGGCGGCCGGGAATATCGTGAAGGCGGCGCTCGCCGAATTTGGTGACCTGCATGCCGTCGTAAACAATGCGGGCAACAATCGCGACCGCATGTTCACCAGCCTGACGCCAGACGACTGGGACGCGGTGATGGCCGTCCATCTGAAGGGTCATTTCTGCATTTCATCCCATGCGGCGAAACGCTGGCGGGTCATGTCGAAGGAAGGCAAGCCTGTTAGTGGGCGGATTATCAACACTTCCTCCGGCGCGGGTCTTCAGGGCTCTGTAGCTCAGTCCAACTATGCGGCCGCAAAGGGGGGAATTCTGTCTCTGACGCTGGTGCAGTCAGCTGAGCTTGCCCGCTACGGTGTCACGGCCAATGCGGTTGCTCCACAGGGACGCACGGGCATGACGGCCGGAGTCTTTGACGAGATGATGAAGCCGCCGGAGGATGGCGGGTTCGACGTGTTCGACCCGGCCAATGTTGCCCCGCTGGTCGCCTGGCTCGTGTCAGAGCAATCCGACGGTGTCACGGGCAAATGTTTCGAGATGTATGGCGGGAAGATTTCCGTGGCCGATGGGTGGCGCACGGGCGAGGTCGTCGATAAGGGCGCGCGCTGGGAACCTGCAGAACTGGGCGAGACGATCAGTGAGCTGATCGAGAAGGCACCCCCGCCGCAGCCGGTGTACGGAAGTTAGGGGCGGTCGATCATGGACGCGAGCTTCACCGAAGACCAGGAAATGATCCGCGAGGCGGCGGCGACCTATCTGCGTGACTGGTCCGACCGTGGAGGTTTCCGCAAGCAGGTCGATGCCAGCGCACTAGATTATGGATCGGTCTGGCAAGAATTTGGCATCGAGCTCGGCTTTGCGGGATTGACGATACCTGAAGTCCAAGGTGGCTCGGGGCTTGGTGATCTGGCACGCGCCCTTGTGATGGAAGAGATGGGCCGCGTCCTTTTCACTTCTCCTTATTTTGCTTCTTGTGTTCTGGCGGGCGATGTCCTGGCGGCCGTCGGGGGCAGCGATGCTGAGGGGCTGCTGGCAAAGATAGCATCCGGCGAGCGCACGGCGACGGTCTGTTCGCTGACTTCAGGATCTGTGCGCTCAGGAGAAATAACTGGCGTGGCCAGGAATGTTGTCGACGGCGGAACGGCAGACCTGATCCTCGTCATTGGTGGCGATAGCCTGCACATGGTTGACGCGAGCAAAGCCGGTGTCATCCGTAGTGTGTTCAGGACGATGGACCTGACGCGTCCGCAGGCTGATATCAAGTTCGCCGCGGCGCCAGCTGAACTCGTTGCGTCGGGCGCTGGGCTTTCGGAGGTCTACGCCCTGTCTGAGGCCCGCTCTGCGATAGCGCTGGCGGCCGAGCAAGCTGGCGGCGCTGGCGCCATGCTGGACGCGACCGTTGCTTATGCGCTCGAGCGCAAGCAATTCGGTCGGCTTATCGGGTCCTTCCAGGCGGTGAAGCACCGTTCCGCCGACATGATGGTACTGGTCGAGGCCGCGCGGTCGGCCGCTTACCAGGCCGCAGCGCTGGCTCATGGGCCTGAACTTTTCGCTCAGGCAGCGATTGCAAAGTCAGAGTGTTCAGACGCTTATTTCGCGGTGGCGGGGCATGCGATCCAGATGCATGGCGGCGTCGGTGTGACCTGGGAATACGACATGCATTTCCACTTCAAGCGGGCCCGCGCCGGCATGGGGCTGCTCGGATCTCCGGAAGTCTGGCGCGAACGGCTTGCGGGCTGCATCGGCCTTGAGGGGACGGCGGCATGAATCTCGATTTTACACCCGAGGATGAAGCCTTCCGTGCGGAGGTCGCAGGCTGGCTCGCGGCGAACCTTGTGGGTGAGTTCGAACAGCTGAAGTTTCGCGGCGGCCCTGGCGACGAGGACGCCTTTCCCGAAGAGCGAAAGGCATGGGAACGACGGTTGGGCGAAGCTGGCTGGATCGGCCTCGGTTGGCCGGAGGCGCATGGCGGGCGTAACCTGCCACTCGTCCGGCAGATGATCTTCAATGAGGAATATGCTCGCGCTGGTGGGCCGGGCAGGGCGGGGCACATTGGCGAGACGTTGGTCGCGCCAACCCTTATTGCGCTTGGCACTGACGCGCAGAAGACGCGCTTCTTGCCGGATATCCGCTCAGGCACGGAATACTGGTGCCAGGGCTATTCGGAGCCGAATGCAGGGTCAGACCTCGCCAATGTCGCGACCAAGGCGCGTCTGGAAGGCGGCAAATGGGTCCTGAATGGGCAGAAGGTGTGGACGTCGCTCGCCCATGAGGCGGACTGGGCCTTCGTAATTGCGCGCAGCGAACCAGGGTCGGTGGGACGTGAGGGGCTCGTCTATCTTCTGGTTCCGATGGACCAACCCGGCGTCACCGTCCGTCCCATCGTGCAGATGACGGGCTCCAGCGAGTTCAACGAAGTCTATTTCGACGAGGCCGTGACCGATGCCGAGAACATTGTCGGCGCGCCGGGCGACGGCTGGAAGGTCGCCATGGCGACACTGTCCTTTGAGCGCGGCGCGTCCACGCTGGGACAGCAGATGCAGTTTCGCAACGAGCTTGCGATGATCATCGATGTCGCCAACCGGAATGGTGCGGGCCGGAATCCGGCGATCCGCCAGCGCATCGCGAAAGCGTGGGCGCAACTTGCGATCATGCGGATGAATGCGTTGCGTACCCTGGGCGACAGCACCGCCACGACGCTCGGCCGGGAGGGCTACATTTCCAAGATTTACTGGGCGACGTGGCACCGTAATCTGGGCGAGCTTGCCATGGATGTGCTGGGAGAGGATGCCGAGCGCTGGGAAGCCGATCCTGTGACCAGCCGTCTTCAGAAACTGTTCCTGTTCTCCCGCGCAGACACAATCTACGCGGGCACCAACCAGATCCAGAGAAACATTATTGCCGAGCGCGCGCTGGGAATGCCGCGCGAGGCCAGGGAGAAAACCAGTGGCTAACCTCAAGACCATGCCGAAACCGCCCGAACCGCGAAACCTGCTGGCTGGCAAGACCGCACTCATCACCGCCGCGGCTGGTACGGGCATCGGGTTTTCAACCGCGAGCCGCTTTGCGCGTGAAGGCGCGACGGTGTTCATTTCCGACATCCATGAGGGCCGGCTGGCGAAGGCTGCTGACGCTCTGGAAGCGGAAACCGGTATCCGGCCCGCCACGGCGATCTGTAATGTTACGAAACAGGAAGAGGTCGATGCCTTGTTCAAGGCCGCCGAAGCCGAGCTCGGCGCGATCGACGTAGTCGTCAATAATGCTGGCCTGGGCGGTACAGCCGACCTTGTCGACATGACCGACGAGCAGTGGATGGTCGTGCTGGATGTGACGCTCAATTCCTGTTTCCGCATGACACGGGCCGGCATGCAGCACATGCGCGGTCATGGCGGCGGCGTGATCGTGAACAATGCTTCGGTGCTGGGCTGGCGCGCCCAGAAAGGGCAGGCTCACTATGCGGCGGCCAAGGCTGGCGTCATGGCGCTGACGCGTTGCGCGGGCGTCGAGGGAGCGGAGCTGGGTGTGCGGGTGAATGCTGTTGCGCCGAGCCTGGCGATGCACCCATTCCTGCACAAGGTGACCTCACCAGAGCTGCTGGCCGAACTCGAGGCGAAAGAGGCGTATGGCCGGGCTGCCGATGTCTGGGAAATTGCGACCGTGATCGCGTTCCTCGCCAGCGACTATTCCACTTACATGACGGGCGAGATCGTGTCCGTTTCCAGCCAGAGGGCTTGAGGCATGCCGATGGTCTTCCAAACGCCTTCCGCCCTCGTCGGCTCTGAAGGTCAAAAGCTGGGGCCGACCGACTGGCTCACCATTGATCAGGCCCGGATTGACGGCTTTGCCGACTGTACTGATGACCATCAGTGGATTCATGTTGATGTGGACGAGGCTGCGAATGGGCCGTTCGGCGCAACGATCGCGCATGGCTTTCTGACTCTGTCATTAGCCAACCGGTTCCTGCCGGAGCTAATCGAGGTTCAAGGCTTCAAACATGCGGTGAATGTTGGCTGTGACGGGGTTCGCTTCCTCAATGTTGTGAAGGTTGGAAGCCGGATCCGGGGTGTCGGTGAGATTGTCTCCGTTGAAGAAAAAGGCGGCGGAATTCAGTCGCGGGTCCGCATAACGATTGAGATCGAAGGTGAGAAAAAGCCAGCCTGCGTCGTTGAAACGATCAGCCGTTATTTCGCATGACGGCAGGCCTCGACATAAAGAGCAGGACTCACAAGATCCGCTCAGTTATCGGCACCTACTGCAAGGCCATCCGTGAGGCAGACCTTGAGGCGATCTGCGCGCTTTTTGCTGACGGTGCGATTTTGGAGGATCCTGCGGGATCGCCACAAATCAAGGGCAAGGCCGACATTCGGGCCTTTTACGAACAATCGTTGAAGGGCAGACCTAAGGTCAGGATCAATGCCGACCCCATTGTCATTGGCAGCTTTTCGGCGACGCCGATGCAGATTGATCTAGAATACAATGGCAAGCCGCTCTCAATCGAACTCCTCAGCGTCATGTCCTACGATGATCAAAATCGTATCCTGTCGATGAGCGCCTATTTCGATCCGAGGGCGCTCGATGGTTGAGCTCAATCCATCCTCCTCGACATGCGTCATTACCGGTGCGGCGAGCGGTATCGGCGCTTCGCTAGCCCGAAAGGCGTCCGCAGAAGGATACCACCTCCTACTCACCGATATTGATGAGCAAGGACTGAAGGCGGTTGCTGCAGAAACTGGTGCTGATTACTGCCTGTGTGACGTCAGCTCACCAAGCCAGGTAGAGTCTCTTGCGGATCGCGCCGCTAATGCGGGACGACCAGTCGGCGCCGTATTTGCAAATGCTGGCGTCATGCAAATGGGCCAGTTGGCGGAAACGACGGCGGACGTCTGGGCCCTTATTGTCAATGTCAATTTAATAGGCTGCGCGAATGTCGTCCGGTCATTCGTTCCGATTCTGACGGCGCAGAAGAGCCATTCGCACTTTGTCGCTACAGCCTCGGTGGCCGGTCTCGTCAATGCGCCGGGATCTGGCGCATACAACGCGACAAAGCAGGGCGTCGTGGCAATCTGCGAGACGCTTTATCAGGAACTTCGTGAGATCTCACCGCAAGTCAGCGTTTCTGTCATTTGTCCGGGTGCCGTTCGCACACAATTCCTCAGCACCGACCGCTACAGGCATCTTGCGCGCGAAGAGAAAAGAGTAAAAAATCTCTCGGAAATTGTGCAAACAAAAGGTATAACGCCAGATGATATATCCAAATGCGTTTTTGAATGCCTAAAAGAGAAACGCTTCTGGATTTTTCCACAGGACTACGTCTTGGACAGGTTTCGCGCCAGGGCGGAGGCTATAATGAGCCAATCACCCCCCAAATGGATGCCGGAAGGTTCAAAGTGAGAAAAAGCGCGGAGGGACGCAATGGACGCACTTGATAGCCGGATCATTGCTGAATTGAAGAAAGATGGGCGTCAGTCGGCGCAGTCAGTGGCGAATGCGGTAGGGTCTTCGGCTGTAACTGTCCGGTCTCGTATCAAGGAGCTGGAAGATAGCGGCATGCTCAAAGTGGTCGCCGTGACTGATTTTTCTGCGGCTGGATATGACACGCTATTGGCTGTCGGTGTGGATGTTGAGCGGCGAACAGCAGAAGATGTAGCCCTCGAGCTCAGCCAATATGAGCAGATTCTTGCGGTCAATCTGATCTCTGGCGCCACTGACATCGAAATCCTCGTTGGCGCGCGGGACTTCGCTGACGTGTCGCGGTTTCTCGAAGAAGAAATCGGCAGGATCAAGGGAATTGGAAAATTGTCAGCCGCCCTGGCGCTCGAAGTTTTCAAATATGAGTCTGAAACGGTCGTTGACACATGAAGAACAAGAACCTGCTCGACGATACGGACCGGGAAATCCTGGAATTTCTTTCTGAGAATGCGCGGACGTCGAACCGTGAAATCGCACAGAAGATGGGCGTGGCGGAAGGAACCATCCGTTCACGGATCAAGCGGATGGTCGATGAGCGGTCGATACGCTTTTCTGCGCTCAGCAGGGAAGAGAATCAGGACACGGCAACCCTCTGCTATGTCGGCTTGCGTGTCGATCTGGCAAATACGACGGCCGTTGCGACCTCGCTCTGCGCGTTTCATGAAGCTCGCTTTGTTGCCCGCACGCTCGGTCGCTTTGATATTTTCGCGGTGGTCGTGGTGAGTTCTGTCGAGGGGTTAAACCGTTTTGTCAGTGACAGGGTCATGCCACTGGAAGGCGTGCGGCGTGTACACACAAGTATCGTCACGAACATGATAAAATATGATCACCGCTGGGGCAGGGTGACCTAGGTTCGGCTATGCCTGTAACGAGCCCTCTTGCTTCGGTCGATGATCTTGTCACGTCGATCTATACAGGAATCTCGGAAAACCGGCCTTGGCAGACCTTTCTGAAGCTACTGCGGGAACGCACAAATTCGGAAGTGGCGTCTCTATCCTTGCGGCGTGGCGGCAATGGCGTCTCGCCTATCGTCATCCTCGACCGTCGGTATGAAATCGGCAAGCAGGATGCGCGACACATGGCGCGGGAATATGCCCTGCTCGTCGACCAGGACCCAATCAGCGCGACTCTCAATACACCAGGTAAAGTGACAAGTCTCCACGAACTGATCTCGCCTGAAGAGCTTGAGCAGAATGCATTTTTCCAGCGTCTGATGAAGCCGGGCGGCGTCCAGCATTATATCGGCATGTGCTTTGGTGAGCCGCGGGGCTGGCGTTGTCTTATCCGGCTCATGAACAAGCCCGATATGCCGGACTATGACGAAACAGACCGTCAGCTGTTGCGGGCGCTCCATACGCATCTCGAGACAGCCCTGTCCTTGTTCGCGGAGCTCAAGCGCTCGAGATTCGAACTCAACGAGTTCCATGCTTCGCTCGACAGGCTCGTGATCGGTGTCTTTGTCCTGGACGGCAGTGGAAAGCTGCTTGACGCAAATCGCACAGCGCGATCCATCGCGGCACGCAACTCGCTCGTGCGTGTGCTCGATGACACCCTGCACATCAACAATTCTGCACTGAACAGTAAATTCAAGAATGCTCTGGAACGTGGGCTGGCGGCGCGCGAGTTCGAGCCGGACCATCAGTTTGTCGAGACGCTGAGACTTGAATCGCCAGCAGGAGAGCGATTTGAAATGTTGGTACGCAATGTTGGCCGGCACGACCGCTTTGTTGGAACGCGCATGCCCGCTGTCATCGTCTATATCTCGGATCATGACGACCGAATGAGCATCCATGACAACCTGCTGGAAAAGCTCTTTGGGCTCACACCGACCGAAGCCAGGCTAGCTGCCTTACTGGCGAGTGGAATGTCGCTGACTGACGCGGCAGGCCATCTGGGCGTTACGGAGAACACGGTCCGGAAGTACTCAAAGACAGTCTATTCCAAGCTGGGCGTGCACAGGCAAGCCGAACTTGTCCGCCTCATTCTCAAAAGCGTTGCCATATTCGGCTGACGCTGAGTTAGTTCCCGCCACTTCCCCACTCTATTGTGATTTCTACGGAAACAATGCCTGCGCGCCCCGGAGGCCCACACCCCCCATTTGGGGGTGTCAGGCGGAGCGTCGGCGTGGTCTCTGAACGGCAACGGGGCGGCGAAGTCAGCAACCGGCATATACGGAGTGGAACGCAACGTGAGTGTTATTTTCGGTAAGACCGTGGGTCGTCCGGATGGCGTGTTCGAGGGCGTCTCTGCTTTACTAAATTCAAGACACCGCTGTCCTTTTCGAAGGGCAAGGCTGCTGGCCGTGGCCTGCTGAACGACAAGGATGCCTGCTGATGCCCCTCGATCTCAACTATACAAATCAACAGAAAGTGTTTCGCGAAGACGTGCGAAAGTGGATGGAGGCGAACGTCCCCCGGCAACGTCTGAAGACGCTGGAATGTCGGGAGGGATTCGAGCAGCATCGCGAGTGGGAGAGGGTTCTCCAATCCGGTGACTGGGGCATGGTCACCTGGCCGAAAGCCTATGGCGGGCGCGGCTGCGATCTCATCGAATGGCTGATCTTCGAAGAGGAGTATTATCGTGTCGATGCGCCTTTGCGCGTGAGCCAGAATGGTATTTTCCTGCTGGGGCCAACACTCATGGAGTATGGCACGCCCGAGCAGAAGGCGCGCTTTCTACCGGCCATGGCGGCAGGCGACGAGATATGGGCGCAGGCCTGGTCAGAGCCGAATGCGGGATCGGATATGGCGGCCATCCGCACGAAAGCCGTCCGCGACGGCGATGAATACGTAATTTCCGGCCAGAAGATCTGGTCGTCACGCGCCGTATTTGCAGACTGGTGCTTCACCCTGGTGCGGACGGACCCCGATAGCCGTCGGCACAAGGGGCTGTCGATGATCCTCCTGCCGCTGGATTCTTCCGGACTGACAATCCGACCGATTGCGCAGCTGGACGGAAATCCAGGTTTCGCCGAACTGTTCTTCGATGAGGTGCGGGTACCTGTCTCGAATCTACTTGGCCCGGAGAATGGCGGTTGGGGGGTGGCGATGGCGACGGCCGGCTTCGAGCGGGGGTTGATGCTGCGGTCGCCGGCGCGGTTTCAGAGAACGGCCGCGCGTTTGCTGGAATTGTACCGGCAGCGTGGCGATCGCGCGTCACCCGGGGTCCGCGACAGGGTCCTGCAGGCATGGCTGGACGCTGAAGCTTACTGTCTTTCGACCTATCAGACCGCTAGCAAGATCATGGCGGGCGGCTCAATTGGGGCCGAGGCCAGCTGCAACAAGATTTTCTGGTCCGAACTTGATCGCGAGATGCATCGTCTCGGCATGCTGCTGTGCGGCGACTCGGCCGAGCTGACGGGAGAGAGCGGGCGGGCGCTGGATGAGGGGCGCTGGCTCGACGGATACATGTTCTCGCTCGCCGGGCCGATCTATGCTGGCACCAACGAAATCCAGCGAAACATTATTGCTGAGCGACTGCTCGGCATGCCAAGGGGTTAGGAGACTCCCATGAACTTTGCGTTCGCTCAGGACACACTCGATTTGCGCGATGGCGCGCGGTCATTCCTTGATGCTGAGAATGATGCGGCTCGCCTCAGGGACGTCGCTTCGGGAGGCGACAGGCTGAGATTGTGGCCCAAGCTTGCGGAAATGGGGCTTCTGGGGCTGCTTGCGCCTGAGGCGGCTGGTGGGCTTGATCTGCCTTCAGAGGATGTTCTCCTCTTCTGTGAAGAAGTGGGTAGGGCGTGCCTGCCAGAACCTTTCTCCGAGACAGCTGCGGTTCTGATCCCGGCGCTTCGTGCGCTTGGCTGCCCAACAGAAGCCATGATCGAGGATCTGGTATCAGGGGCGAGACGCGGGATCATCGCTCACCCCCTTAATCCCTATCCCAACTTTGCCGAAGATGCCGACTTCGCGCTTGCCTTTCTGCCCGGTAAGGTGATCGTCTCTGCGGGCGAATACATCAAATTGACGCCTCAGCAGAGCATCGATCCGGGGCGACGTCTCTGTAGCGTGACCGTGCCGTTTGGTAAGATCATCGCCAAGGGCGAACTTGGTAGCCAGCTGGCGGCCAACATTGCGGCACGGGGAGCCTGTGCTGCGGCGGCTGAATTGTGTGGTCTTGCGGCGCGGATGATTGAACTGGCCACTGAATACTCAAAAGTCCGTGAGCAGTTTGGTCAGCCGATCGGTTCGTTCCAGGCGGTCAAGCACCTGATGGCGAATGCGCAGGTCCGGCTCGAGTTCGCCCGACCGGCAGTCTATCGCGCCGGTACTTTGCTGAACACGGCGGGACAGGCGCGAGACAATGCCGTCGCGCATGCAAAGATCGCGGCAACGGATGCGGCCATGTTGGCGGCTGAGAACGCGATCCAGGTATTTGGCGGTATGGGCTATACGTTTGAAGTCGACCTCCATTTCTACATGAAGCGAGTGTGGGCGCTCGCGGGTATCTGGGGCGACAGAAACTATCACCAGAAAGTTGTCGACGGGGCAGTCCTCAAGAGGGCCATGCCTGTCGGCCCGGGCAACACGTTCATGCAAGGGCAATCAGCATGCTGATCCAGACTGTACCAGAGGTCCTGGCGAAAGCTGTATCAGCAGACCCTGAGGGCATAGCCATCATCGACGGCGATCAGTCGATCAGCTATTCGGCGCTGCTTGCGACGGCGAGCAAAGGCGCTGCATGCCTAAGGTCGCTGAACGTATCAGCAGGGGATCGGGTGGCGCTTTGGGCGCCGAATTCCTCAGACTGGATCATTGCGGCACTTTCCATCCATCTGAATGGCAGCATTCTGGTTCCGCTGAATACACGGCTTAAGCCTGCTGAAGCGGCGGAGATCGTCGGGCGGACTTCGGCGCAGCTGGTACTGACAACCGAGCGTTTTCTCGGCCGGGATAATGTCGCTGCGCTAAGGGCAGAGCCCAGCATGCAAGAGACGCAGATCATCAGCATTGATGGCAATAATGAGGGTTCATGGCCTGCACTGCTTTCGTCTCAAAAGGATACGGGCCCGGCGGCCTCCGATCCCTTCATTGCAAGTCCTGATGACATATCGGACCTGATCTTCACATCGGGTACGACAGGCCTTCCCAAAGGCGTGGCGACCACGCACGCCCAGACGACCCAGAATTCGCGAGCCTGGGCCGAAGCGGTCGGTTTGACGTCGGACGATACATATCTCATCGTGAATCCGTTCTTTCACACATTTGGTTACAAGGCAGGCTGGCTCGCAGCCTTATGGTTCCGCACGCGGATCATCCCGATGTCGACGTTCACGCCTGAAGACGCTTGCCGCCTCATCCAGGAGCATCGCGTAACAATTCTTCCTGGACCGCCGACGATTTTTGAGGACCTTCTGCGCTTCAAGGACCGGGACGCCTACGACATTTCTTCCCTGCGTGCGGCCGTGACGGGCGCTTCTGTGGTTCCAGAAGAGCTTGTCCGGCGAATGAAGGACGAGTTGGGGATCGAACAGGTCATGACGGCCTATGGCCTAACCGAATGCTGCGGCGTCGCGACGATTACGGGCCGCGCCGATCCAATTGAACGCATAAGCAAGACGTGTGGCAAAGCCGTCAATGGTGTCGAGCTCATGATTGCCGATGGCAGGGGTATCCCTGTCGAGACCGGAGAGACGGGCGAAATCTTGCTGCGCAGCGAGTATAACTTCAAACATTACCTCGACGATCCGGCCGCGACGGAAGCGAGTTACCATCGAAATGGCTGGATGAAGACAGGCGATCTTGGCCGTCTCGATGCACTCGGTTATCTGACGATTACGGGCCGCAAGAAAGAGATGTTCATCTGCGGTGGATTTAATTGTTATCCAGCGGAGATCGAACATCAAATTCGTCAGCATCCGGCCGTTTCCGAGGTTGCTGTCATTGGCATGCCTGACGACCGTCTCGGCGAGGTTGGCGCGGCTTTCGTTACGCTTGAAGATGGGGCCCGACTTGATGAGCAGGCCCTGGTTGACTGGTCTCGTGACCGAATCGCCAACTACAAGGTTCCGCGACTGGTCCGCATTCTGAAGGTGCTGCCGCGCAACTCTCTCGGCAAGATCGAGAAGGTGAAGCTCTCCCAGATGCTTGATTAGGGGCGGCCTCCCTGCGTGCCGCCGGCGCGTCAGTCTCTTGTTCTCAGGCGGATCAGGGTGAGGAATTCGCGGCGCAGCGACGCGTTTTCCAAGAACTGTCCGCGCATGACGCTGTTGATCATCTGTGTATTGTTATCTTTTACGCCGCGCCAGTGCATGCAGAAATGATCAGCTTCCATCACGATTGCGATGCCGTCAGGCGTGATCATACTTTCCAGCATGTCGGCGAGTTGAACGATCGCTTCTTCCTGGATCTGGGGCCGCGACATGATCCAGTCTGTCAGCCGAGAATACTTCGAGAGACCTATCAGATTTGAGCGGGCATTCGGTAGCACCCCGATCCATACGCGGCCGATAATCGGACAAAGGTGATGACTGCACGCGCTACGAACCGTGATTGGCCCCACGATCATCAACTCGTTTAGAGCTTCCGCATTGGGAAACTCCGTCGTGTCGGGAGAAGAATGGTAGCGTCCGGCGAATACTTCCGTCACAAACATGCGGGCAACCCGGGCCGCCGTGTCGCGGGTATTGTGGTCGCGGCTCGTATCGATCACGAGGGCATGCAGGAGCTGCTCCACTGCGGCCTCGACTTCTGCCTGCAGGGCTTCGATTTCGCCGGGCTCAATGAAAGCGGCGATATTGTCGTTGGCAAAATACCGTTTGTCGGCATCTTCTAGCCGTTTCCGGATTGTGCCGGACACGGCGGTCTTAATGAGCTCGTCGACCATGGAATTGGCCCCTTCTTGTTCTTTGTTATTGCTGCGCCGGTTAAAGCGTTAGGCCGCCGTCCACGATGACGTTCGTACCTGTCGTGAACGAGGCGCCCGGCGAGAGCAGGAAAACTGCGGTTTGTGCGATCTCTTCAGGCGTGGCCATGCGCCCCTGCACGCTGGTGCGGTGGAACATCTTCTCGACGGTGGCGGGTTTAACGCCCTTGAGCGCATTCTGGCTCATCGCGCTGCTGACACTGCCTGGACAGATTGCGTTGCACCGGATGCGGCGTTGCTGATCAATTGCGAGCCGAGCCACAGATTGGGTGAGGTTCAGGAGGGCTGCCTTGGAGGCACCGTAGGACACTGTTCGCGAGCCAGGTTTGAGGCCTGCCACCGAGGCGATATTCACGATCGCCCCTTCGTCCTGCATGAGCCGTAGGGCCATCTGACAGCCAAGCAAAGGCCCTTCGAAATTGATGCGCATGACGTCCCGCAAACCGTCGATGGTGACCTGCTCAGCAGTCTCCTGTCGGTATATGCCAGCATTATTGACCAGCCCGTCGAGCCTTCCGAAGCGTGTGTTGATCACTTTCTCAAGTGTCTGCCAGTCGTCGGCACTGCCGACATCGTGGCGCTGAAAGACGGCGCCATTTATGATTTCATCGCTGGCAGCCGCTTCCGCAGCCGGATCGATGTCGGTCCAGATGACCAGCGCGCCCAGCCGCATCAGGCTGCGCGTGATGGCAGCACCGATCGCGCCTGCGCCGCCAGTCACGACGATGACTTTGTCTGCTAGAGTGATCATGCCGGTCTAATCAGGGCGTGTACCAGATAGGCGATGTGTACGCCCTCTCCTGAAGTGTCGTCGGCACGCCTTCGGGCAGCTCGATTCCGTAGAAGGCCGCATCATACGCTGTCCAGCGCGGCGTCGGGATCTCCAGGACGCGAAGATAGTAGAACGCCCGCTGGTCCGGATCGAAGTCGGGGTCCGTCCAGACGGTGCTCAGTTCCGGATCGCCAATCGAGTTGAGATAGGTTGCAGTTTCCAGATCCACTGTGTTCCCAACAGGGGCGACCGGTGAGCCTGGCTCGGCTGTCCGTCCGTCAGACAGGGCGACATCATAGATCTTTTCGTGGGTGCTTCCGGAGCCGTCGAGCCAGCCTTTCACGACCTGGACCCGGTCCAGGTTTGCGCCTTCCGGGTCTTTCACGGCGCGGATCAGGAAGCGTGGCGCACCGCCCTCCGGATTCGCTGTCAGGTCTCCTCCCATGGGAACGCCGCGGGTATAGCCAATTTCTGCCAGATTTGACCGGTCGGCATCGGCCGGATCGAAGTCCCAGCCGCCGAAGAACCGCACCGTCATGCGTGGTCCGGTCGACGCGTAGGTTTCGCGTCGCATCATCGCGTCGAAAAGGGATTCCCGCGTATTTTCCTGTGCCCAAATACCAGCATAACCTGCTGCGCTGAGCTCCCAGATGTATTTCACGAGATCATCCTGGCGGAAGAATTCTCCCTTCGTCCGAAAGCGCGAAGGCTCGGTGAAGAAAGACTTGCCCCAGAAGTTGTTTTCTTCGACGGCGGACATTCCGGTGTGGGAGTCGGTGCTTCCGATCATGCCAAACTTGAAGGGATTGGCGCCGAGTGATTTGTCATAGGCCAGCCCCGCAAGCAAAGCTGAGCGGGCATACTCGTATTGCAGCATCCAGTCCTGTTTGGCGGCGGTTAATTCGAGATTGGCAAGATCCCAGGTCTCGAAATCTGCAAATGGATCTTCGGGTGAGAGCAGGGGGTGGGTCTCACTATCGCCCTTGATCTGCGTTACCTCGAAGAGTGGTTCCCAACGTGCACGGGTCTCGGCATAGGCCTTGTCGAGATCGTCGCCGTCCATCGTCTGTGGCGCGAACATCAGCCCATTCGAGACATTGCCATTGTGCGGAATCGCTAGAACTTCGCCGCCGGTTTCAGCTTCATAGGTTTCAAAAAACTTCCAGAGGTCTTCGGGGTCCTGGCTGTCGAAGCTGGAAAAGGGAATAGTTTTCGAGACTGTCTCAGCGTCGTCCTTGAAGATGACGACGCGGTGAAGGTTGTCGCCGCCGGGCATTGAGGTCCACTCATAGCCAGCAAAAGCGGTGAACACGCCAGGCTCGTTGTACTTCTCGGCATTGGCGACGACTTTCTGCCAGACCGAGTTTTCAAATTCGGGGTCGCGAAACTCCGCTTGTCCGGACATCATCTGATGAAGGAGCGAGGTTGTGAGGTTCATCCGCTCGGCTGGCTTTTCGTTAAGTGTCTTTTGCCAGCCTTGAGCGACTTCGGACTGGTTCAGCAAGGGATCATTCGCGCGGAACCGGCGCCAGAGGCCCATATATTCGGCATGGTCGGCGACGACGACAAAGTCGAGCGGTCGGCTGAGCTTGGTGGACTGCCGGCTGGACGTGGTCACCTCTTCGCCCCGTGCGTGGGCGTAGGACTGATCTGCGGTAACCCGAAGCGCCCCGCCGAGATCGGCGTCCAGCGAAAAATTGGTGTGCAAATGGGTGTCGCCCCAAAACACCTGTTCGGGGTAGTCAGCGCGCACATAGGGTGAGTAAGGCTCTTTGGACTGGGCGGATGTCGTGCCCGCGATGGCGCTGGCCGTGAGCGAGGCAAGCGCGGTTGTTGCCATCAAGCGCCGGAATTTGTCGAAGTTCATATTTTCCACTCCCTAAGACTGAGAAGGGCGAAGCCTTTGGTGGCTCGCCCCCTTAGTATTGTATGGTGGGAACGGCCGGACCCTTGCCGGGCCATCCGCTCCCACCGATAAACATGGCCGCTAAAGCGTCTGCTTCAGCGTTCGGAACCGTACCTGTAGCCCAGCCGGATGCCCCACATGCGAGGTGCGCCATAGGCGATTGTTGAAACGCCAACAGTCGAGCTGAGCGGCAGGCTGCCGACCTGGTAGAGTTCGTCCGTGGCATTCGTCATAAAGAAAGACAAATCGACCGGATGTCCGCCTACATCACGCCAATCGACACCCAGCGTCAGGACACCAAACTCATCCTGAAACGCGAACTCGTCGATCAGCGAGGCGGTGTAGCGGTCGCCCGTCACACTGTATGCTGCGCGCGCTGACAGACGTCCCCAGTCCTCACGATCGAAGAGATGCACAGCGCCGTCGAAGCCGTAGGTCCATTCGGGCACCGTTGGAATGACTGGCGGAACTACGTTCGGGCCGAGTTCGGTGTATTCATAATCGGTCCACGCAAGTTGCGTTCCCAGCTCCAGTCGATCGCCGAAGGCAAACCGGTTTTCCAGTTCGATGCCGGTAATCTCCGCTTTGCCGGCATTCCGGATAACGGTGAGCGTTGCTCCGGTGATTGACGAGGTCGAGAATTGCGGCAGCTGGATGTCGTCATAGAACTGGCGATAGGCTGCAATGTTGGTCCGCGCGGCGATCGAATTGACGCTCCAGTCGGATTTGAGACCGAACTCAATGTCAGTGACGCGCTCCTCGTCGAATGTCACTTCGTCCGCAGGCGTGTCGCCTTCTAGATTGAAGCCGCCCGAGCGGAAACCGCGGCGTGATGCAACGTAGACCATCGTGCCGGGTTTGACCTGATAGTTCAGGCCGACGGTCCAGGTTGGTGCCTCAAAGTCTTCCGAGCGCGACGAGACACAATTTGCATCCGAGAAGGGAGAGGTGCAGGCCCCCGTAAGGCTCACGTCACGCGTCCTCCTTGAAATGGTTTCCCATGTGTACCGGACGCCGCCGGTGAAGGTCAGACCTTCGACCAGTGAAGAGAGGTCGTAGTCGGACTGGGCAAACACGGCCTTTGTCGTCTCTGAATTTGCAACACCGACGTTCCGCGGCTGGCCGAAGACAACATTCCGGTGCTCGGAGAATTGGTCGTTCTCGGGTGAGTCCAAGTAGAAGACGCCGAAGGTTGAATCGAGCTTTCCATCGAGAAGGTTCGACCACTGAAGTTGGGCTTCTTCAGAGAACTGACGAGTAATAAAAGGACGCGCCTGCGACTGGACGGGATCGAAGATCGGCAGGATCGTGCCGTCCCCGTCCACCGTGCGAGCGTATTCTGCGTCTTGATAGCTCGCAATGTTCTTGAAGGTGAGATTGTCCGTCAGCTCAATAGACAGGATGTCGGTAATCGACCAGCGGTCGAGATCGCTCCTCAGGTCCGCAGAAAGGGCGCCAAGACGACGTTCCCCACGAGCATCTTGAGCGGCAAGCAGGGCCTTCGTGATCGGGAAGAACTGGTTCACCGGATGCAATGGGTTGTCGTTGATGTCCTTCAGGATGGATGAGGTGCCATTCTTGTCGCTGCTGATCGAGTCCACGATCAGAAGGTTTTCAATGGACGCCGTAGGCTTGAACAACACCGAAAGGCGCCCAGCCACATGTTGGGCGTCGTCCAGCCAGAGACCATCCGGATGAGATGGTGTTGATTCTGCAAAGGTAAATCCGTCTCGCTCCTGCGTGCTGAGCGCGAAACGGACAATGAACTTGTCTTCTGCCAGCGGTACGTTGAGAACAGCTTCGACTTCACGGTCGTTGTAGTTGCCGCCTGTAACCTGAACGCTCGCGCCAAATTCCGGCTGCGGACGGCGGCTCTGCACAAGGACAGCGCCGCCAGTTGTGTTTCGGCCAAAAAGGGTACCTTGCGGCCCCTTTACGACCTGCACGTTCTGAAGATCGAATAGTAGATCGTTGCCGCCGAGCATGCCGCCCGGACTGCCAGCCTGCGAGCTTGTCGCCGCCGGCACTTCGTTGATGTACATCAACACACTTGGAATGCCGCCGGGCGTGAAGCCGCCTTGACCGCGAAGCGTTACGATTGGCTGGTCACGATAGGGACCAAAGGCCTGCAAGCCCGGTGTGAACAACTGCAGGTCGCCGACAGACTCGATATTAAACAGGTCGAGATCTTCCTGGGATTTTGCGGTAATCGCAATCGGCACGTCCTGCAGGCTTTCCTCGCGGCGGCGTGCGTTGACAATCACCGTGTCGAGCTTCTTTGCTCCGGATTCGTCCGCCGCCGGTTCAACATCCTGTGCCAATGACCATGGCGCCAGGAAAATGGAGCTCGCTAGCAGAGCTCCCGTATACATGACTCTCTTATCCACTTGTTCCTCCCCGAACAATTTCTAAGATGCCTCCTCAGCGGGAAGCATTCTTTGCGTAGTAATTATTTAAATATAATGCGCATTAAGCGGTTTTAGGCAACTGGCTATCGACGCTAATTGCTAATTTATTGGCTTTATTTATACGAATCCGAAAGTCTGTGTGGCCTTTCTGTCGCACATGCCGGTTTCCCGGCGCTGCAGGAATGGTGCGAGGCAGGCTATGTGGCGAACGCATTTGCCGCATAGCCTGCCCCATACCTCTTTGGTGCGTGATGCTCGTCCGGATTCAGTCGAGCACATCACTTTCAGAACGCGTAGCCGGGTGTGCCCCGGTCCAGGATGACTTGGGTGCGCGACCCGACGGCCATGTCGGTCTGCTCACTGTCCGGTATCATCCAGAAATCACCTTTACGTATTCCGTCGAGTGCAAAGCGTGCGACGTCCTCTGGCTCGGTGAGTTGGATACGCAGGCCCGTCGCCTTGATCAGATCGTCCATGGATTCATAGGCGACCTTCCGCTGGGTTTCGTCTTCGACATAGTCGTCTGGACGGACGGTGCTGGAAGCCAGAATGCCGGTGTTTACCGTGTGGGGGCCTGGAAAGAGGATGGCTGTCCGGATTTTCCCACCTTCCCGCTGAAGCTGCTGAAACAGGACTTCGGAAATGCTGGTCACAGCTGCCTTTGTCGCGGCATAAATCGGCGTGTTTGGCAGGGAGTACAGGCCTCCATTGGCAGACGAGGAATTGATGACAAATCCCTCTTCGTCTTTTTCCAGCATGCGCGGAACAAAGGCCTTGATGCCGTGGACGATGCCCATGACGTTCACATCGATACCCCAGCGCCAGTCACTGATGGGCAGATCCCACAGCTTCTTCTGGGCCTCGCCCAAGCCAACGCCGGCATTATTGAACAGCAGATGCACATTGCCGAAGGTCTCAAAAACCTTGTCGGCGACATCAAGGACCATCGCTTCTTTGGTAAGGTCGCAGCGAAGCCCGATCACGCGGCCTTCGCCCATCTGCTCCAGTTCCTGCACTGTGGCGGCAATGCGCTTTTCATCGATGTCGATGACCGCGACATTGCAGCCCAGCTTGACCAGCTCGATGCAAAGGCACTTTCCAACGCCGCCGGCTCCGCCTGTGACGACGGCTGTCTTGCCCGAGAACTCCATCAGCCCGAGACTTTCTCGCCAGCAGCAACCAGTTTGCCGACATTTTGCGGGTCGTCGTAGCGGCCAACCCAGTGCGGCTGGATCCATTCACCCGGAACAGTTCGCAGGATGCTGCCGCCTGTCTGGGAGCCGCCCTCGACATACTGCATTGAAGAAAGGCGTCGGACCGGAATGTCGACAAGAGGATCGTACGGCGACTCTGTCAGCGTGATCTTTCCCTCCATGCTGCGCCGGTCGGTGTAGTTTCGTTTCCAGTTGAGCCGCGTAAGAAAGACGTCGCCGTCAAAGCCGGTTTCGTGCTCGATCGAAGGCATGCCTTTGTAGCAGTATATGTATTCCTCAAACTGGTGTGGCTGATCGACTGGGTCGCCAATATCACCTTCGATTTCGAAATATGTGATGCCGTGGCGTGAACAGGTCGCGCGCACATGATCTCCATCGCGTTCGAACGTCGTTGAAGCTATCTTCTTTGGCTCGCCGAAGCGCTCACGTCCCGATGTGACGACGGTTTCGCCTTCCATAGCCATGTGGAAACAATAGGCTCCCGGAACGCCTTCATAGGTGCAGTTGACGCCCATGGTGAGCGCACCGATTTCCATCGTGTGATCGTCGGTGATGTGCATGGCCACGTGGACCATTTGAATGAAGATCTCAGGACGCTCGATATTGACCAGGGGCTTGGGAAGAAGCTCGCGAGCGATTTCCGGATCGGTTTCATAGACGGCGCGAATGCCCCGAACTGTGTTTCGTAGCATGCCTGGCTTGCGCGTCTCGGCTTCGCCGCGAACATAACGAAGTCTTGCCATGTGCTGTTTCTCCAATGGTTTAGATGAGCCCGTGCAGAAGAGAGTCCGGGCGTGCGAGTTGGTTGAGGGGATCGGAAAGCGAGGGAAAAATTATTCCGCAGCGCTAGCGACGAAGCTGCCTTTGGGCCAGCCGATGTAGAACTGCGAGAAGTACCGGCGGAACTGCAGGATCGGTCCATCGCCATCGCACAATAGTGGTCGGGCCCTGTGGATTTTCGTGTCCCAGATCGGCAGGTCGCCCTCGACGCCCTGCTGACCGCAAATCGAGGTGATCTGCATCTGGACGATCTTGCCCTCAAAGGAGTCCGGATCGAATTTCGGATGAGCGAAGTGGAAGCGCAGTTCGACCAAATCAGCTTCTACAGGAGTGGCAAGAACCTGCAGCGAAAGATCGGCGATGCCGCTGAAACGCGTCATCTTCTGTCCCGCGCCATTCTGGACTGTGCGCACAGACGACTTCATTGTCTTCGTTTCGCCGTTCGGTAGCGTCAGCGTGCGCTCGCCATGTGCTTCGCTCGTCCGAAGGGGGCCGTCATAAGTTGTTTCGCCCTCCGGAACCGCGTCGAGTTTGTGAACGTAAAGGAAGTGAGCAAAATCGACGCCGTTCTCGGCAATCTCCTGCGGATTGCTGGCAAATCGCCATTCGCGTCGAACCGGTTCTGCCCATTCCGGGTTGGTGAACTCTGGATATTCGATCACGTCGAAGTCGGGCTCGATGCCGTCGGGGTGATGCCAGGCCCAGATCACGCCATTCTTTTCCTGAAGCGGATAAGCATCGGTAACCGGACCGCGCTTGCAGCGAGGTGGCATCTGGGTCGCGTAGGGGATGTCCTTGCAATTACCCTCAGTATCGAACTTCCATGCATGGAAGGGGCAGCGAATACCATCGCCTTCAATCTCGCCACCAACCCCGAGATGAGCGCCGAGGTGAGGGCAATAAGCGTCAAGCAGGCCCGCCTTGCCATCTTCGGTCCTGAAGAGAACGAGGTCTCTCCCGAAATACCGAACCGATTTGACGTCGCCCGCATTCAGCTCATCACAGTAGCCAATACCGAACCAGCCAAATGGAATTGGCATGGGAAATCGTTCAATAGTATGCAATGCGAGCCTCCCAGTGTTTTATATTGCTCATTTGCGTAGCAAAATTTATATCACGCAATGCAGTACAAGGAAAATAGGGAGTTGCGCACTCTTTGTGCATGAGCGTGCACAATGAGTCCGGGGTCCAAGTCGGATGCAGGGCTGAATGGATTCGCTGGAAATCTAGCGGTTGCGGGACAATCCCGACAGGGCGGATGGCCGGATCTTTACGCGGCCGGTACGGCTCACAAGATAGTCAATGAACAGCCTCGCGCCGGCCGACAGGATGCCTGGAGAATATACGACCCAGCAGGCCTTGTCGTAATAGGACCATTCTTCTTCGAGGAGGAGGATGGAGCCATCCATCAGGTCCTTGCGGACAACGGCCATTGGAAGACTGGCAAGGCCAAGGCCACGGCGCACTGCGCTTCGTAAGGCGACGGCGCTGTTGCTCATCCAGAAAGGCGTTACTTTGAGGTTCTGCTGTTCGTTGAAGTTCACCGCGCCCGAAAGGTCTGTGAGCCAGGTGTGGCGCTTGATGTCGTCGGCCGATTCCGGCCAGCCATGCTCTTCAATGTAGTCGGGCGAAGCGCACAAGCCGTAGGACAGATAGCCAAACTTCCGTGCACGAAGATTTGAGTCTTTCAACTCGCCATAGCGAATGACGATGTCGAACTGGTCCTGGCTGATATCCTTTTCATTAAGGTAGGCGATAGACTCGATATCGATGGCCGGATGTTGCGCGCTAAAATCTGCGAGATAGGCCGTCATGTAGTCGGATCCGAAATTGCCGCTGAGCGCAACGCGCAGGCGACCGACAGGCTCGCGGCTAATCAGGCCCATCCGGTTTTCCAGAGAGACGAGCGAGTCCTTCATTTCGAGGCATTCACTGTGAAAGCTCTCGCCCGCTCCTGTCAAAGAGAGCGAGCGAGTTGTGCGGACCAAGAGCTGAACGCCGAGCCTAGCTTCCAGCTCACGTATGGTCTTGCTTAGATAGGACTTTGAAACGCCTAGTTTGTCGCCGGCGGCTGTGAACCCGCCATGGGCGACAACTGCCAGAAACTCGTCGATCCCGTGCCAGCTGGAGACTTTCTTCATTCTGAAGCACTAGATCGACGAGCATCAATAAACAACTGCAAACGAGAGCGGCCTATTCGGCAGCTTGCATGCGCAGGCTGGTCTTGGGCGGCCCAATTTTCGCAGCAATGTTCCAGAGTGCACTGGTATCGAGATCGTATATGTCCAGCGCATTTGTGCCGAGCATGGCCTGGATGTCATCCTCGGGTAGTCCGCCAAGGCTTTCCGACATTTTTTGCTGAGTGTTCGGCCAGGTGCCCTCTGGGTGCGGATAGTCCGTGCCCCAGAGAATACGGTTGATGCCGATGTCGTAATAGGATTTCGTGGTTTCTTCGTCCGGAAGGGCTGAGCAGCCAATCCAGACATTGCGGGCGAAATACTCGCTTGGTTTCAAGGTCATGCTGGTTGTGAAATCGCCGAGCTTGCCGCTGGTGTGCTTAACTGAGGCGCGCACATCCATCAGTTCCAGTATCCAAGGATACCAGAATTCGCCGCCCGCTTCCGTGAAAGAAACTTTCAGGTCCGGGAACTTTTCGAAGACCGCGCCAAAGATCATGCTCCAGAGCGGACGGGTCAGCCAGAATGGGTACTCGCAGAGATACGTTCCGATCCAGCCTGGCTGGGTGATGTCATAGGCTGGCGACGCGCCGGAGTGAAAGTGCAGCGGCATTTTCAGGTCCTGCAGCATGGCCCACACTTCATGGTATTTGGTGTGGTTATACATGTCGAAACCGTCGGTGATCGTCGGGAAAAAGACGCCCTTCAGGCCATTATCTTTTGCCCAGATGATTTCTTTCTTGGTCTCTTCGATATCGTAGAGAGCTGGAACAATGGCGAGTCCGATCCGGCGGTGCGGATCCTCCTGGCAGAATTCCGAAAGCCAACGATTGTGGGCGCGCGCGCCGGCCCATTGCAGCTCGGCATTCTGCTTGTTCGGCAGCAGGCCGATATCGGCGCCGAAAGGCGGCGCATTGCGTTCCGTGATCCCATCTGGATAGAGGACTTCTGCAGCCACGCCATCTCCGTCGAGGACGCGGTTCCGGATCTTGCCGTCCCAGGCGCCTTGCAGGCCATCACCAACCTTGGCGCGCCACTTATTATTGAAGTCGTCGATCAGGAAATGCTTTTCCTTTTCGGCCCGCATGGCGGTCTCGCGCTCGACAGCCCTGTCGAACTCATCATGGTACTTGGAGTCCAGATAGTCCCGATAGCGCTCAGGCGGCAGGCCGGCATGTCCGTCAGACGAGATGATAAGAAAGCGATCCATTTTATTCTCCCGGGGGTCTTGGTTGTCATTGCCGGGAATGCATTGGATTCCTCGGCAGGTTTCTATGGTTCGACCCTAATGATTTGGCGCCCTGGAAAAATACGGATTTCAGGAACGCATTATTGCTCACGGCGAACAATCGTGTCCTGTCGGCGGCTTCGGATGGTAAAGCTGAGAAGCAAGTATGCCAGCATCGCAACCGGTACGGCGAAGGGTGTCGGCGTAAATATCTGGTAGGCGGCTGCCGCCAGGACGGGGGGCACTGCAATGGACGCGCCAGCGATCAGCGAAACCGCAGAGGCGATCGCAACCTGGTCGTCGCGCCCACCGGCATGAGACGCGGCTGCGCCGAAGCCGGGACGCGCCAGCCCAAAACCGAAACTCGCAAGGATGAACCCACCCATGGCGGCAAACGGTGAGGGTTGCAGCAGAGGCCAAGCGTTTCCTGCAAGGGCCAATGCTGTGCCGATCATCATCATTCTTACCGGAGGCATCGGGAAAATCCGGACTACGCCGAACTGGGCGATCAGGGCAGCAATGGCGCCGCCGGTCATTGCCGTTGCGATGAGGTTCTGGGCCTGAACAGTGCCGACAACAGCCCGGTCGATCAGAACGAAACCGATGAGGTAGAGATTTATCGCCTGGGCCGACGAAACGATCATGCCGAAGGTCAGGTGAGGGCCGACGGCTTTGTCCTTCCATACCGATGAGACTGTTGCGGCCGGCGCTGTGGGCTGCTCGACCTTCGGGACCGGCGATTGTTTCTTCAGGAAGACGAAACTGGTTGCCAAGGCCACCAATCCCAGGACAGCAAAACCCAGGATCGGGCCAATGAAGCCGAGCGGGGCGACGATCATCAGCGGTGCCACGGCGGGGCCAACCACACTACCGAGATTGTTGGCGCCCTGGATCTCCGTCAGGATTCGCGTCCGCCGCTCACCCGTTGTGTTGAGTCCGACAATGGAGAGGATCGCCGTCGACGTGCCGGAACCGAGCAGACCGAACGCGATCCGCATCACCGAAAAGAGCAGGAAGATACCGAACGGGCCGGCAATCTCCAGACGGCCAAGCGTGATGCCCAGCGCGAATCCAGCCAGCGACAGCACGAAACCGCAGATGCCGAGGCGGATATAAAGATTTGGCCCGACCCGGCTGACCCGTGTCGCCCAGAAAGGTGAACTGATCGCCCAGGCCAGTGCGGAAAAAGAGAAGACACAGGCGATCAGATAGTCAGGGATGTCCAGCATCCGGCCAATGGCTGGCATGATGGAAACCAGACCAAGGTTGCCCACGGCCATAAGAAAGAAGACAGCGCCTAAATATAGGAACAGCCAGCGAGTTTGCCGGCTTTTGCCGGCATCCTCAGTTTCAGCGTTGGACATGAAATCCTCTATCCCTCTGGCAGCCCGAACCGATTATCAGCGATGCGGGCAGATTCAGGGCAGGCAAGCTGCCAGGCGCCTAAAGCGACCACGACCAGACGTGTCCCCAGTCGCTGATGCTTGTGATCGCGGTGGTTTCCCATGTCTTGGGATTCAGCACCAAACCGTCACAGCCCACTTCAAGGTCGAAGCCGCCAGGCGTCCTCATATAGAAGCTGAACATTTTGTCGTTGGAATGCCGACCCAAAGTGGCACTTTCCCTGATCTCTGCCTTTCGCATGCGGTCATGCGCCCGCCCGACATCGTCCTGGTCCTGCATTTCGAGCATGAGGTGAACACAGCCAGACGGCGGCGCAGGGTGTTCGCCGAGGGCGAGGGAATGATGGCGGCCATTGTCGGCATGCATGAACGCGATGCGAAAGCCGGTGTCTTCGGGATCGTCGGAGAATTTGAAGCGGGGCAGGTCTGTATCATGGAAGCCGACGACGTCGCGGTAGAAGGCGTGGCACTCGTCGAAATTGGGCGCGCCAAGGACAGCGTGCCCCATGCCCATAGCGCCGGTCACGAATCCCTTCACGCCTTGCTCGGATTTAAACGGAACATCGTCAGCGGTGTCGCCACAATAAAATTCAAGGTGGTTTCCAGCCGGATCGACGATCGAAATAAAGCTGTCGACGCCTCTGACCTTGGCCGCCTCATCGCTGCCATATTCGGCCGTCTGGCCGGCAGCCTCGACGCGCTTCTTGAGGGCTTCAAGTTCTTCAGGGGTGGAAATGCGGTAGGCCGCAGCGATGAGGCGATCCTCTTCGCCCGGTTCGATCCGGAACCGGAAAGGCCGTTCGTCGATCCGGTAGTGCTTTGCGCCATTACCGGGATCGGCGGCCCGCATCACCCCGGTGACGTCTACTAAAAACCTGTCCCACGCATCCATGTCTGTTGCGGAAACGACGACGTAGCCGAGTTGCTCGATAGCCATTGCTAAACTTCTCCCTTTGCTCGGCCTTCGTCGGCCGATTTAGACAATTAAAATGCTAATACGTTTTGTTATTGACCATTTGCGTAATAATTATTATTAAAAATTACGAATTGCAATAGCTTGGTGAGGAGAAGTTCCCAGCCGGCCGAATTAGGAGGAAACGATGAATACAATCTCCCTGGCAGCCACTTCCAAATCCGGGAAGTCTGCCGATAGCATTCCGACCGCCGAGGAACTTGTAGCGCGCGCGCGCGCCATGATCCCGACGCTCAAATCACGCGCAAAGCAGTGCACGTCTGGACGCGATGTCCCCGTAGAGACGATCGATGAGATGCGTCAGGCCGGTTTCTTCCGTATCCTTCAGCCGAAACGCTGGGGCGGCTACGAGATGCACCCGAATGTTTTTTACGATGTGCAAAAAGCGTTGGCCGAAGGCTGCATGTCGACGGGCTGGATGTTCGGCGTGCTCGGCTGCCATCCATTCGAGCTCGCGCTTATGGATTCGCAGGCCCAGGAAGATGTCTGGGGCGAGAACAATGAGACGCTGATTTCTTCAAGCTATCAGCCGGTTGGCAAAGTGGAGCATGCCGAAGGCGGCGGCTATTACCTGTCTGGCCATTGGGGCTTTTCGACCGGTTCCGTCCACTGCAAGTGGGTGTTCCTGGGGGCCGTTGCGCCCCCGAAGACAAAAGATGGCAATCCGGAGATGATGATCTTTCTGGTTCCTCGGAGCGACTATGAAATCCAGCGCGACGCCTGGCATGTCTTCGGGCTGCAGGGCACAGGCAGCCATGACATCGTCGTCGACCGCGCCTTCGTGCCGGAGCACCGTGTGCACCGTCCGAGCGAGGCGGCGTTCTCCGGCATCGAGCGCGGGCACAAGGAGAATGATGCACCGTTGTATCGCATTCCGTGGGCGCAGATCTTCATTCGTTCCGTGAACACGGCTGCCCTGGGCGGCGCACAAGCTGCGATCAAGGGCGCTATGAACATCATGGAGAACAGAATCTCCACCAATACGAACAAGGCGTCCAAGGATGACCCGATGCTGCACGCCGCAATCGCGGCTGCGAAAGGTCAGTGCGCCGAGATGGACCTGATGCTTCGCCATCAGTTTGAGGACCTGATCGGTTACGCTGAAAGCGGCGAACCTGTGCCGATGACCAAGCGGGCGCTCTATGCCTATCATGCTTGTTCGGTTGTTCGCCGGGTCGCCAAACTGGTCGATGATATGGCCCAGCTACTCGGTGGACGGGCGATTTACACGCACAGCGAGATCATCCAGCCGTGGCTAGACCTCCATGCAGCCCGTGCGCACGTGATGAACGATCCCAACCTTCGGACCAAGGACGTGATCAATACCGAACTCGGCCTGTTCCCCGAATTTCCATTTATGTAAGGCAGCGCAAAATGAGCGACATCAAGTACAAAACCTACCCGATTTCGGGCGGGTATAAGATCAATATTGCGTCGGTTGGCGAAGGGCCGGTGGTTGTCTGTATCCACGGGAGCGGTCCGGGTGCATCGGGCCTTTCGAATTTCCGCGGTAATTACCAGGCCATTGTCGATGCGGGCTATACAGTTTTGATGCCCGACCTCATCGGCTATGGAAATTCATCCCAGCCGGAAGGTATTGATTACCCTCTCGAGTTCTTTGCAAGCACGCTTTTCGAGGCGCTTCAGGCGCATGGTGTTTCGCAGGCACATCTGGTCGGGAATTCCCTGGGTGGCGGCATATCGCTGCAGCTCGCACTCGACCATCCGGAATTCGTAAAGTCACTCGTGCTTCTGGCGCCCGGCAGTATCGAGGAACTCGAAACTTACATGGCGATGCCAGGCATCCGCGTTATGGGCGAAGTCTTCATGGCGCCCGAATACACATTCGAGTCGCAAAAGAAGATCTTGCTGAACCTCGTACATCCCGACTTCGCGCCGAACGTCCCTGACAGCCTGATCCGGGAGCGGTTCGAAGTCGCAAAGAGCCAGCCAAAGGACGTCTTGTTCCGGATGAAGACCCCGAATCTGCAGCCCCGGTTAAAAGAGCTTTCGCTTCCGATACTCGTCTATTGGGGCAAGGACGATATTTTCCTGCCGTATACGGGTGCCAATCACTTCCTCGAAAACTGTCCGCAAGCGCGTACCGTCACGTTCACGAGAACTGGTCACTGGGTACAGGTCGAGCGGGCGCGCGAATTCAACGCATACACGGTCTCGTTCCTCGAGGGGCAGGACTGAGCTCAATCTGGAACAGGGAAGGTACTATCCTCCGACATACCTGACCCTATACTGCGGCGCTCTTCGTCTTGGACGAAGAGCGCCTTTTTTTCGTGAGTTCCGGATAAAGCGATAAAGCCGGCGAGAAAGCACTGGACACCCTACACCCTGTAGCGGGAGGCGTTCGTCCCTCTTTAAAACCTGTAGCGTGCGCTCAGGCGTAATTGGCGTGGTTCGACAGGGTGGAAGTGGAGATCTTCGACACCGCCTGTCTCGCCGGGCAGGCGGGACTCGAAGAAGTAGGAAATGTCGGCATCTTTGGCGTCGAGAGCATTTAATACGTCAAGCGACAGAGAGACCGGGCCGATATCACGTGTGACACCGAGATTGATGATGGTCGTCGGATCAGACGTGATAGAGCCGTTTTCCGTCAACGGTGCCTCCCCGAAATGTCGAAGGCGGGCACTGACGGATAGCGCATCAAAACGCATCAGCATGCCACCGGAAAGAACCGTTCCGACCGCGCCTGGAATCTCGTCTGCCGGACCGGCGATATCGAACGCTGCATCCGTGTGGGCCGCGCTGGCATCGATGATGAGCCACGGCGCGGGCGTCCAGAACAAGCTCGCTTCGATGCCGGTTCTGGTGGAGCTGTCATTCGGTTCAGTGCTCCCAGCATCGCCGACAAAAACCAGTTCGGAATCGAGATCGAGCTGGAACAGTGCCAAGGTTGCCCTGACTGCATCGCTCTCCCAGCGCGCACCGATTTCGCTGCCGCGCGCCTTTACGAGGATCGGCACAGGCGTCGCCGGCTCGCCGCTTGCGGGGTCGACTGAGATGGTTGCGCCGCGCACATCATTTGAATGAAAACCCTCGCCATAATTGGCGTAGAGTTCCAGTCCAGGTGCCGCCTGCCAGGCAAACGCAAGGCTCGGTGATGCGAGCGTATCGTTGGCGGAGCCGCCATTTTCAGGCAGGCTGATTGCGTCCACCTCAGCGTCGTAGTAATCGCCGCGCACGCCCACCACCGCCCGCAGTTTGTCGGTGATCGCTAGGCTGGCCTCGCCCCAGGCGGCAATGCTGGTTTCGGTAACGGCGTCCCGACGTACAGTCGACAGTCGTTCGCGCGCAGCTGTACGGAACAGACCAACATCGGAAATGTCGTCGCGGCGTGCATCCAGGCCGCCGCTGAGTGTCAGACGTTCGCCAACGGGCCGATCATGCCTTATCGCAGCGCCGTAATAGGTTCGCTGATCCAGCTGCTCGAACTCGTCGCCATTAATCTGATCCTCGAGATAATAGGTAAAGTTGGACCAGAGCGAGAAGTCATAGGAGACGCCATAAGCCTGAGCCCGGGTTCGCCCTCCATGGGCATGAGACCATTCAGCTGCGGCAGAAAGAGAATAGCGCGATGTCTCGCCGCCCAGATCGTCATCGATGAATCCGAAGCGGCCGGTGTCGTCGCTTTCGACGGCGCGTTTCGGAATCTGGTCGGTGGACGTGTATTCGGTTTCATACGCGGTCGCTAAGAACTGATACCGGCTCGTGCTGGATTCGTGGGTAAGTTTTGCAAGGGCGTTGAGCTTTCTGAGGTCCTGTTCCAGAGCCCAGGGGCCATCATAGGTCTCCATTTCGCCGGCCAGCAGAAGCGTGGTCGCTGGCCCGGCCTCCAAATTCGCAGCGCCAACGCCGCGCTGGAAATTGCCTTCGCCGATGCTGAGTTCAATGAAGCTGTTATCCAGCCTGTCATATGTCTTGTAACGGGCTGATCCCGCAGCAGCGAAATCACCTGCCTGCGCCGAGTAAGGGCCCTTGCGGTAGTCTACCCGTTCCACAATTTCCGGAATGACGAAGTTCAGGTCAAGATAACCCTGTCCGTGGCCATGCGTGCGCAAGTTGATCGGTATACCGTCGACCGACGCTGAAAAGTCCGTACCGTGATCGAGATTAAATCCGCGCAGGAAGTACTGGTTCGCTTTACCTTCGCCGGAATGCTGCGTCGCAACGGCGCCGGGAATAACTTCGACGAGTTCACCGACGCGCGCCAAGGGTCGGTCCTTGAAATCTTCGTAGCCGACGGTGCCTTCGCTGGCGGCATCTGCTTTGCCGATGAGTTCAGCGCCCCTACCAAAAACAGAAATCGGATCGAGGCGTCTGGCTTCATCATTTTTTGATGAGGTAGATTGTGCCCAGCCTGTGGGAGCTGCTGGCAACACGGTGATTGCCAGCAGCAGAACGCGGCAAGAGATAAAATTCGACATGATTCTCTTCGTCGTCAGTCAGCCACGTTTTGGTTGGATTCAGTCTGGCGTTGCCGAGAAGGTCGAGACGCCGAATGAGCCGAGCTTTACCTTGCCGGAGATATTGCCATCGTCTTCCGTGCCGGTGAATTCGAGAGTCAAAGGCATCGGATTGCTGACTTTGGTCTTCCAGGTCAGCTCATTCCCGTTCACCTTGCCATCTTCAATCACCGTGTTGCCAAACGGGCTGGACATTTCCCCTGTCAGGGCGTCGCCCTCACGGTTCATTGTCATGCCGCCTTTCTGGTCTCCCATTGGGGTCTTGATCACCATCTTGTAATTTCCACTGATCGCCATGTTTTTCTCCTAAATTTGACGCGCGACGAATCTGATCCTCTCAAGCGGCACGACCCGTAGATGCTTGAGCCAAAGCCTTCACAATCCGAAGGTGGTTCGACCCATGCAAGGAGTCCTTATTCGGATAATAAATGTTGAAACACTCCGCGTTTCGTGCCTTTAATTGTGTCAGATTGTGTTTTTGCGTAAACGATAGCACGCAAACAGGCAACAAAAAAACCGCCAGCACGCACGACGCGCAAGCGCGGTGTGACTGGGGGCGCCGAATTGGGAGGGCTGACTTCGGCCAGCGAAAGTCAGCTAGATGATCGAGGTAAACCGGTAATCATGCTTGATGATCTGCCTGGCGAAAGAGTAGCGCACATTCTCGACGCCCGAAATCGTCCGCACGGCGTTGTGCACATAGTCATGAAGCTGCTCGGCATCGCGAACGAAGGCCATCGTGAGGATGTCTGCGCGACCGATGAGCGATCTTACAAGGAAGATCTCGGGCAGTTCGCTCAGCCGTTGGGTGACCTCCGTGACGGGGACGCCCGGCGCTGCGTCGATCCAGATGAAAGCCAGAATCGGGTTTTCCAGACGGTTCACATTAACAACTGCCGAAACGCGGATGATGTCATCGGCTTCCAGGCGTTTGATGCGAGCCCGAATGGCGCCTTCAGTCAGGTCCAGTCGCCTGGCAATCTCTCGGTTGCTGACCCGGCCATTCTCGGCGAGGCAGATGATGATGTTCCGGTCGATGTCGTCCAGCGAATACTGCGTCACGAGAATGGCATCCATTGCGAATCGAATTTGACGTTATTCATTGACAGGGCCGGCGTAACTTTCGCGACGCCCTTTACAGCTGGAATGGTCTCGAACAGGACGCGGTGCAGGTCCTCCATCGTGCGTGCGACGACCTGCATCTCGATGTCCTGCGGGCCAATCACGGTCATGAGTGTCACGACCTCCGGGATCTCGGCGAGTTCGAATGCGACGTCGTCAATGGGACGGCCGCGCGCGATCACGCCGACGGGAGCGAAGTGATGAGGGCCGAGCTTGTCGATATTGACGGTGGCGGTGATGCGAAGCAGGTCGATGTCTTCCAGCGCCCGCATGCGAGCACGAACCGTCGCTTCAGTAAGTTTTGTTATCGCGGCAAGGTCGCGAATCGTTTTTCGACCGTTCGCTCGCAATTCGTCGATGATGATCTGGTCGATGTCATCAATACCGCTGACCGCTGCGGACCCGACATGCACATAAGACGTGTCGTTGCTGATCGATCCGGCGTCTTCCGAAGCGGATGGAGCACCTTGTTCTGTCGTCTGTTTCTTCGACATTTAAGCCCTGCATTCCCTGAACTTCCAACGGCCGATCGTGCAAAAAAACCGCCTGCAAGAGGGACCCGTGACAATTCCACGACCCTAGCCTGCCGACGGTCCGAGGGCAAACAGAACCAACCGAACTTCAGTCAAACGTCTGATTAAAATGATAATGTTGTCAAGGGAGAGATGCGCGTGAAGCCTTATCAAACTATGTTGGCCAGCGGACTGGCAATTGCCGCTGCATCGGGAGCGGTCCATCGCCCTGCCGTGGCCCAGCAAGCCTATTCACCTTATGTGGCCGAAGACTATCCGCGCCAGGTCCTGTGGGGAGATACACACCTGCACACGAATCTGTCGTCGCTCGACGCGAGCGACAGTGGACGGTTCACGCTTGGCATGGAGGACGCTTACAGGCTCGCGCGCGGAGAAGTGGTTGAGGACAATTATGGCTCTCCCGTTCGTCTGTCACGTCCCCTCGATTTTCTGGTCGTTGCCGATCACTCCGAATTCCTTGGCCTATGGGAGGCGGTGAAATCTGGTAATGAGGCGCTTCTGGCGACGGACTGGGGCCGCAAATGGCGTGAGGAATACCTCGAGGCCGAAAGCTATGAGGACTATGCCGCGCTCGATACCGAAATGCTGACCCCGGGAACGCCGCTCGACCGGCGAAGCGCGCCGGTTCTCGACGACGTCCCCTTCAGAAAGAACATATGGAGCGGTATCGGCGAACTGGCTGATGTCTATAACGAGCCCGGGCGGTTCACCGCGATGATCGGCTTTGAGTGGTCCTCAACGCCAGGCTGGTCAAACCTCCACCGGGTCGTGATGTTCCGTGACGATTCCAACAAGACCAGCCAGGTGCTCCCGCTCACCGCGACTGAAACCGTCGACCCGGAAGATCTGTGGGAATATCTGGAGAACTATGAAGCGCTGACGGGCGGGCAGGTGCTCGCTGCGCCACATAATTCCAATCTCAGCAATGGCCTGATGTTCACTGACGCCAAGATGGATCGATCACCCATTGATATCGCCTATGCCGAACAACGCGCCCGCTGGGAGCCGGTGGTCGAAGTCACGCAGATGAAGGGTGACAGTGAAACACATCCGGTTCTGTCTCCGACCGATGAGTTTGCGGAGTATGAGACCTGGTACAGCTTTGCCGGTAAGATGCCGCCGAGCAAGATGGACGAAAAGGCGATCAACCGCTTGCGGAGTTCCTATATCCGGGCCGGTCTCCGATCCGGACTGGAGATCCAGAATGAGGTTGGTGCCAACCCGTTCAAGTTTGGCCTTATCGGCGGGACGGATGCCCACAACGCCCTTCCGGACGCGGAAGAGAACAATTTCTGGGGCAAGTTCTATACGAACGCGCCCTCGGCTGATCGGATGACGGATCCTGGGCTATCGAGCTACAAGATGCAGTCACCCTGGAAAACAGCCGAACTGGCGGCGTCCGGCTACACCGGTGTGTGGGCGAGCGCGAATACGAGGGAAGCGATCTTCGATGCATTGAAGCGCCGCGAGGTCTATGCCACGACCGGTCCCCGCATTGAGCTTCGCTTTTTTGGGGGGTGGGACTTCTACCGTTCAGACGTGATGCGGTCGGATTTCGCAAAGGCTGGATACGAGGGCGGCGTCCCGATGGGCGGAGACTTGACCCGGGGGCCCGACGGCGAGGCGCCGACGTTCATGATCCGCGCCGTCAAGGACCCGCTCGGCGCAAATCTCGACCGTGTGCAGGTGGTCAAGGGATGGGTCGATGCGGACGGCAGCTCTCAGGAGGCCGTGTTCGACGTTGCGTTGTCCGACAAGCGGACGGTTCAGGCTGACGGAAGCGTCGATCCGGTTGGGTCGACCGTCGATCTAACGTCGGCATCCTATGAGAATTCGATCGGGTCGAACGAGCTTGCGACCGTTTGGAAGGATCCACAATTCGATCCGCATCAGCTTGCCTTCTACTATGTGCGCGTCCTCGAAATACCGACACCGCGCTGGACAGCCTATGACGCTGCGCGCTTCGGCCTCAAAGATGTGCCCGAAGACATCCCGATGATTACCCAGGAGCGAGCGTATTCTTCGCCGATCTGGTACACGCCTTCAGAGAGCGACCAATGACACAATCAACCATTCGACGGGTCATCGCCGATCCGCTTCTCCACTTCCTTGTCGCGGGGCTTGCCCTGTTCGGCCTCTATGCCATTGCCAATCCGCCGCAGGCGCAGGAGAGCGAGCGGTCGATCATCGTGACACGCGACGACCTCGTCACCTTCATGCAATACCGCACGAAGGTCTTTGATGGCCGACAATTCGAAGACATGTTCGACAGTCTTGGCCCGGAAGAGCGGATCCGGTTGGCCGAAGAGTATGTCCGCGAGGAGGCCATGTACCGCGAAGCCAAGGCGCTAGACCTCGATCGCAACGATTATGTTGCGCGAAAGCGGCTGATCCAGCAGCTTGAGTTCGTCGCGCAGGACTTTGTCGACCCCGTCACGGCCGTTAACGACGAGGCTCTGAAAACCTATTACGAGGCACACCGGGACCGGTATGTCGAACCGGCCAAGGCGACCTTCACACATGTGTTCTTTTCTGCCGATCGGCGCGGACCGGAACAGGCCTTCGAGGCGGCGCAGGCTCAGTTGACCGAACTCAACGAGAAGGCTGTTCCTTTCCACCAGGCGGCGCGCTACGGCGACCGGGCGCTGTTCAATGTAAACTATGTCCAAAAGGACAAAAGCGTGGTTGCGAGCCATTTCGGGCAGGATGCGGCAGACGCGATTTTTGCCATGTCGCCTCAGCCAGGCGTCTGGAGAGGGCCGTTCCGCTCGCCCTATGGTGCCCATCTAGTCCTGATGACGGATAAATCAGAGTCACATCTTCCGCCGCTGGCTGATGTGCAGGCGCGCGTCGCAGCAGACGCCCTGTCGGATTTCCGAAAGCAGCGTCTTGAGGAGGCGGTCGACGAGATTGTATCGAGCTACGACGTCAAGCTCGAAGATGATGTCACCAAGCAGCTTGTGAATACCTCGTCATGACATCGGTCCGTCTTCTCCTTGTATTTCTGGTCGTGGGGCTCGTCAGTTGGTGTGGAACGCTGCCCGCAGCGGCACATGAGAGTCGGCCGCTCTATCTTGAGCTGACGCAAACAAGCCCAAACGTCTGGCGCCTGTTCTGGAAGGTTCCCCCTAGCGTGCCAGAGGGAAACCTCCCTAGCCTTGAATTGCCTCCCGGCTGCAGTGCAGCTGGAGGCTCAGCATCGCGTCTCGATCTTGTTCCCAATGATGGATCGATCCTGGTAAGCTGTGAAGGGCCGCTTCAGGGCGGCGAGATCACTATACAATATGGCGCGTTCAATCCATCGATCTCCACGATGACCAGGCTGAGTGCTATCGACGGCACCGAACTGGTTGGTATCCTCGCGCCGCAGGACAGCGTCTGGACAATACCGCAGGACATCACGGCATCCTCGGTTGCCCGCGATTATACGCTCCTTGGGATCGATCATATCTGGAAAGGGTGGGACCACCTTCTTTTCCTCGTCTGCCTGCTCTGGATCGCTGGAAGCTTCAGGCGGGTCCTGATCACGATCACCGGCTTTACGGTCGCTCACTCTCTGACGCTCGCCTTGTCTACACTGGGACTGGTGAACATACCTATCCCGCCCGTAGAGGCGGCGATTGCGCTATCTATCGTGTTTCTCGCGCGTGAGATCGCCGTCGGCCGACGCAACAGCCTCACCTGGAACCGTCCTGTCCTTGTATCGGCAAGCTTCGGCCTTCTGCATGGTCTCGGCTTTGCCGCCGTGCTTGCGGAGATAGGGCTTCCTCAGACGCAGCTTGTCACGTCCTTGCTGTTCTTCAATGTCGGCGTCGAGATCGGGCAGGTCCTGTTTGTCGCGGCGGTTGCCGGAATCTTCTGGGCCGTCAGGTTCTTGCTGCGCGGGCGAGCCGGCCAGGCAATTCGTGTGCCGGCAAGCGGTGTACAAGGACGGTTGCTGGCCTCCTATGCCGTTGGTGTGCTGGCGAGCTACTGGCTCGTTGAGCGTGTCGCTGGTTTCTGGATCTGATCTCCCGCAAAGCAAAAGGCCCGCCTTGGTTGATGGGCGGGCCTTCGACGGTTTGATTACAAATATCAGCTTAGCTGAGTGCGGCCAGGTCTTCGTTAATGGCTGCCAGGACGTCATCGGACAGAACGTCTGGTGAAAACACCTGCAGTTGGTCCAGCGTCATGCCGCGTGCCATGTCGATCTGCGGGTTCTCGAACAGTTCCGGTGCAATATGGGTTTCAAGAATCGTCCGCGTTTCAGGCGTGTCGAGAAGCGTGCCGAAGTCTGTTTCTGACGTCGAGTAGGTGACAGTCTCTGTTTCAGTTGCTGCCTCGTCGGCGAGAGCCTGGGGCATGGCGAAAGCCATGAAGGCACCGGCGAGCAGGGCGGTGGAAAGGGGTTTCAGTTTCATTTCTGGTCTCCAGGGTTCAGGGTTTGGGAGAAGGTAGGGCGGAGCTGACGATGTGTGTCACGACATCAGGGATCCGCCATTCACTTGGATCGTGGCGCCCGTCATGTGAGCGGCCTTATCCGGTGAGGCGAGAAAGAGGATTGCTTTGGCGATATCGTCCGGCGAGGCGAACTTTGACATTGGAATACGGGACAGAAAATCATCCATGAAAGCCGACCCGGCCCCACCCATCGCCGCGACGATCGATTCCGACGTCGTAACGCCCGGCGAGACGAGGTTGACGCGAATATCCGGAGCAAGCTCCATGGCGAGCGACCGGCTAGCAGCCAGTACGGCACCTTTGCTGGCGCAGTAGGCCGTGTATCCAGACATCGGCAGAAATGCTGCGCCGGAAATGATGTTGATGATCGAATTGCCAGGACTCTTGCGCAGGACTGGAATGGCGGCCTGGCATACGCGCATTGTCCCCATGAAATTGATGTCGATAACCTTTGCGAGGTCTTCTTCTTCCTGAGCTTCAAAAGCCATCATGGGAAAAATGCCAGCGACATTCGCGACAATGTTGATCCCGCCCAGCGTCTCGACAGTTTTTGCCACGGCGTCATTCACTTGAGCGGCCGATCCAAGATCGACCTTCAAGCCAAGAGTCTTCACGCCGAACTCGGAAGCCAGCTCGTTCGCTTTCTCGGCGACATTGTCCTGCACGTCGATTAGGGCCACGGATGCGCCGGCTTCGGCAAATTGGTGTGCGGTCGCAAAGCCGACACCCTGGGCTGCGCCCGTGACAAAAGCCACTTTCCCCTCGAATTCGTTGGATTGCAATTTCCAATTCCTCGCCTATCGAGCCGGGCTATCCGGTTTTCCGCTCTGCCATGAGCGGCTTGTTTCTTTGATTATCGTCTCGCGACCTGGCTCGGCAGAACATTATTTCCGTTCGAATGCACCGATTAGTGTCGCATATGAATAATCAAACAATTTCGTGCATTGTCAATTGCGTATTTGAGGTGATAATTTGCTACGAATAATGCTTACACCCAACCATCTGCCATGAGTGGAAGATAAGGGGGGGCGACGTCTTCGCTGGCAAAGGTGCCGAACTTGCCAGCGTGGAACATCAGCGGTTCGCCGCCAAATTGCGCAAAGCCGTCGACCCGGCCCACTATGATGAGATGATCTCCGCCTTGATGGATGGCTTCAACGCTGCAATCCATACGTGCAAGGACGCCATCAAGCCGGAGCGGCTCGTCATCCGGGGCTCCGGTCTCGGGGGAGGCGTCCTGTGAGGACGGCCGGGCATAGCTCATCGCCAGTTCTTCCTGATCGCGTTCCAGGATGTGAACGTTGAAGCGCCGCCCTAGCTCAAAAGCGTCCACGCTTGAGCTTCTTGTCGCGAGACACCAGAGGAGCATAGGTGGGTCAAGTGAGACCGACGTCATGGAATTTGCCGTGACGCCGATCTGAGCGCCTGACGGTTTCACCGCCGTAATAATGGTGACGCCGGTACCAAATTGTCCGAAGGCGCTGCGAAGGGCTTTGGGGTCAAAGTCTGCCAATTCGAGATTCCCTGAAAATGATTGAGATATGACGTCCTGCTGCGTCAGGCGGATTCAGTAGCGTCTGCCTTGACGATCTCGAGGAAGAGAGGCCGCTCGCCGCCGCCATGCACTTCAAGCGACGCGCCGCTTATGTAACTGGCGTCCTCCGACAGCAGGAAGATAACGGCACGGGCGACGTCTTCACCCGTTCCCAGCCGTTTGAGCGGCAGCGATGCAGCGATCTTTGCCTGCGATGCGCTGGCACCATAGGTCTGTTCGGTCGTTTCCGTTTCCACAAGGCCAACAACGATGCTGTTCACGCGAATGGCAGGCCCCCATTCCTGTGCGAGGCTGCGCGACAGGCCAAGGAGGCCGGCCTTGGCCGCGCCGTAGACCGCTGTACCTGGCGAGGCACGCTGGCCTGAAACACTGGCAATATTGACGATGGATCCTCGTCTCTTTTCGAGGTGAGGGTAGGCGGCCTGACTCAGATAGAGAGGGGCCAGCAGGTTGAGGTTGATGATCGCTTGGGCAAAGCGCGGACTTGCCGTTGCCGCGTCGCTTTCCGGAGATCCGCCAGCATTGTTTACGAGAAAGTCGATGTTGCCGAACGCATTTGCGACGGTCTTCACAAAGTCGCTGACTTGCTGAGGGTCGCGAACGTCGCACGACACAAACAAGGCTTCCCGTCCGCCAGCCTGGATCGGTGTTTCTGGCGCTGAGCGCCCGCATATCGCGACGTTACAGCCAAGGTCGAGAAGCCGTTTTGTGATGGCTAGGCCGAGGCCGCGCGTGCCGCCGGTGACGATGGCGGTGCGGTCTTCAAAATCTGCTCGGTTGCTCGACATGGCTGGGCCTCGGTTCTGTGTGTCTCGACTGTAGATTTCCTATCATCCGAAAAAAAGAAGGTCACGCCCGGAATGAAAAAATGCGTATCAAAAATGAATAAATACTACGAAAAAAGGTATCGTAATTTTTAAATTTTCCAAATAAGGCACCGAGGTCCGTTCGTGGGTACGAATCGAAATTGGTGCCGATCGGCTCCGAATTTGGCGTCCTATCATTTTTTCTGAAGAACAGTGTAGCCACGTGGAGCGTCTTCAACGCTCCTTCACGACCCTTAACATCCTCCAAATCAAAAAAAGCCGACCCGGCGTGCCGGAGCGCGGAAATATACGATCCAGGGAGGACCGAACTATGAATTATTCCAGGCATGGAATCCTTGCGTGCGCTGCACTGCTCGGGAGCTTTCACTTTGCCAGCGCGCAGGATGCCGCTCAGTCACAGAGCGCCGACACAGAAGAAAGCAGACAGCAGCGGAAACTCGACGTTGTATATGTCACAGCGCAGCGACGAGAGGAGCGGCTCGTTGATGTGCCAATCTCGTTGACCGCGCTAGGCTCGGCGGAAATCGAGCGGGCGCAGGTTCGAAGCGTTAGCGACCTGAACGCGGTGGTGCCAAACATCCAGATCAATGAGACGGTTGGCAACACATTCGGACCATTGATCAGCATTCGTGGCCTGTCGCCGTCTTCCGACACCAGCCTCGCGCGCGACCAGCCCGTCGGCATCTATATTGACGGTGTGCCGGTCAGCAAATCCACTGGTGCAGCCTTCGACACCGTTGATCTGGAGAGAGTTGAGGTGCTCCGAGGGCCGCAAGGCACATTGTACGGAAAGAACACGATCGGCGGGGCGGTTAATCTCATTACGCGAAAGCCGACCGGCGAATTCGGCGGGAGCGCCCTGCTTGGGGCGGGCAGTTATGGCCTCTTCAACGCGCGGGTCTCTGTGGACCTGCCGGAGATTGCAGGGTTCAGCCCGAAACTGGCGATTATCAACAAGAAGGATGACGGCTATTATCGCAACTCGGCGTTGCCGGGGAATTTCGGTGAAGAGGAGGTCTGGGCCGGGCGTTTTGACCTGCTGTGGGAGCCGGCTGACAACTTCTCCGCGCTCTACAGCTATGATGAGAGCGACAGCGAAGGCTCCCCCGCGCAGCTCGCACTCGTTGCCGTCACGGGGGCAGGGCCTGTTGCCTTCATCAATCCATTGCTGGCGCCCTATGTCGTGGACGGTCGTACGCGCACGATTGGCGCCGAGAGCGCGTTCGGCAGCGATTTCGAGACCTCCGGGCATGCTCTGACCCTCGAATGGCAACCCGGCCTTGGCGATCTCACACTCAAGTCGATCACAGCGCGACGCACCATGTTCTCATCTTCGCAGAGCGACTTTGACGGATCTCCCATCGATCTCCTCCGCTTCACCCTCGAGAATGACTATGAGCAGTTCACGCAGGAGTTTCAGGGCATAGGGTCCTTCGGGGCGATCGATTACACGCTTGGTCTTTTCTACCTGGATGACGACTACGACGTTCACAATCCACGCTGGAATTTCCAGTTTGGCGGGAACGATGCCTTCGATGCCAGCGAACGGTCCGGGGGCTCTAAAAGCCAAGCCGCCTATGGGCAGGTGTCTTGGAAACCGGCTGCCTTTGAGGATCGGCTGAAGCTGTCGCTCGGCGGCCGTTACACGCGTGAGGAAAAGGAAGCGACGGAGCTCTTCCTCTCTAATTCGGCCTATGCGGCCGATCCATCAGCGTCGGGCTCGGGAGTCTTCCTTCGCGAGGCAGACGGCACCCCCGTGACGCGTAGTGGGCAGCCGGCGGCGGGGGCGCGGCCGGGTGCGGGTGGCATCGGCGCGACTGACCTTATTCCGCTCGAAAATGACGGTGTCTGGTCCAGCTTCACGCCGGAGTTCAACGCCCTCTATAAGTTCAGCGACGACGTCTCCGTATACGGACGCGTTGCGACGGCGTTCAAGAGTGGCGGTATCAATGATACCGCGGCGACGAATGACGCTTTCCTGACGTCGTATGATCCGGAAAAGCTGACCTCATACGAACTCGGTTTCAAATATGCGGGCTTTGACAATGCGCTGTCGCTAAGCGGGGCGGTATACCATTCCAATTACACCGACTTCCAGGCGGGGGTGTTTGTGCCTCAGCTGGTGACGACAAACATCATCAACGCTGGCGAAGCCAAGCTCACGGGGGTCGAGATCGAAGGCACGGTCCGGCCGACCGATAATCTCTCTTTCGACTTCGGCGCGGGCTATGTCGATGCCAGGTATACCGATTTCGTCCTGCCGGACGGCACTGATGTCACGGATGCGTATGTCGTCACGCGCGTGCCTGAGTGGAACTACCAGCTCGGTGTGCTGCACACCCATGATTTCAGCTTCGGCACGCTGGAGACGAGCGCCGATTATACCTGGCGAAGTGAGCAGGCAGGGACGATCACGGATGATCCGCTTTCGGAACTTCCGTCCTATGGCTTGCTAAGCGCGAGGATCGCCCTGACCGACATACAGGTCGGCGACGGAAAGACGCTCGAAATTGCGGCTTGGGGCAAGAATCTGACGGATGAGGAATACCTTGTCAGTGGCATCAACCTCTCGATTCTGACGGTTTCCCAGTTCGGCGATCCCCGCACCTTGGGCGCAGAACTTCGGCTTCGCTTCTAGGGGGACGATATGGATACGACGCCCGCCGAAACGCACTCAACGGTCGCTCCGGCCAAACCTCAGAGAAGTCTGACGACGGGCGTCTATCCGTGGATCGTTGTCGCTATCCTTTTCACCGGGTACAGCTTTAGTGCGATTGATGCACGTGTGCTGACGCTGATGGTCGAGCCGATCCAGCGAGACCTTGGGCTTTCGGATTTCGAAATCAGCCTGTTGCAGGGCTTTGCCTTTGCGATCATGTTCTCAATCGCGTCGCTTCCGATTGGACGCTTCATCGACAGGACCGGTAGGCGGTCCCTGCTCATTGTTTGGGGTGTTCTTTTCTGGTCTCTGATGACGGCCGCATGCGGATTTGCAAGTGGCTTCATCGGTCTCTTCATCGCGCGCGTTGGGGTTGGTGTTGGCGAGGCGACACTGAGCCCAACCGCGTATTCCCTCATCAGCGACTATTTTGATCGCCGACGTCGAGCGCTCGCGATCAGCTTCTATGCCATTGGTTATCCGATCGGCGGCGGGCTCGCGCTGCTGATCGGCGGAGGTCTGCTCACCATCTTCACCCGGTGGGGCGGCGTCGACATTCCGGTTCTCGGTCATTTCAGCCCGTGGCAGGCAGTATTCCTTTGCGTCGCGGCTCCAGGTGTCCTGATTGCCGGCCTCATGTTGCTTATCCGCGAACCGCCGCGCCGAGAGGTGTCGACCGCCATGTCGCGGCAAGTCTCAATGCGCGAGGCGCTCAGCTATGTCTGGGAGAACAAGGTTTTGTACGGCTCGCTGATCGGAACGGTGGGCGTGCTTGCCCTTCTGGCAATCGGGACCAGCCTATGGTTTCCGACCTTTCTCATCCGGACCTATGGAATGACGCCTGGGCAAGTCGGGCTTTCATACGGCTTGGTCATGCTGAGCTGCGGCGCTGTCGGCACGTTGTTTGGCGGCTGGATGTCCGGGCGGCTGATGCAATCGGGTCGAACCGATGCAAACATGCTGGTCGTGCTGGCGGCGACGCTTCTGAAAGGTGCCCCGTTGATCGCCGCCCCGCTCATGCCGTCGGCGTTTTGGGCCCTGACTCTGATGGCGATCGGCACTCTCATCGGCCAGGCATCGCAAGGCGTCATGATGGCAGCCATTCAGGATGTCACTCCCAATCAGCTGCGTGGGCAGATTACGGCGGTGACGATCCTGGTCGTCAATCTCGTTGGGACAGGCCTCGGAGCAACGGTAATTGCAGCCGTGACCGACTTCGGTTTCGGTGACCAGTCGGCGCTTCGCTACTCGATTGCGCTTACCGGCGCGGTGGCTCTGCCCGTGATTGTCGGCCTCATCCTTGTATCGATCCCGCACTACCGTCGGGCGATTGCCAAGCTCGGCTCGTAGATGGTTGAGACCGAGACGCGAAGCTGGCGATCATCTTCAATGCTCGGCGCCGGTGGCCGACTTCAAATTTATATCGCAGCCCTGAGCAACGGTCTGGCCCCGATCGGCTGAAACTTATTCTGTGTTTTGAAAACTGCCAGCGGCCCCAATTCGCTCGTCGCGACTAATTCTGGCGCACCAGTGCGCTTTATCTCGGTGCGAATGACTTGAAATGAGTGAATCATCTCGTGTTTCGGTGGCACAGCTTGTGGCCGATTGAGGTGTAGGGCAAGCATCCTTAAAAAAGAAATTGAACTCATATTCAGTTTATGAGAGTGTATGCATCGGTTAAATTTTCTTTTTGGCGCTAGGGGCCTGCTGCTGCCGGGCATGCAAGGTAGCCCGGGTTCGGCCGGATGGATAATCTACAGGAGTGGTGCCTTGAAAGGCTTATGTCTCTCGATAATCATGCTGCCGCTCGGCCCGGTTTTGTCGCTGCCGTGCGCGGCGGCAAGCCCTGACTGGATCGATCAGTCCGTCCAATCCTTCGCAGACGCAGTTGGAACGCCGGGACTTTCTCTCACAATCATGGAGCATGGAGAGATCGCTTGGGAAGGTGCGCAGGGATATGCGGATCTTGAACAGATGACGCCAATGACACCGCAGAGCCTCATGCGGATCGGGTCTATCTCTAAAACAATAACAGCCGTGACGACGCTACAAATCGCTTCGGCTGGTCTCGTCGATCTGGATGCGACAGTCAGCGACTATCTGCCCGGTTTTGCGGGGCCGGCTCGTATGAGTACGCTTCGGCAACTGGCATCTCATACCGCATGTGTGCGGGGCTATGACTCACCGGAAGAAGAGATTTCCCTAACGCATTATGCCAGTATGAAAGAGGCGCTGGTTCGCTTTTCTGATGATGATCTGATTTGCGCGCCGGGCGATGCTTTCAACTACTCAAGCTACGGTTACACCTTGCTGGCGGCTGGGCTTGCCGAGGCGTCCGGTCTGTCCTTTGGTGAGCTGATAAGCGCGCAGGTTCTCGATCCGCTGGGGCTGGATAGCGTGGCGCTTGATGATGCTGTGCGGGTCATTCCGGGCCGCGCCGCTTTTTATGTGGAGTCCGAGGACGGCGAACTCGAGAACGCGCCATTCAATGACTATAGCTACAAGTATGCTGGTGCTGGCATGCTGGCTTCGACTCGCGATCTTGCAAAGTTTGGCGCGGCTTTGGTTGGGGAGGGGGGCCTCGCTCCGGACGCTGAAAAGGCGATGACCTCACCGGCCAGGCTCAATAGCGGGGTGTTCACCGACTATGGCCTGGGCCTGTATGTCAGTCTGCCGGATTTCCTGGAGGCGAGAAAGGCATACCTTCCCGAGGCGTTGTATGAGCAGTTGATGCATCAGGTGTCCGGTCGTCCGATTTACTGGCATACTGGAACGAGCGAGGGTGCCGTGTCGGTGCTGATGATTGAGCCGGACTCCCAGCGCGTGCTCGCACTGTCCATAAACAAAGGCGGTCTGGAGAAAGAGGTTTTGATCTTTGCGATTGGTCTGATGGACGAACTCAGGGGAGACTGAGGCCGTTTTCTGGGCGCTGTGATCATTCAGGTGGTGCTCATTTAAGCAAAATCAGAAAAAGAGTTGCTTAAAATATGAAAATGATCTCAAATTTAGTATAGTGCAATTATGGTCTGGTGGGAGCGGTCCGAATCTTCGGGGCGACGTTTGGCGGGGCAGGACCCAACACCAGAATTTTGGTGCAGGAAGGATTTTAGGACGCAATGACACATTCAAGTCTTCACAAGTTTTTGACTCTGGCACTCTTCATGAGCGGCTCCGTGTGGACGGAAGCGCAGGCGCAGCAGGCGCAACAAGCGTCGGACGAGACCGAGGCGACCTATTATGATGTCGTCACGGTAACCGCCCGCCGGCGCGAAGAGGCCATTCAGGATACGCCGTTGGCCGTAACGGCTTTTGGGGCAGACCTATTGGACGCGGCCGCACTGGATGAGATTGGCGATCTTGTTTCGCTGAGCCCGAATGTGACTTTCGAACCCGGCGGAGATTTCGTCAGTTCCAACATCGCCATCCGGGGTGTGAGCCGCGAACGCTCCACTGAGGAGCCGGGCGTCGGTATCTATCGCGACGGCGTCTATGTTGGCGGTCCTGTCACAACGCTCTCAGATCTCTATGACCTTGAACAGGTCGAAATTCTTCGTGGGCCTCAGGCGGGGCTTTACGGTCGCAACGCGGTCGGCGGGGCCGTGAACATCGTTACGGCTCGTCCGGTCTTTGAAAATACGGCGAAGATTGATCTGCGCGCAGAAAGATATGACCGTCAGGAATTCGTGGGCATGGGCAATTACGCCTTTTCCGACCGACTTGCCGGGCGCCTGAGCGTCAAGCTGGTGAACCAGGATGACGGCTTTACGCGTAACGCTTTTCTCGACCAAGAGCTGGAAGCTCGCGAGAACCTCTCGGCGCGCGGGCGTCTGCTCTGGCAACCGAGTGAGAACACCGACCTGCTGCTTACGGCGGCCTATCGCAAGGATGAAGGGCAAACGCCGGGTGTCTACCGAACTGGCGACGATCCGGAGAAACTCGCCTACGATACCGAAACGCCATATAATTCAGAGGAATGGCAGCTCTATTCGGAATTTAATACCGCGCTAGGCGCGGGGACGCTGACGAATGTCCTCAGCTACCGGACAGTCGATGTCTTTCAGCAGGACGATACCGACTTTTCCAGCGCCTATCTGCAAACTTCAACGCGCGATATCGAGCTTGAGACGCTCTTCGCCGAGCTGCGCTATGCGTCCGCTCAGGACCAGGCGTTTCGTTACCTTGTCGGCGCAACGATGATACGTGAGGAAGCTTTATTCGACACAAATTTCCTGATTTCGGTCGGCGTGCCGGGCCTCGGATCATTCTTCGGACCTGACAATGGCGGCCTGACGGGCGACAATCTGGATAGTGTCCTGTTTGACCTCGATAATGATCAGGAGCTGATGTCATACGCGGCCTTTGCGGAGCTGTCCTATGATCTGACCGATCGGCTGACCCTTGATGCGAGTTTGCGGTATACGCGTGATGAGCGTGACGTTGACTTTGAGCAGGCGACGCCCGGCTGCACGGCCTGTATCGCTATCGTCGGGCGCTCGCTCGATTATGGCGTGACCTCCGACCCCGTCTTCGAGAACTGGTCGCCGGCCGGCACGTTGAGCTATGACGTCTCTGACGATGTCATGGTCTATGCGACGGTCTCGACCGGCTTCAAGGCCGGTGGAATTAATGAAGGGGCCAGCCAGCCGAAATACCTGCCGTTCGATAGTGAGACTTCACTGAGCTACGAAGCCGGGTTGAAAGCGTCTCTGGGGGATCGTGCGCAGTTGTCCCTGGCGGCGTTTTCGCAGAAGCGAAAAGATGCGCTGATCTCCGTGGACGAATCTGTAATCGACCCGACATTCCCGGCCGGAGTGAACGGTCTCGGCATCAATGCTGGTGAAATCCAGACTGCGGGGCTCGAGGGTGAGCTGTCCGCGCAGCCCATAGACGGGCTACGCCTCAATGCGGCCTATGGTTATCTTGATGCGACCTATGATGAGTTCGTGGTGCCTCTCTCGGGCGGCGGTGTCGTCGACTATTCGGGCAATCAGGTGCCACGCAGCTTCCGCCAGAGCGTCAGCCTTGACGCGCTCTACACGGCGCCGCTGACCGATCTGGCCGACCTGTTCCTCTATGGTAGCTACAGCAATTCCTGGGACGGCTATCAGGATAATGCGAACCAGATCGAGTCAGAGCATCCGGAGATCATCAATCTGAAGGTCGGTCTCGAAGGGGAGAGTTGGCGAGTGACGACTTATGTCAACAATATCGGCGATACGCGCTATATCAACTATCAGATTGGTAGCTTCATACAGCGCGCTCCTGGCCGCACGTTCGGTGTGCGCCTTGAGCAATCCTTCTGATCCAGCATGAAGGATGAAGACCTGACAATGACCGGCCCCGTCCCGCCCTATCTCGTCTTCCTCGGCGACGAGCATCGCTTGCTGCTCGCAAAGACCGGGGTTGGAATTGCCCAGTGGGCGCCGGAGCGATGCATCGGTCAATACCGACTTTCCAGGCAAGCAATCCATCTCGGCCTACAGGATCTGTCTCCTGAGGAGGCTGTTGCGAAGGGCGCCAAGTCGTTGGTTATAGGTGTCGCAGGAATCGGCGGTGCGATTCCGCCAGCCTGGCGGGCGGTGCTTCACGAGGCGCTTGAAGCCGGTCTGGATATCGTTGCCGGCATGCATGAGCGCCTGCATGATGACGCTGAACTGGCCGAGCGGGCGAGCAAGCTGGGGCGGCGTCTTGTGGATCTGCGTGACCCGCCGGCCGATCTATCGGTCGGTACGGGCAAGCCGCGTAGCGGTCGCCGTGTGTTGACCGTCGGGACAGATTGCGCCGTCGGAAAGAAGTTCACGGCGCTGGCTGTCTGGCGCGAACTGCGGGCGCGCGGCGAGGCGGCCGATTTCTGTGCCACAGGGCAAACGGGGGTGCTGATCTCGGGCAAAGGGTTTGCCATTGATAGTGTCGTCAGCGACTTCATATCCGGTGCTGCTGAGCGTCTCGCCCCGGCGAACGATCCCGCGCATTGGGACGTGATTGAGGGGCAGGGCTCGATCTTTCATCCGGCCTATGCGGGTGTCTCTCTTGGCCTTCTGCATGGCAGCCAGCCTGAAGCCATCATCCTTTGTCATGAAGCCGGACGCGAAAGGCTCGGCTATTTCGAGGACTTCCCAACACCGCCCCTTGATCTGGCAATTGCCCGCCATCTTGAGGCCGCGCGTCTGACCAGTCCGGATGTGCGGTGCGCGGGCATCAGCCTCAATACGAAGTCATTGGCTGAAGGCGAAGCGCTGGCGCTTTGCAAGACGTTGTCGGCTGAACTCCATCTGCCGGTCACCGATCCTATTCGAATGGGGGCAGGTCCGCTGGTTGACCGCCTGTTATCAATCCCGCCCAAGCCATGAGCGAGACGATCGAGATTTCGGTGACTGAAGCGTCCTGGCCGCTCAGGACCCCTTTGCGTTTTGCCTTTGCTGAGCTCAATTCAATTAATGTCCTTACGGTCGAGCTGAGGCAAGAAGACCATCGAGGCCGCGGTGAGGGCATTGGCGTTTTCTTTCGCGGCGACAGTCCCGAAAAAGGTATTCAGGAACTGCGGGCCTATAAGGGTGGTTTCGCGACCATGGAGGAGGCTGTAGCAGCCTGCGCCGGATTGCGATCCTTCGCGGCCCGGAATGCGCTCGATTGTGCAATCTGGGATCTTCGGTGCAAGCGTGATGGTGTTCGGATTCTCGATCAGATTGGAGCGCCGGGCGGACCAGTTGAAACGTTCCAGACCATCAGCCTCGATAGCCCCGAGGTCATGGCGGATGCCGCGGCGGAGATTGCCGGGCCACGCCTGAAGCTCAAGGTCGATGCGGCTCGAATTGTTGAGCAGGTTCAGGCCGTTCGGGCGGTACGTCCGGACGCCATGTTGCTCGCCGATGCCAATCAAGATCTCGATCTGGCACGGCTTGTCGAGGTTGCGTCTCTGCTTGCAGAGGCCGGGCTTGTCCTGCTTGAGCAGCCATTGCCTGCCGGAGGCGATAGCGCGCTTGCGGAGTATCGGTCACCCGTCCCGCTGTGCGCAGACGAAAGCTGTTTCACGGCGGAAGATGTGCCGGGCCTTGTCGGCCTGTATGACGCTGTAAACATCAAGCTCGACAAAGCGGGCGGGCTGACAGGCGGGCTCGCCCTTCTCAGGACGGCGCGCAAGCATGGTCTGAAAACACTTGTGGGTTGCATGGCAGGAAGCTCGCTCTCCATGGCGCCCGGTCTGGCTCTGGCGAGCCTTTGTGACTTTGCCGATCTGGACGGTCCGCTCCTTTTGTCGACGGACCTGTCGAATGGCGTTGAGTATAAAAGCGGCGTGGCCTTGCCAGCGCCCGAGAGCTTCTGGGGGTAAGGCATGAAAGATGGCATGACGGGGCAGACAGCCCTGATCACAGGCGGTGCAAGAGGGATCGGTTTTGCGATCGCGCAAGGTCTGGCGAAAAGAGGTGTGCGCCTGGTTCTTGCAGATCTCGACGTCCGCCAGCTTGAAGCGGCGCAGGCCACCCTTGCTGAGATGGGCGCCGAGGTCACCTGTGTCGAGGTGAATGTGGCTAACAGTGCCGCTTGCGACAGAGCGGTCGAAACTGCCGTGTCAGAAGGCAATGGACGCCTGGATATCCTGGTTCACTCTGCGGGCATTGGGCTGGAGCGGCTATTTTTGGAAACCACGGATGAAGAATGGTCGCGAATGCTCGATGTTGACCTGTCCGGGGCTTTTTATTGTTGCCGCGCCGCCGGCCGCGTCATGCAGGCGCAAGGCTATGGCCGCATCGTCAACATAGCTTCCACGGCGGGTGTCGCTGGCGGCACCGGGCGTGCGGCCTATGGCGCGGCCAAGGGCGGCGTCATAATGCTGACCCGTGTGCTCGCCGTGGAGCTTGCGACATCCGGTGTGACCGTCAATGCCCTGGCGCCGGGCGCTATTGAGACCGACCTCGTCGCACAAATGCATAGCGAGACAACCCGCCAGGTTTATCGGCGGGCAATTCCGGCGGACCGCTATGGCACCCCGGATGAGGTGGCCGCGGCCGCAATATTCCTGACTACGCCTGAAGCGGCCTACGTCAACGGTCATGTCCTTGCGGTCGATGGAGGCTTTCTGGCGGCTGGAGTCCTACACAAGGATTGAAGCCGCTCCGGTGGAATTCGGTTGTCGATAAGGGGCGGATGCGGCTATACGAAGTTTATGAATGTCGCTTCAGTTCCTGACACTGCGTCCCGCGTCGAGCCGTCCAGCTTTGTTGATGCGCTAGCCCTTCGACTCGAGGAAAATCCACCGAAGCGAAAAGGTGAGCGAACCCGCGAACGTATCAAGCTCGCAACGGCAAGGATGCTGGAGCGTCTAGGTTATCATGCGATGCGGGTGCTGGACATTACGCAGGAAGCGGGTGTCGCGGATGGCTCGTTCTATGTCTACTTCAAGGACAAGAGCGAAGCTGCTCTGGCGGTGCTTTCCGAATTCGTCGAGTTCATCCCGCCCGGTGCCACCGTCGGCAATACCAGCCGTTCAGCGTTTGATACGATCCGTGAAACCAATTGCCGTTTCATCCGTCTGTCCCGGGCGAATGCGGGCCTTATGCGATGCATGCTACAGGTGGTCGATGAGCATCCGGACTATTCCGCGCTTGTGCAGGATGTGAACTTGAACTGGTATACTCGCGTGTCCCGCAGTGTGATCCGCCACTATCCCGAAGGTGCGGTGGATGAGGATTCGATGCTCTTGGTGGCCTACGCTCTCGGCTCCATGATGGATGAGATCGTCCGCAGGCTGGTCATCTATCCTGATCAGAATCTCATCCGACTGACCGACAAGATCGTGCCGACAGACAAGGCGCTGGCCGATGCGCTGAGCGTTCTCTGGTTCAGGACACTTTATCCCGGCAGCGAGATTCCGAAGGGCCTGCGCGGCGCGGCGTCCAAGATCGCTCAGCTAAGCAATGAAAAGCCCATGACCTAAGCCGCGCCTGCCCGCCAGACGGTGGGGTAGAGCGCTCCGGAATAGGGGGCCCCATCGGCAAGGTCCGGCTTCGTCGTCGGGATCGCGACTTCACCTTTGGGCACTGTGTATCGAGCATCGTCGCCCAGCCATCTTGTCGACAAAACCCGCCTGCGCCCGGCCTTCGGGTTGGCGGGTGCGCCATGTACGAGCATCGCCTGAAAGATGAGGCAGTCGCCCGGTTCGACATCCCAACTGAGGATATCGTAATTATCCCGCGCGGCTTCGATATCTGGCAGTTCCGGAAGGCCGGTGCCATCATAGGGACTGCCGTCTGCAAAGTGAGCCGGATTGTAGGCTTGTCCCCAATTGTGGCTACCGGCAACGAATTCGAGGGCCACGTCTTTCGGGACAGAATCCACGGGAAGCCAGATTGAGCAGACCTGGCGACCGCTGACAGCCCAGTAAGGCTGATCCTGGTGCCAGGGCGTGCGTTGCTGGGTCCCTGGTTCCTTGACCAGCATCTGGTCGTAGAAAAAGGTCGACGTCGATGAGCCCATGATGAGGCCTGCCAGCTTGCCGGCAGGGGACTTCAGGATGAAGTCGCGAAAGCTCTCCTGGCGGGTCCACATGTCGAGGTCACCGAAGAAGCGTTCAGCGCCGGCCGGGCCATAGCGCTCGGCGTCTGGTCCGGGATGCCTGAGCGCTTCATCGATGGCACGCTCGACCAGATCCAGCCATGGCCGGTCGAAGATCCCACGCAGGATGCAAACACCATCGCGATCATAGTCCTCGCGGGCCTGTTCGATATTGGTCATGATGAGGAGCCCTCAGTTTGTTTTGTAGAAAGAAAACAAGCCGCCGACATAGTCGACCATGACGCGGGTTGGTGTGTCGTCTTCACCGGGAATAAAGGTGAAGGTCATCTCGTCGTCATGGGCGGCGTAAAAATGCAGACCGTCGAGGCGGACAAGTGGGATTGCCGGATCATCCGAGGCGGTTCCGCCAAGCTTCATTGCCAGCCCGTCCTCCTGATCGAGGATGCCAATCCGGTCGATGCCGATCCGCATGCGGCCGATATCGTAGTCTCCGGCAAGCATGGCTCTTTGCGACTGTGTCAGGGGTTCGCTGGACGGCTCGCCCCGCGGCGCGTCGAAGACCAGACGGGCGATCTTCTGTTCCAGGCCAACGGGCGAAGGCGATACGTTGCGTGAATTCGCTAGCACGATGATCGAGACATCGTCATCGGGATAGAAAGCCATATAGCCCGAGAAGCCATCGATGTCGCCGGCATGGGCAATCTTGCGATGGCCTTCCCAGTTGCGGATGATCAGGGCGCCAAGGGCGTAGGGGTTGGCCTCGCCATCGGGAAATTCGCGCAATTCATAAAGCGTGTTTCGGACATCATCGCCCAGCAGGTTTTGCCGGTGCACCGCGTCTAGATAGGCTTGCAGGTCCTGAACGGTAGAGGCCAGGGCGCCGGCTGAGAAGGGTACGCTGGGATCGAGAATCGGCGCGTTCTGGTACCCGTCTTCGCTGAGAACATAACCACCGGCACGGTGCGGAATGATCGTTTGCGGACGGTTGTAATATGTCCGGTCGAGGCCGAGCGGCGCAAATATGGTTTCTTCGAGATAAGTATCGTACGGCTTGCCAGTGACGTTTTCCACGATCACGCCGAGCAGGAAGATACCGGAATTAGAATAGCTGAAATTTGTTCCCGGCTCGAACATAAGCGGCGCTGCTTCAAACATGTCGCGTATTTCCCGTTGCGTGAATGCCTTTCGCGTCCCTTGCGGAAATTCGGGCTGCGCATTGTAGTTCAGGATACCTGCAGTGTGATTCATCAGCGTCCAGACGGGCGCGTCGCCTGCAGGGCCGTCATAGTCCGGGATGTACGTGCTGATAGGGGCGTTGAGGTCGATCTTGCCTTCCGCGACGAGTGTGGCGACGGCGATGGCCGTGAATGACTTCGTAATCGATCCGATCGCAAAAACCGTGTCCGGAGTCGCCGCCACATCCTGTTCTAAATCGGCCGTGCCGACCGCGCCCTCATACAGGATCTGGTCGCCTTTTCGAACGGATACGGCGAGCGCCGGATAGGGGGCTGCTTCCTGGCTCTGGCTGACAAGGTCTGCGATCGCATCGGTCGGTGGCGTGACGGGTTGAGCGACAGCGCAGCCGACGAGGCTGAGCGCGAGCGCGGCGGTCTTGATAGTGCGGACAAGCATGAAAGCGGTCTCCGGTGAAGTGTTTAGTTTGCGTTGGATTGCAGTAGGGCGCGCACGCGCTCTTCCGGCAGTTCGTAGACGTGCCCGCCGCGGCCCCCTTGCATGTCCTCGGCGGCAACCAGAGCATTGATGATCGCCTCTTCCGTGGCGTCGACGACCGCTGTGAACATTGGATCGAGGGCTTCGTTCGGAATGCTGGTATATGTGAGGGGCCCGTCGCCACCGAGCGTGACCTTGTTGCTTGTAGAGAAGGCCAGGAAAATGTCGCCCGACAGGCTGTCGCCCTGTCCGCCAGTGCGCCCCATGCCGATGGCGGCCCGACGCGCCAGTCGCTTAAGCTGGCTGGGGAGAAGAGGAGCATCGGTTGCGATCAGGATGATGATCGAGCCGTCACGTTCGGTGTCTGCCTTGGGGGCACGCTGTGGCTGGAGGTCGGTGATCATCTTGCCGATGTCCACGCCGTCGATCACTAGCTGGTCGCGGGCGCCGTGATTGGCCTGAACGAGGACGCCGACTGTAAATTCCATACCGGGACCATAGCTCGCGACCCTTGAAGCGGTGCCGATGCCGCCCTTGAAGTAATATGCGACCATGCCGGTGCCGCCTCCCACAGACCCTTCCTCGACAGGGCCGGTACGGGCATCATTGAGTGCCTTGATGACATCGGCTGGTGTCAGGGGAAACGACCAGGCGTCGTTGAGCCCACCATCATATGTTTCGCCAACGACGGGCAGGACACGCGAAAACTTCACGTCATCATTTCCGGCGAAGTGCTCTTTTGTCCATTGCAGGACGCCGTCCCGGGCGGCGCCGACGCCCAGCGTTCCTGTCAGGGTGACGGGTCCGAAGAAGGCGCCGAATTCTTCAATGAAGTGGGTTCCTGTGAGTTCGCCAGTGCCATTGAAGGCAAAGTACCCAGCGGCCACCCCTTCGGTTGCGTCCTTGCCAAGTGGGAAGACGACCGTTGCGCCCGTACGGGCGTTGCCTTCATTCAAGGTGACGTGGCCGACTTCGACGCCGGCCACGTCGGTTATCGCATTCAGGCTGCCCGGTGTGCCATCGAAAGTGATGCCAATGTCGCGTGCGCGCTCGGCGCTGCTTTGGCAGGCCGCCGTTCCGGCGAGGGCGAGCGCTCCAAGAATGCTCGTCAGGGTCAGTCTGGTGAGTGAAAAGCCTGGTCGCATGGTCGTTCCTTGTTGGTTGCGTGCGTTCGAACCGGTTGCGGGACGGCCGGCTCAACAAACGCACCCTGCCCTAAAAAGGGGGTTGAGCAATGTCTTGAGAGGAAATAAATGAAATTGAATTCAATATCAATAATTTTATGTCGGCCTGTCTGGGGAAGTGAGCATGCGCGTTTTCATCGGTGGTATCCGGACAGAGACCAATACGTTCGTGGCTCGACCAACAGGCGACCGCGACTTTCAGGATGGTGACGTCACGCGGGCAGATGCTGTCCACGTCGATCCGGGGCTGCACCCCGGCTATGCGGGCTTCCTGGCCATGGCCCAGGAGAGGGGGGATGATCTGGCGCGCGGCATCATTGCCTATGCGGTGCCGGGGGGTGCGGTAGAGCAGTCAGTCTATGCGGACCTGAAAGAGACCCTGCTGCGAGATCTGAGGCGGGCGCTGCCGGTCGATATGGTGTTGCTCGACCTGCATGGTGCGATGGTCGCCGAGGAGACGATAGACTGCGAAGGCGATCTCATTGAGGCTGTGCGAGCAATTGTCGGCAACGATACCGTCATAGGGGTGCTCATCGATCCACATGCTGTTCTGAGCCAGAAGATGATCACATCCAGCGATTTGCTCCATGCCTATAAGGAGTATCCTCATACCGATGTCATGGAGCGGGCCGGCGAGCTTTACGGCATGGGCGCAAACATGGTGGCGACGGGGCAGCGGCCGGTCTGCCGTGTTGCAGAGCTCGGATTGATTGGCGGGTTTCCGACCGTCAGTGAGCCCATGGCCGGGTTCGTCCGCTGGATGAAAGAGGCTGAATCCCGACCGGGCATTGTGTCTGTGTCCCTTATCCAAAGCTTTCCGTGGAGCGACAGCCCTGATGCGGGTGCAAAAATGCTTGTCTATACTGACAATGAAAGACTTTTAGGGGATGTGGCAAAAGAGGGCGCCGAACGATTCCGTGCGATCTTCGAGCAGGCCGTTATTTCGACCATGCCCGTCTCCGATGCTGTTGAGACCGTAGTAAAGAATCCGGAAAAGAGGTTCATCCTTGCTGACGTTTCCGACAATCCCGGTGGGGGCGCGAGTGGAGATGCAACGCATTTGCTGCAGGCCCTGATTGACGCAAATGTGCGCGGAATTGGCCTTGCTCTTCTGAATGATCCTAAATCCCTCGTGATGGCGCAAGAACTTGGTCTGGGTGCGCAGGGCCCATTTTCGCTGGGCGGTAAGCTGTCCCCGTTTTCTGGTGCGCCTGTGGAAGGGACCTTCCGTGTAGCAGCATTGTCGGATGGGGATGGCAAGGATGGACAGGGCGCGGTTGGCGGGCCGTCGTCGGGTCCGCTGGCGCTGCTTGAGGCCAACTTTGGCGTGATCGTTGTCGGCGGCGAGCGCCGGCAGGCTCTGTCGCCATCCCTGTTTTCGGTGCTCGGCGTTGATCCGCGAAAGCTCAGGGTTCTGGTCATCAAATCCTCGGCGCACTTCCGTGCGGCCTTTGCGGATTTCGACAATCAGATTCTGGAGGTCGGTTCTCCAGCGGAAATGAATCCGGATCTGCCAAGTCTGCCTTTCCGGCGCATACGCCGCCCGCTCTGGCCTTTCGATCCGTTGCCGCCGATTATCATTCGAGCACCGGAAGCGCTGTAAGCCCGATAACTTGTCAGCAACCCGCCTTTTCGCACCGTCGTCATAAAAAAGTTGAACATGACCTCAAAATTAATTAAAGAGCTGTGGCAGGCCTGCATTCCCCACGGTGGGCCGCAGCTGATGCCTGGGGCTATTGAAATGGGAGCAGTCATGACTGAGGTGAGCAGAAATAAATCAAAGACGCGGGCCATATTGAAATATGGCGGTCTAACCGTGGCCTCGGCCGCGCTTATCGCAAGCGCCCATGCCGAAGATGCAAAGACACTGGATACCGTCACCGTCACGACGCAGAAGCGCGAACAATCCATTCTGGATGTGCCAGCCGCAGTGAGCGCCGTATCGGCGGAAACGCTGGAGGCGGCGGGGGTGACCCGTCTCGACGATCTCTCGACCTCATTCCCGAACGTCTATCTCAATACGAACAACTCACTACGGACCACGACCATCACCATCCGCGGGGTTGCCTCGAACCCGAACAATCCGGGTGTCGATCAGGGCGTGGGTGTCTTTGTGGATGGCATCTATCAAAGCCGCCCGACGACCATAAACACCAATCTCTATGATCTCGAACGGGTCGAGGTCGTGCGGGGGCCGCAAGGCGCGCTTTACGGCAAGAACACGATCGCGGGCGCCGTCAATCTCATCTCGAAATTGCCCGGAGACAAGAGCGGCGTGGAAGGTGTTCTGAGCCTTGGCGATTATGAGGCGCTCACTTTATTCGGTGCGGCCGACCTCGTCATCAGCGACAAGGTAAAAGCCCGCGTGTCGGCGTCCTCCCAGCGCCGCGAAGGCTTTACCGAGAACACTTTCACCGGGTCGGACCTCAATGATCTCGACGGTACATCAATGCGGTTTGCGGTGGTCGTTGACCCGGTCGACAGCCTGCAGCTGATCTGGCGCGGCGATTTCGCGGAAGACCGTACGAACCTTGGCGGGTCGGAAGTGCTCAACAATGGCGTGCTCTCTGGCTCACCTCTGGCCGATGCCGATCCGGAAGACTTTCGCATCTCCAATGATTTCGACCCTGTGCAGAACCGCGACCTCTGGGGAACCTCGCTACAGGCCGACTGGTCAATCGGAACTGGCAAGCTGACCTCGCTGACCGCTTACCGGGATTATCAATGGTACAATGCCAGCGATAACGATTTTACCGTTTTGAACCAGCTGCGCTCCGGCATTACCGAAGAACAGAATCAGTTCTCCCAGGAATTGCGTTATACCTCCGCGCCGGGGGATACGTTTGACTATATCGTTGGCGCCTATTTCCTGAAGGAAGAGCTCTCGGCGATTTCGAACGCGGTTATCGGTCCGGATCTCGGTGTCTATGCTGCCGAGACGCCTATCGACATCTTCGCGGACCTGGAAACGACATCCTATGCGATTTTCGGTCAGGCTAATTACTATTTCAATGAAGCGCTGGGGATATCGGCAGCCTTGCGAGCCGCCCATGATGAAAAGGAAGTCATCCATTCATCCATTGGCGATCCGTATGGGGCGCTGCTTCCAACTCTGCCAGAGTCGAAACAGTCACGAGAGGATAATGAGTGGACGCCATCGATTAGCCTGAACTGGAATGTCGGCGCGGACGGTCTGGTCTATGCCTCCTATGCGCGGGGCTACAAATCCGGTGGTTTCAATGTCTTCTCGATCTCGCCAACGGATTCGGCCGAGTACAGCCCTGAGTTTGTGAACAGCTATGAGCTGGGTGCAAAGTCATCCTTCGCGAACGGCACTTTGTATGGTGCCGCAGCCGTCTTTTTCCTCGACTACACTGATCTTCAGGTGAACCAGCTTATCAATGTCGGAGGTGTCCCGACCTTCACAACGTCGAACGCCGCTGAAGCCGAGAGCTGGGGAATTGAGCTGGAGGGCAACTGGATGCCGATCGAGGACCTCGTCCTGACGGCGTCCTACGGCTATCTGAACGGCGAATATTCCGATTTCGAGAACGCCACATCCGCCGGCGCGGACTATAGCGGCAATACACTGCCGGAGGCACCGGAGCATTCGGCCTCTCTGGCTGGTAACTATCGCCATCCGCTGACATCGGCGCTCGATTTCACCCTGCACGGTGACGCCAATTATCGCAGCGAAGTCTTCTTCAGTGCGTCAAACGAGCCGGACTACACGCAGGATGCCGTCACGCTGGTGAATGCGCGAATCGGTGTGGCGGCAGCCGACGACAGTTGGAGCGTCACACTCTGGGGGCGGAACCTCACGGATGAAACATATGCGGTCGGCCGCAGCGCCGGCGTTATCATTCCAGGCCAGCAGATCCAGTCGCTCGGTGCGCCTCGCACGGTTGGTATCGAGCTTCGCGGCAAGTTCTAGGCCGTCGATATCAAGATGAACCGCCTGTCCGCCCTTGCTGCCTTAATTGCCACGTCCTGTCTGGCAGTCGGGCTGGCCTATATCATGGGGGCGGCAGGCATTATCAGCTTTTACGCCATGGGTATGGGGGAGTTCCTGCAGGCTTTGCCGCGCAGGGCCTTCTCCCAGCTCGACGTCTTCGCATTGATGGCTATGCCGCTCTTTATCCTGGTCGGTGAGCTGATGAACCGGGGTGGCATCACGCGGTCGCTGATCAGTCTTGCTTCGCTCTTTGTCGGGTCGGCGCGCGGCGGTCTCGGGCATGTTAACGTTGCCAGCAGTGTCTTCTTCGCCGGGGTTTCCGGCTCTGCCATGGCGGATGCAGCTGCCCTGTCCTCGACCCTGGTTCCGGCGATGAAGGAAGAGGGATACTCCGGCGTTTATGCTGGGGCGATCACGGCCGCATCCTCGATCATCGGGCCGCTGATTCCGCCCAGCATCATCATGATCTTCTATGGTGCGATCATGAATGTGGACATCGCCGCGCTGTTTGCTGCGGCCATTGTGCCGGGCTTGCTGCTGAGCGTGGCCTTGCTGGTCGCCAACGGCATCTTTGCGCACATTCATAACCACCCGGCCATGGGAAGCCGCCCGCCTGTCGCCAGCACCTTGCTGAAAGCCGGCCCGGCTTTGGCCCTGCCGGTCGTCATTCTTTGCGGAATTGTCTTTGGTATCGTCACGCCGACAGAGGCCGCCGCAATCGCCGTGGTCGTTTCTCTCGGTGTCATCGGTCTGGCGCGGGCCCTTAGCTGGTCCATGTTGAGATCTTCGGTAGAGAGCGCCGCTATTTTTACGGGCGCTATTTTCGCGATCATGTTCGCCGCAGCGAGCCTCAACTATCTGGCCGGCGTGATCGGTGCGCCCGAGACAATCTCGACCTGGCTTATCGACAGCAATTTCGGGCTTGTTCAATATCTCGGCGTATTGACTGGGATCTTCATTCTCGTCGGCATGCTGCTCGACACACAGATCGCTTTGGTTCTGCTGGCGCCCATTCTCGTGCCTGCGGCTTATCCGCTAGGCGCCGACCCGGTGCACCTGGGTGTTGTGGTGTGCTTCACCATCACGCTTGGCCTGATCACCCCGCCTCTCGGGGGTGTCGTACTTGTCGTGTCAGCCGCCACCCGCGAATCCTACTGGCAGCTGATGCGGGCGCTGCTGCCCTTCATCCTGATCGAGTTCGCGGTGCTTGGGCTGTTGCTTTACGTCCCGGAGCTGACTTTGGCTCTGCCACAGGCGCTGGGGCTATTATGATGCTAGGGATCGATCGACGCATGTTCCTGATGGGGGCGGGCGGTAGTTTTCTGGCGGCCTGTTCTGGAGAACAATCGGCTGGGCGCCTGCGCACCTGCCTTGCCGGCGGCGCCAATCCTGATGCGAATGGCGTATGGATCTGGATGGAGGCTTGCCTCAACCTGCTGCGCCAGAACGGAATGGACTTTCTTCTCAGCACGAACGCGGCGCTTGGGCGCGAGGAAGACCGGAGTGAGCTGGTGGGGCTCGGTCTGTTGCACCTCAATGATGCTGGCATTTCCGAGGTGACGGCCTTCAGTGACATCTATTTGACGGCGCAGCTCCCCTTTCTCTTTGACGACCTCGCCCATTTCGACCGCCTCATATCTGATCCTGAGTTCCTGCAGGACGTGAACGAAGAATTGGGGCGCGCTGGCCTTGTGCTGATCGATGCGGCCTTCCTGGGCGGAATGAGCGGAATTTTTACGACCCGCCAACCGGTCCACAGCCTGGAAGATATGCGGCGCCTTCGCCTCCGCGCCATGGATCGCCGCGACCTCGTGCTGATCCGGGCCTTTGGGGCCGAAGGGGTACAAGTCGCTTGGGAGGAAACGGCCCAGGCTCTTCAAACCGGTATAGCAGACGGGTATCTGAACCCGCCGCTCGCCCCGGTTCTGTTCGGTCATGGCACGTATCTGCGATACTTCACCGACCTCCGGATTGCCCCCGCGCACCGTCTAATCGTGGCCTCTGCGCGCTGGCTTGAGCGCCTGACATCGAACGAACGTGCTCTGCTTGAAAAAGCCTTCCGGGCCGGGCACCGGGCGAACCGGGCGTGGACAGTTGAGCGGCAGTCGAATGATCTTGAATCGCTGGCCAGCATGGGCATCGAGGCGATCGTGCCGGGCGCGGAAGATCGGGAGCAATTCAAGACCCGTGCCCGTGCGGCCTATCCGGAATATGCGCCTGCTGGCCTGATCCGCAAGGCGGAAGCGCTTGCAGGAAAGGTCGCGGAATGAGTGAGACCATCCCCGTTTTTAGCCACCGTCTGCAACGTGTAAGCGCATGGGTGAACACTGCTGCGCTCGTGCTGGCCTCCGTTCTGCTTTGCCTGATGGTCGGACTGGTCGTCGTGCAGGTTGTTGCCCGATACATTTTTCAGGATGCCCCGGCCTGGACAGAGGAAGCGGCCCGCTACTGCATGGTCTGGAGCGCGCTTCTCGCCGCGAGCTGCGCCTTCTACCAGGGCGTTGATCCTGCACTGATCAAGGTCGGGCAGAACGCGTCAATGGCGCAAAAGCGCGGAGCGCGAATTGCACGTTTCTTGTTTGTCAGCATGTTTGCAGGCACGCTTCTTTTTCATTCGGCAGGTATGCTTCAGCGGGCCTCGCTGCGTCATACCGAGGCGCTGGGGCTCAATCTCGCTCTGGTCATGATGGTCGTGCCGGTGTTTTGCTTGCTGATCCTGTTTCATGCCGCGGTCCAGCTCGTGTCCGGCGCCGTTATCGGAGAGGAGGCTTCGCCAATCTGATGGCCATTATATCCGACTTCATCCTTCCGGGGGCCCTTGCCCTGATCATGCTCGGCATGGGGCTTTCCCTTAAAACAGAAGACTTCGTGCGGTTTATCTCGCGGCCCGCGCCGGTCCTGGGCGGCCTCATCAGCCTGCTTCTGCTGTTGCCGGGAATAGCTTATGTGATTGCATATCTGTTTGGCATGCCACCGGTTCTGGCGGTCGGTCTCGTTCTGGTCGGCGCCTGCCCTGGCGGAACATTTTCCAACCTGCTCACCTATTATGCGCGCGGAAACCTTGCGCTCTCGGTAAGCCTGACAGCGCTGGCAAGCTTCTTCGTGATCTTCACCATGCCTGTGATCGTCGAGTTCGCCCTGTCGCGTTTTCTGGGCGAGGCTCGCACCATTGTCCTGCCTGTCGGCGAGACGATGCTGCGCATTATGCTTCTGACCATTTTACCTGTCGTGATTGGCATGGGTATCAGCCGGATCAGGCCTCGTCTCGCGCAGCGTTTTGCTGACCCGGTCAAGAATTTCGCCGGCGTCCTGATCGTGGCGGTGTTCGTGTCCATCATCGTCTCGGAACGCGAGACGTTCTTTGCCGCCCTGAAGGTGACTGCGGTGCCTGTCATCCTGCTCAACCTGGTTTCCGTTCTACTGGGGACGGTGATTGGTTTTGTGGCGCGCGCCCGCGCGCCCGAACGCCGGGCTGTGACCCTCGAACACGCCATCAAGCAGGAAGGGCTTGGCATCTTTATCGCCCTTACCCTGCTGAACACGCCGGAAATGGTGCTGCCGCTGATGTTGAACTCCCTCGTGGGACTGTTCGTCGGCAGCACGATTGTCGGCTTTGCCCGATTCCAAGGAAGTGAACCAAGTAATGAATCCTCCACCTAAGCTCCCGCCGCGGCTGAGCCGTATCAGTGATTACCCTGCCCACTATGCAGCTCAGACGCCGCATGCTGAGGCCCTCTCCGGGACTGGCGGCGAATATACCTATGCGTCTTTTGCCGAACAGGTGGATGCGATCGCGGCCGCGCTACTGGCTCGTGGGATAAGACCGGGTGATGTCGTCGCAACTCTTTCCCCGCCGCGGGCCGAGTTCTTCATTCTCTTCCTGGCGACGGCAAGGATTGGGGCGATCTGGCTCGGTCTGAACCCTCGCGCGACCCAGCGTGAACTTGCTCATATTCTGGACGACTCTGATCCGAAACTTGTCTTCAGTATTGAAGGTATGGGCGAACGCGATTTCTGCGCAGACCTGTCCGATCTGGGAATCGGTCAGGAAAGCCTCGTTATTATTGACCAGGCTGAAGCCTTCGGCCGCTTCCTCGCGCAAGGCCGCGCGACCAGCAGCGACACACTGTCCGAGGCCATCGATGCCGTCACGCCAGAGAGCCCAGCTCTGATCGTGTACACGTCCGGCAGCACCGGCAAGCCAAAGGGGGCGATGCTGTCCCAAGGCGGCATGGTCGGCAGTTTTTTCACGCAGTACCTCGTGGCAGGCGTCGAAAATGTCCGGATACTGAACAATCTTCCGATCAACCATATTGGGAGTGTCGGCGATGTGTCGTCTCACGCCTTGATCGCTGGTGGCTTGATCCATTTCATGGACCGGTTCGATCCGGCGGGATCGCTTGAGGCGATTGAGAGCAGGAAGCTGACCGTCTGGGGGCAGGTGCCTGTCCAGCTCCAGCAATCGCTGGAAAGCGAAGCTTTTGGCCGACATGATCTCAGCTCCCTCGAACTCATCTTCTGGAGCGGCGGCGTGGCACCGGTTCCCCTCGTCGAACGTCTTCAGACGCTCGCCCCGCGTCTTCTTAATGCCTACGGGATGACAGAGGCGACCAGCAATGTCTGCTATACGAGACCTGACGCCAGTGCGCGCGAATTGTCCGAAACGGTCGGCCAGGCTGCTCCTGATTGTGAGATCCGGATTGTCGACGAGGCAGGAGAAGTACTGGGCGCGGATCGCGACGGCGAGATACAAGTGCGCAGCGACCGATTGATGCTGGGATACCTCAACCGTCCCGAAGCGACGGCAGGGACAATCGACGAGGAGGGCTTCCTTCATACGGGAGATGTCGGCAAGTGGGGCGAAGACGGCCTCTTGCGGCTCACAGGGCGCAAGACCGACATGTTCAAGTCAGGTGGCTACAATGTCTATCCGCGAGAGATCGAGCAGGTCCTGGAGGCGATTCCGGGCGTGAGCGTCGCGGCGGTCGTTGCGGCGCCTCATCCGGTGTTCGGTGAGTCCGGCGTGGCTTATGTACAGCCTGATCGGGGCGGCGCCCTGACGCAAGAGCGCCTACGTGAGGCCTGTGGACGGCAACTTGCCAATTACAAGATTCCCAAAAGGTTCAGGATACGCCAGGCATTGCCGCTGCTCGCGATCGGCAAGGTCGATAAGGTCGCCCTGAAAAACGATGCCGAGAAGGCCTTCACCCATAGCGACAAGGTGCAGTCATGAGTGCCGTGCTCCACGAAATCGATGGTCCGCTCGCCCGCGTGACACTCAACCGCCCTGACGTGCTGAATGCGATCAACAATGAGCTGCTTGAAGGGCTTGCTGATACGCTCGACCACGTCAACAGCCTGCCGGATGTCAGGGTCGTCCTTCTGTCCGGGACGGGACGAGCCTTCTGTGCCGGTGATGATTTGACGGAACTCAATTCCGGAGCGGAAATCGAGGTCGAACCGGCCTATCTCGTCGCTCGGTTGCAGGACATTAGCCGGTCAATGATGTTCAGCGACAAAATCTACCTCGTCTGTGTTCAGGGATGGGCGATTGGTGGAGGTCTGTCCTGGGTCCTCAATGCCGATCTCGCGATTGTTGAACGCACGGCAGGCGGGTTCTTCCCGGAAATCGGTCTTGGCCTGTTCATGAGCGGGGCCGTCACGACGCTCTTGCCTGAGCGGATCGGTCATCCCAAGGCCATGCGACTCTTCACGTCCGGGGAAAAGGTCACAGGCGAAGATATGGAGCGTATGGGGCTCGCTTCCCATCTGGCGGAAACCGGTAAAGCGGCGGCCATGGTCGAGACCGTAGCGTCGGACCTGCTCGCCCTGTCGCCGGATCTGCTGAAGGCGGTGAAGCGCGTCTACACTGATACGGGTCGGTCGGTGATCGAAGCGGCGCTCAAGGAAGAAACTGCCACGCTCACGCGCGCGCTCGAGGCGGTTGAGAAAGTGCGCATCGCTCCCCAAAACTCCTGATCGGGTGACACCCATGACCGAAACATTCCTTGAAAGCCTGAGCGCTCAGCTGGACGACATCCGCTCGGATGGTTTCTTCAAGCGCGAATTGATGATTACCGGCCCGCAGGGCGCGGCGGTTCGGGTCCAGACGGGCCAGAGTCTGATCAATCTGTGTTCAAATAACTATCTTGGTCTTGCGCAACACCCTGAGATCCGGGAGGCCGCGAAGCAGGGGTTGGATGACTGGGGATACGGCATGGCATCCGTCCGCTTTATTTGCGGAACGCAGACCATCCACAAACAGTTGGAAGAGTCGATCACACACTTCCTGGGTACGGAAGACACGATCCTTTATCCGTCCTGCTATGACGCGAATGGCGGGCTGTTCGAGACGTTGCTGGACGACCGGGATGCGATCATATCGGATGAGCTAAACCATGCGTCGATCATTGATGGGATCCGGCTCTGCAAGGCCCGCCGCTTTCGTTATCGCAACAATGACATGGATGACCTGGAAGCTCAGCTTAAGGCTGCAAAGCGGCGCGGCGCGAGGTTTATCATGATCACCACAGATGGCGTCTTTTCCATGGACGGACTACTCGCGAATCTGAAAGAGATCTGTGACCTCGCCGAGCAATATGGCGCACTGGTCCATGTCGATGACAGCCATGCCACCGGCATTGTCGGTCCGACCGGACGAGGAACGGCGGACGCGTGTGGATGCATGCACCGTGTCGACATCGTCACCGGAACGCTCGGTAAGGCGCTTGGAGGCGCAAGCGGTGGCTTTACCTCGGGACGCAAGCAGGTGGTTGAGTTGCTGCGACAGCGGTCTCGCCCCTATCTTTTTTCCAATACGGTCAGCCCGGCTCTGGTTGCCGGCGCCATCAAGGCTGTAGAGATAGCCGACGCTGGCGCGGGCCTTCGTGCCAAGCTGACCCGGAACATGCAGTTGTTTCGCGACGGTCTGACGGACGCCGGATTCGATCTGATCCCGGGCAGCCATCCAATCATTCCAGTCATGCTCTATGATGCCAAGCGTGCTGTTCGGCTGGCCCATGCGCTCGTAGAGCGCGGCGTTTATGTTGTGCCCTTCTCTTACCCGGTTGTGCCACGAGGCAAGGCCCGTATTCGCTGTCAGATAACGGCGGCTCATGAGACTGCAGAGCTGGAGAGGACAATCGACCAATTTGCTTCGGCACAAGCTGAGCTTTAGCCGATGCGCCAGGAGCGTAGATAGCAAGCCATTGTTGTGCTTCGAATTATCAACGCAACAAAAGCTCGCCAATGGCGGGCTGTTTCAGCAACACAAAGATCTGGTCTTCATATCCAAGGGATGCGTGGCGGCGTCGTCAGACAGGAGCAAACGTGCCCCTGATCTGGGGGTGTCCGGCTTATGCACATCCATGTTTTCTAGTGCGGGTGATCGCTCCCGGGCCGTCAGATTCTGGCGCTGATTGGAAAGAACTGGTTCTCGCCACGAAGCTAGCAGCGGAAAACGGACTTGCGGGAAGATCGCTAGAGCGCTGATCTTCCTTTGGGTCTTGAGGGAACGGTCTGACATGTGGCTGGTTTAATGGTGCGAGACGTCAGGATATGGCAGTTAAATAGCGGTTTTTCTGGTGATGTCTTACATCGGCTTTGTAAGGTCAGTTAGCCAAGGCAGCCGGGAGCGTTATCCGAGCCTCAACCCGGGGGCGCATCACGATTGGCCGTCCATCGGCACCGCCGCCTTCAATCCTTGACCGGCAGCGAATTATTCAGAGGAAAAGGTATGGCAAAAACTGTAGCTCACATCGTCGTTGACGCTCTTGAAAAAGCAGGTGCCAAGCGGGTTTATGGTATCCCCGGCGATACAATCAATCACTTCACGGATGCGGTCGCCAAATCCGATCTGCGTTGGATCTCCGTCCGGCACGAGGAAGCCGGCGCGTTTGCCGCTGGCGGTGAATCCTACATGACGGGCGAACTATCCGTCTGCGCCGGGACATGCGGACCGGGATCGCTCCACTTTGTGAACGGGATCTATGAGAGCCACCGCAACGGTGCGCCGGTTCTCCTGATCGCGTCCGACGTTGCGCGCACCGAAAGCGGCTTTAACTTCCCGCAGGAAGTCGATCAGAAGAAGATCTACGAGCAGCACTCGCATTTTTGCGAATACATTTCCCATCCCTCGCAGGCCCGCCGCATCATCACCAAGGCCGCGCAGACTGCGCTGACCAAGAAGGGTGTGGCGGTCGTCATCGTGAACGGTGACATGTTCACCGAAAAGGACGACGACGCGATGGACTGGCAGGTCTATCGGCCGCAACCCATCTGCCGTCCGAACGATGCCGAGATGGCCGAGCTTGCAAAGCTGGTCGATGCAGCGGGCAAAGTCTCTGTCTATGCGGGTATCGGTGCGCGAGATGCGCGCGAGGAAATCATCGCCTTTTGCGAAAAGGTCAAAGCGCCGATGGTGCACACGACCAGAGCCAAGGAATTTCTTGAGCCGGACAATCCCTACAATGTTGGTGTGAATGGTATTCTCGGTAACCAGGCCGGTGTTGAAGCCCTGGAGGATGCTGATCTGGTTATCACGCTGGGCTGTGACTTTGCCTACACCCAGTTTTATCCCGAAGCGAAGAAGATCGCGCAGATCGATATTGATCCTACCCATCTGGGGCGGCGGTCCGCCATCCACTGCGGTTTTGTCGGAGATGCGAAGACAACCATGGCCGCGTTGCTGCCGCTGGTTGAGGCGAAATCTGATGAGCGCCACCTGAAAGCCCAGCTCAAGCAGTGGGACAAGGACCTGCAGGGTTATCTGGACGAGGGCAAGGAAAAGGATCCCTCGCTGATCCATCCGCAATTTGTGGCGAATATGCTAGACAAGAAGGCGGCCGACGACGCCATTTTCGTGTCCGACGCCGGGACCTCCATGGTCTGGATGTTGAGGCACCTGAAGGCCAACGGGAAGCGGCGTTTCCTCAATACCCTGCTGCACGGCACCATGGCGAGCGGCATGCCGCAGGCGATGGGCGCAAAGCTCGCCTATCCAGACTGTCAGGTCATCGCCATGTGCGGCGACGGCAGTTTGACCATGCTAATGGGCGATCTGCTGACCCTGGTGCAGGAAGATATCGCACTGAAGCTCGTGGTCTTCCACAACGATACATTCGGTTTTGTCGAGATGGAGCAGCGCGTTGAAGGTCTGGTCGATCATTTCACCACTCTGAAGAACCCTGACTTTGCCAAACTGGCGGAAGCGTGCGGGTTTGCTGGATGGCGGGTGGAAACTGCCGATGATCTGGACCAGGCGATGGACGCCTGGCTTCGTCATGACGGGCCGGCTTTGCTGGATGTGAAGGTCAACCAGATGGAACTGGTCATGCCGCCCAAGATCAAGGCCTCTCAGGTAGCCGGAACGGCGCTCTTCGGGGTCAAGGCGGTGCTCGATGGCCGGACCAAGGAAGTCGTTGATCTTCTGCGCAACAACTTCTTGCGATAAGCAGACCTCTATTCTCTTTCCATTGTCGGCAGGTTGACCGATCCGCCAGAGAGCGTTTGGCGGGCGGTGGACGGAGCAGCGATTTCGCTCCAGACGCCGGACTTGTTCGGATGCGCCGGGAAAGCGGGAAAGTTCGATGACGAAACATCAAGCCGCAACCGTGAGCCCGGCGATAGTGTCCAGTCAATCGGAACAAGGTCGAAGACGAGGGCGCTGCCAGCGGCTGTCGAAGAGGGGCGGTAGGTCTGTATGTCGTCGCGAATGTTGAGCACGCGGCCATCCTCGAACACCTCCGAGATTTTCACTGTGAACGCCGTTTCCGGCGCGTCGGTCTCGACGTCGAGCGAAACCTCAATGCTGCCCGCGATGTGAAGCCCGGTGTCGAAGGGCTCGCTCAGGAAGGCAAGGATATCATCCCGCTCGCATGCCGTGCTCCCCTGGTCGGCGATGGCGGGTGGGGCGATGTTCGGATTGAGCAGAAAGGCCCCGCCATTGGTTTCAACCGGGGTCGCCGGGTCGTAGGTGTATTGCGCCGCGGCCTCCGGTGATGGGGGCGCGGTTTCAACGAGGTCGCCCCCACACGTCGAGGATTGGTTGAGCTTAGTCAGGTGGAGTTGTAACGGCTGTCGTTTGGCAGGCGGCCAGGAGTCGGCAGTCTGCCACCGGTCAGCGCCGTTTTCATAATAGATGACGGGATGTTGCAGCGCTTCGGGGAGGGGAGTGCCCTGCAGGTGGTGATCGAGCCAGGCGAGGGTGGTCTCAAATGTCTGAAACCGCTTGTCGGTGTAGTTCAACTCATTTGTCAGACCCCCATGCTGTCCAGGCTGGATCAGGAGTAGGCTGCCCGTGCGGTTCGGTAGGTCGTCCACCCGGTTCAGTGTGCCTTCCAGGAAGAAGTCATGCCAACGGGCAATCCAGAGCACGGGCACGTCGACAGAAAGGTAGGACTGGTCGATCTGGCGGTAGAAGTCCTGCTGCCAGTAGGGATCCGTCCTGTCGGGGTGGGCGATATAGTCGGCATAGGAAGGCCAGGCGCCCTTGAAGAGGTCTTTTGGGGCATCGCTTGCCGGACGGACGGGGACGACGGTTTCCAGCCACTGTTCGGTGGCGTTTTCCTTGTCCTGAAGCGGGTGGAAGATTTCCGCAGACCAGAGCCCGGCAATGCCCTGCGTGAAATGGCCCCCGCGATAGACCATGTCATAGAAGCCGCCATGCGAGGTGGTCGGCACGATCGTCTTCACTTCGGGGGGCAGGCGGTCGGCAACGGCCCACTGGACGAGGCCGAGATAGGATCCGCCAACGAGCGCAATCTTGCCGTTCTGGAAGACCTGCTCTGTCAGCCATGCGAGCGTATCTGCGCCGTCATCGGCCTCGTGCTTCAACGGGTACCACTCACCTTCGGATTCGCCCTGTCCGCGAACGTCCTGATGTACGCAGGCATAGCCGTATCGAACATAGTAGTGGCACGTGAGATATTTTTGGAACTGGTAGGCATCGCGCACGAGAAGCGTCGGCCACGGCCCTTCGCCCTTAGGCGTGTAGATATGGGTCGACAGTTTCGTGCCGTCCCGCATGGTGACCCACTTGGTTTCGACCGAGAAATCCGTATTTTGAAAGGCCGGGCGCGGGCCGATCAACTCCTTTGTGAATTGGTCGACCGCCATGCGGCCCAGCGTCTGCCGGAAGGCGAAGCCTATGACGGCAAGAAGGACGACAAGCGCCAGCACGCCGACCAGAATTTTTTGCCAGAGTTTCATGTCTCGTCTTACTCGCTGTCAGTTGCAAGTGGCGGCGTTTGAGCCGGGGCCAGCAGCTCCAGCTGGACGGGGCCGAAGAGCCCCATTGGCGCCAGCTCCTCCTGTTGAGGCAGGACTTGCTTGAGGAGTGGATCGCCCGCCAGCGCCTTGCCGACCAGTTCATTACGCCTTGGCTGCTTGATGGTTATTGCAAGCGTGTTGCGGCCCGGCTGCAGGGCGTCGCCGAGATTGATCGTCATGGGGGCAAGGCCGGCCGGCGGAAAGTCCTCGCCGTTCACACGGAGCTGAACCACGCCCTCGACACGGCCAAGAGAAAGCTGCGCCGGGCAGGGGCAGGGCGCGTCCGTTTCAAGCTCAAACGCGGTCGAGTAGACGAGCGGTTGGTCGGCATGTCTGAACCCATCGACGGTTCGAAGGTCTGGCAGCGAGGTCCGATCGTCCAGCGTGAGCTCGCCCGATCTGATCGTCCATGGCCCGTTGATCTTTATGGAATTGGTGATCGCGTCTGGCGCGGCGCCGATGCCGGAGATCGCCTCATCAGAGAAGATCAGGAAGCGGGACTGAAGGCCTGACAGGTCGACCTCAAACGCGCCTGTCTCTATTGGGGTAGCGTCCCATGCCTCGCCCGCCGCGGCGTCGAACCAGTAGGCATGGGCATGCTGGCGCGCAGGCACGGCAAGGGCGGTGTGCCGGTCGCGCGACTGGTTGACGAGGAAGTGAATTTCCGTCCCGGCGGCGAGATATCGGGCGTAATGCCGGATTGTCTCGTTCTGGTCGAGGCGCAGCGCCGGAGCCAGCCAGTCGATGAACTCCTCAGACGTGTCTGGCCTGCCATTTGAGGCGAACGCCGCAGCCGTTTGAGCAATCCAGGCGTCGTTCCCCTCAAAGTCCAGGAAGCCGGGCTGGCGCCTCGGCGGGGCACCCGAGATGGTGATCCGGTCTGCCATGTCTTCTGACCGTGTTAGGGCTTCTAGGGTCGCGCGTTCGATCCAGGGGGCGTCCGCAATCAGGATTCGGGCTTTATCGTTGGTAGACGGATCAAAACGGGCGATGCCATCATCATTGATCCAGGACCAGGTTATGCCAGCCTCATTCAGCTTTTCAGTCAGTGGGCGGATCTGTTCCAGCCAGCGCAGGCGCGGGTCGATCCGGTCTTCCGGGGCGCGCTCGGGCAGTTTGCTGAAGGGGATCGAAATCGGCTCGTCACGCTTCGCCTGTGCTTCGCCGGGCAGGGCACCCATGAACAGGAACTCTTCCGAAAAGACGTCAGAATCCTCGATCTGATGCGGGAAGCCGAGAAACGGGTAATAGATGAAGAGATCAGAACGCTGATGGCCCGCTTTCAGGAGCGACTGGGCGCGGGTGAGATAGGCATTGAGCTCAGGCAGTACCTCCCAGACGGGAGAGGCAGGGCCGTAATTGCCCGAGAAGTTGCTGTCATTCTCCGGCCCGGAGAAAGGATACCAGCCGAGATCACCGAATTCTTCGCTGTAGGCGTCATCCTGCGGCACATAAGGGATGCCGTGATAGATAATCTGGTTCACGCCGCTCAGGAAAAGCTTGTCGGCGGCGGCCTTGATCTGCTCCGGAGACACGGCATAGGCGAGCTTGTACCACACGAAGGACTCGGCGGAGACGATCGGCCGGTCATAGAGTTCCGCGCCCGATGTGGCGAGTTTGAGGGCGTATTCCGAGCCGCCCGCGAAGAGCTGCTCGGTCTCAGGCATCGTGTTCTGTCCCATGGCTGCCAGGACATCGAAATCAGACCCATAGGTCTGTGCCTTGGAGACGAGGCCGCGCGCTTCGGCCCAGTCCGCACTGGCATTGGCGAAGCGTTCGACGATGAGGTCCGAGACCGTTTTCTGGTAGTCGTGGCGGATCCGCTCGTCGGTCTCGTCCAGACTGAAGGAGGGGGCCGGTTGCTGGCGGCCGACTTCGGTCAGGAAGAAATTGTCGCGGGCCGGGATGAAGATCGCCGGGAGGTGTGGTGTGAGATCGTAGCCGCGCCGCTTTTTGAACTCTTCAAGGATGTCGGCCGCGCCGAGTCTATCCAGCTTGAACTCGAGACTGTCATTGAAGACGCCCATGAATGGATCGCCATAGAATTCTTCCAGGCCGGTTCGGGGGCCATAGGCGTAGCCATAATGCCCGGCGACGATGTCCGCATCGAGATGATCGATGACGTAGCCGCTGCGGTCTGAAGCGATGAGAGTCGGCGCCTCGCCCGCTGGCTGGGTATAGATAGCGATGATCGACCAGTTGCCCTTGGGCGCGTCCCAATTGAGCCGGTCGCCATCGACGAAGCTTGAGAGATCAACGACAGAGTCAGGAGCGAGCTGCACGGTGTCGGTAACATCCAGCGGGTTGGAGGCGTGCTTTCCGGCAACTGGCGTGGCGGCCAGAACGGCCAGAATCTGTCTTTCTTCCGGGACGAAATTGGAGAGGTCCGCCCCGAAGAAAATTTCGCCGACAGCCATCGAAGTGTCGTTGTAGTTCGGTTCTGGCGCTGGCAGCTCAATCGTTATCGCACGGCCGCCTTTGACGCGCTTTTCGGCGTAACGGATTTCCTTCATGCCTTCGGTCACCGGAACTTCCGGGCCCCCGGCCGGCCAGCCGCTGAGGTGGTTCAGGTAGACCTGCATATCCAACCTCTTGGCGCAGGACATGACGCCGCTCAGCGTGGCGTAATAGTCTTCGCTGTCGAAACTGTTGATGCGCGCCTGCCAGGTCTCATCCTCGATGATGGCGAGGCCTGCATTGAAAGGCTGGATTTCAACGCCGCCAAAGCCGGCATTATGCAGGTCTGCCAGCTGCGCGCAGGCCGTCTCTGCGTCGACGTCACCGCCGGGCCACCACCACCGCGTCCACGGCCGGGCCTTTTCATTTAGCAGAGCATCGTCAGCCAAGGAGGAAAGGGTTTGAGGATTATAGAGTTGCGGGGATGCTTGCGGCCGCACGGTTTCGTCCAGATAGGCCGTTAGCGAAGACGGCGCTGGATCGGCTTCTGGTGGGGCCATCGCGGCCTTGATACGCTGCTGCGCGAGCAAATAGCCAGCTCCACCTGCGCAGACTCCAAGCCCGAGGACAATCGAGAAACCGATACCGGTCCATTTCAGGATGCGCATGAGTTCTTCCTCCTCGGTGACGTGTCCGCGCTCAGAGCCGGATGGTACCGGCCTCGATCTGCTCAAGGTCTGCGGATGTGATGGGCCTGTAGGTTTTGCCGGACGGATCGATGATCCAGACATCCTCCTCGCCCGGCGACGGCAAATAGGATTGGCGGACAAGATCGACTTTGCGGAACTTCATTGTGCTGGTGATTTCCTGATCAGGAAGCACGCGCAGGAAAACGGGTCTCGCATAGCCGGGCAGTGAGGCCGTGACGTGCCGGTACAGTTCGCGCATGTCCGGGGCTTCAGACACTGAAATGGCGGCCATGCCGGCGCGGCCCTCCGCATGCGGGATCGCCACGCCGAACACGTTTGACATGGTGACGATATCGCTTCTGGACAGGACGTCTTCCACTTCGCTGGTCGACACGTTTTCGGACTTCCAGCGAAACGTATCGCCCAGCCGGTCGACAAAATAGAAATAGCCGTCCTCGTCCTGCCTCAACAGGTCGCCGGACCGGAACCAGGCATCGCCCGGCTCGAAAACGTTTCTGAGAATTTTCTTCTCCGTGGCGGTCTTGTCGCTGTAGCCATCGAAGCGCCAGCGCGAATCCCCTTCCTGTATCTTGCCTGCCGCTTCACCCGGAACGCCTGTAGGCGCCTCCCGGCAGAGCCCGCCGGCGGTTCTGTGCACGTCTCCTGTCGCAGGATCGACATCGATCAGCCGCACGGGCATTCGATCTTTGATGATTGGGGGGATTCTTCCGACCGCACCGGGGCGCGAATCGAGGTTGATCAGCGAGATATTGCCTTCGGTTGAGCCGTAGAACTCTATAATTTTCTGCACGCCGGTGCGCGCTGCAAACTCAGTCCAGATATTGCGCCGCATGCCGTTGCCGAAGGCGCACCGCAGCTTGTGACCGCGTTCAAGCGGGGAGGGTGGATTGTTCATGAGATACCGGCCAAGCTCTCCCACATAGACAAACATCGTGGCGTCGAGCTCATGCACATCCTGCCAGAACTGGCTGGCGGAGAACTTTCTACGCAGGATTACGGCGGCGCCGCTCAGAAGGGCCGTACCAGCCCCGCAGAGGCCGGTCGTGCCATGGTATAGCGGCAGCGTTTCGTAAATCCGGTCGCCTGGCCCGGCCCGGGTTGCATCAATGAAGCCGGACATCATGGTGAGGCAGCGGGCATGGCTCATCCGTGCAGCTTTGGGCAGGCCGGTTGTCCCCGACGTGTAGATCAGAAGCGCAACGTCCTTGCCCTTAAGCCCCGCGCGGATCGACCGAGGCGGGCGGCGAGCCGAAAGCGTCGCCAAGCCGTGTTCGGAGAGGTCACTGGTGCCGAGAACGCTGAGTTTGGTGTCGGTCAGCTCGCCCTGAATGTCTTCGACCGCGTTGCTCAGCGCGGCGCCGCTGATAATGGCTTTTGCCTCAGCCGTCTTAAGACAATGAAGCAGCCCGTCGCCTTTCAGATTGTTGTTGATCAGAGCGACGGTGACGCCGACTTTGGACAAGCCAAACCAGATCGCGATCACGTCTGGATGATTGTCCAGGAAAAGCGCGGCGGTATCGCCCGGCTTCAGACCGGAGGCCATCGCCCAGGCAGCAAAGCGGTTCGCGCGTGCTTCGAGGTCAGAATATGTCGTCCTTTGCCCTTCGAAGAGAAAGGCGAGTTCGTCGGAATGCCTGTCAACGCTGGCTTCCAGCATGTCGGGGACAAGGATGTCGGCATCCGGTTGAAAGGGCCGCGTGCGCTGATCGATCTTTCGCAGCCCGGACAGATAGATGAAGTCGCTTTTCAACCGGTTCCACAGGCTAAGTTTTTCAGCCATCAGCGGTCCTCACGAGTGTTTAGACGTTTTAGGCCAGTTTTTGACCCGGTTTTGAGATTAAAAGAGAAAGCGGCAGACGGGATCCTGTAAGTATCAGAAATTACTTGCATTTATCATGTCCTCCGCCATCTTCTATTAATTCCAATTGGAATGTTTCCTGCTGTCTAAGTCGAAAAATACCAGTTTGTCCAGCGCAATGGGGTTGATTTAAATTCCAGTTGGAAACATTTTGCCTCGCAATCAAACTGGCACTGCCATTCTGTGCCGATAACAAACCGGGAGGACGACAATGGCGGCATCGGGTGCCCAGCAATGAGCATGCTTGATCAGCATGGATACGCTGCCAGGTCTGCCCCGCAGCTCGGCTTCCGTAGGCGGCTTGGCTTTGGAGTCGGCGACTTCGGGATCAACGTTTTCTGGAACATGACGAATTTGTTCGCCATGTTCTATTATACTGACGTCGTCGGCATATCGAACACAACGGCCGGTCTGATCATCTTTGGCGCCATGCTCTGGGACACGGTTACCGATCCGGTGATCGGCGTCGTCGCTGAGCGGACGAGAACCCCTGTCGGTCGCTTCCGTCCTTATCTCTTCATCGCTGCAATCCCGCTCGGAATATCCTTTGCGCTCATGTTTAGCGTGCCGATGGCAGCGACGGGGGCTGCGGCGACCTTCGCATTTGCCACCCAACTGATCTTCCGGACATTCTACACGCTGGTGGGCGTGCCCTACAGCTCGCTCTCGGCGCGGATGACCCAGGATTCGGACGAGCGGGGCGCGCTTGCCGTGCACCGGATGATGTTTGCCACCATTGCCGGCATCGTGATTGCTGCCTTCACACGCGATGGCGCCGCCCTGCTGGGGAGCGGCGACCTGCATGCCGGATTCCGGAGCGTCTCTGTGCTCTATGCCTTCATCGGTGTTGCGGCCATTCTCCTCTGCGCCTTCTCTACCCATGAGCCATCACCGGACGAGCCGGGCGGCGAGCTCAGGCCGGGCCCGAGCATTCGCGATATTCTACGCATGCTGAGGCACAACTCAGCCTTCTGGACCGCCTTCGCCATCATCCTGGTCGGAATGTGCGGCGCGACGATCTCCAGCAAGGCGGTTCTCTACTATCTCAAATACAATCTCGGCGCTGAGGAGCTGACGGGCGTGACCCTGCTGTCGGTTGCCGTGACGATCATGCTAGCGGTGCCGTTCTGGGGCGCGCTTTCAAAGCGCATCGGTAAGCGCCAGGTCTGGGCTTGCGGCTGCGCGATCGCCGCCATCGCCACCTCGGCCCTCTGGTTCAATCCGTTCGAGTCGCCCGTTTCGGTCATCCTGATCCTGACATTTGGCGCTATTGGATCGTCGGCGAACTATTTCAGCACTTGGTCCACGCTTCCCGATACGGTCGAGTTCGGGGAGTGGAAGACGGGGGTCAGGTCCGAATCCACGATTTTCGGCGCCGTCGCGTTCGCCCAGAAGCTCGCGCTCGGCTTTGCGACCCTGATTGCCGGCCTCCTGCTCGATGGCTTCGGCTATGTCGCAAATACCGAGCAAACGCCGCTCGCGCTGACCGGCCTCAAGGTCATGATTTCGATCATCCCGTTCTGCACCGCCATCATCTGTCTGGCCCTGGTGCTCACCTATCGCCTCGATCAGCAGTTCCACGCTAGGATTGTCCGTGAAATTGCCCGGCGTCGAGAAACAGACCCCAGTTGAAAGTAAGCAAGATGCGTAACCAACATTCCGACTTTAACGCCGCCCTGGATGACCAGCTTGAGAAGGAGCTGGACGACATCATAGGTCAGCTGACGCTGGAGGAAAAAGTCTGGATGATGTCCGGACACGACTTCTTCAAATACTTCTTCGGCGAGGACAATCGCCAGTTCGGTCAGCGCACCTATCAGGCCGGGAGTGGCTGCGAGAGGCTCGGAATCGACCCCCTCCTGTTCAGCGATGGTCCGAGAGGCGTCCGAAGCAAGCGTCCGACCAGTACGTTTCCGGTGAGCATGGCGCGCGGAGCAACATGGGATACCGATCTCGAGCGCCGGATTGGCGATGTTATGGGGATCGAAGCGAGGGCTATCGGCGTGACGCTTTCCGGCGCCATCTGCATCAACCTGCTTCGCCATCCCGGCTGGGGCCGTGCGCAGGAGACGTATGGCGAAGACCCGCACCTGCTCGGTGAAATGGGCGCCGCGCTCTGCGAAGGCATACAGGCGCACAATGTGATCGCAACTGTAAAACACTATGCCCTCAACAGCATCGAGAACTCTCGTTTCCGCGTGAACGTCAAAGCCAGCGAACGCGTGATGCGTGAAGTCTATCTGCCGCACTTCAAGCGGGTTCTGGATGCCGGGTGCGCGTCGGTGATGAGTGCCTACAACAAGGTGAATGGCGACTATTGCGGTCACAGTCGGCACCTATTGAGGGATATCCTGAAGGATGACTGGGGATTCAAGGGGTTCGTCCATTCTGACTGGGTGAAAGGCGCCTATGGCGCGGACGCCGCAGAGGCAGGGCTGGATGTTGAAAATCCCGAACCAATCTATTTCGGCAAGAACCTCGTCGCCGCCGTCAATGAAGGCCAGGTGTCTCAATGGGCGATTGATGATGCGGTCCGGCGTATCCTGCGGACCCAGTTTACGTTCAGCCGGGCGGAAGACGATCGCGCCTATGACGAGGAAGACATCGCTTGCGACGCGCACCGGCAGCTGGCGCAGGAAGTCGCCGAGAAGAGCTTCGTCCTGTTGAAGAATGACAGTCTGCTTCCGCTTGATGCCTCTAAATCCATGACGATCGCCTGTTTCGGACCGCTCATGGATATGGAAAATTTGGGCGACCACGGCTCCAGCAGGACGGTACCGCCATACGTCGTCACGCTCCTTGAGGGGCTGAAGGCCCGTGCCGGCGATCCCGTTGAGATCATTTATGACGACGGGACCGACCCCGCGGGCGCAAAGGCACTGGCCGCCAAGGCGGATGCTTGCATCGTCGCGGCTGGCTTTACCTGGGAAGACGAAGGCGAGTTCATCCCCGGCAATGAAGCCATGGAAGGCCTCGATAGCGAAAAAAAGATGGACTCGCGCGGCGGCGACCGGGATCAGCTCCGCCTGCTGGACCGCGATGAGGACCTGATTGACCTGGTCTGCTCGGCTAATCCAAACACGCTGGTTGCGATCATGGCGGGAAGCGCCGTGACCATGGAAAGCTGGAAGCACAAGCCCGCCGCCATCATGATGGTTTGGTATCCCGGTATGGAAGGAGGCACAGCCTTCGCGCGCGTCGTATTCGGAGATGTATCGCCGAGCGGCAAACTCCCGTTCACGATACCGCAGGATGAGCGCGATCTTCCATTCTTCGACCCGAATGCCGACGAGATCGAATACGGTCTCTATCACGGCTACACGCATCTAGCGAAATCCGGGGCGAGCGCCGCTTTCGCCTTTGGGTATGGCCTTGGTTATTCGACTTTTGCCTATGGCGCGCCGCGAAAAGTGGTGTCGCAGGGCAAGACCTGCTTCGAAGCCGAGGTAACTAATGTGGGTGAGCGTTCAAGCGAAGAGGTTGTGCAATTCTACGTCGGCTTCGCAAGCAGTCAGATTGACCGGCCAGCTTTCCTTTTGAAAGGCTTCAGCAGGGTGTCGCTGAGTCCGGGGGAAACAACAACAGTACGGTTTGACCTGAGCCAGAGCGATCTGGCCTATTTCGACGAAACCCGTTGCGAGTGGGCCGTCGAGGCAATTGACTACACAGCGCACATTGGCGCTGACAGTGTCCATGCGCTCGAGCAGGGTGTATCGTTCGGGGCAGGCGAGATTGTCTAGCGGGCTCGCTCGCTATAGCTGTTAGACGAAGTTGATATTATCGGTGGAAACCAGTCCGCCGAAACGCGACGTGCACAGGACCAGATGGCAAAATCCAAGGCATCACCAACACCCAAGCCTCGAAAACCGGTTCAGGCACGGGCGGCTGAAACGCGCGCCCGGATTCTCGATGTGGCTTATGAGGTCTTCGCTGAGAAAGGGTATGACACCGCCAACACGCGGGACATTGCCGCGGCGGCTGGCGTGACCCACACAACTATCCGCTATCATTTCGGGTCAAAGGATGAACTCTGGCGCGAGACGGTGCGGCAGATGTTCAAGCGCGCCGAGCAGGAACTGAACTTCGAGCCGGAAGAGCTGAACCTGCCGGCCAGGGAGCGGCTCAAACTCTTCTTGCGCAAGTACATCTACTACTGTGCCCGCAACACCAATCATGCGCGGATCATGATTGCCGAATCTGTGCGCGGAGGGGAGCGGCTGGACTGGATGGCGGAGAATTTCATCCGCCCCAGTCATGAGACCATCAACAAGGTGTCCAGCGAGCTTCCGCCTAAACGCCTGCCGGGCGTTTCTCCGGTTTCCTTGCTCTATATTGTCGTTGCCATGTGTCAGCTTCCGTTCGTTCTCTCGAAGGAAGTGAAGACGCTTTACGACATAGAGATGACGTCGACAGAGGCCATTGAGGCACATATAGACGCCGTTACAGCCCTGCTTTTCGACGAATAATTCAGCTTTCAAGCTATGCGTGCTCCGGCGCCGACATGCTCCGCTATCCGTCGGAATTGATCGCCTTAAACGCCTCTTCCGCCTCCGCGATTCTTGCGTCAGTGATTCCACCGTCGGAATATGGCTGAAGCTGACGGAGGCTCATGGCTTTAAACTGATCGAAGGCCGCGTGGTCCGTCAGCGTCGGAAAGATGCGATCGAGTACCTCTTTTGCCTGTGGATCCGATACAATTGCCGCAATCGGAGAGTTGCCAGAGAAATGCTCTTGTGTGGCTTCCACCGCGCTTTTGTCAGCGGCTCCCGTGTCGGCCATGGATGGCATGCTCGCAAAGACGAGAGCGCCGAGAATGAGACTTAGTCGTGAATGCATGATGTTGTTCCTCTATATGTTGGAATGGTCTGATCAGCGCGGGTCCGCCTCGGCATAAAGGCCGAAGGTTGCGCCAACGAAGCCGCCTGCGACCCGGGTTGAGAGCATCTTGCCGTCGAGCCCGGTTTCGAGCTCTGTCCACTCAGGGCTGCCAGGCGCGCGGAAGGCAAAATCGTATTTGTCCTTTTGCGCTGTGATCTTCAGCTCAGCTGTTTTGCCTGAGAAAGGCGCGGCCGCGATGATCTCTCCCTCAGCCGGGAAGTCGGCCCCTTCGCGCTTGCGCAGGACGATTTCAGGTGTTCCGTCGTCAGAGAGCGTCAGGCCGAGCGCGTAGAAATAATCGTCGCTCTGAAGGATGGCGAGGCCGGCCTCGTCACCGGGATTTTCGGGGCTGAACGTGACCTGCGTGGTGGCGACAGCGTTCTGATGCTGCTGGCGGCGGCCGAGATAGGAAGGCTGGGTGCCGGAGCCAAGCTCGGCAGGGCGCGCTTCAAGCTGAAGGGCGCCGTCTTCAAGCGTCCACCAGTCGGATGCCGGCACGCGAAGGGTCACCCAGTGGAAGGGAAGCGTTTCGCCGTCAAAATCTTCCCGGAGCGTGAAATTGCCGGACATGGGATAGTGTTCGCCAATGGAGCCGAGTGGCGCCGGCCGGGTATCCATCCGGTAGCGGACCTCTTCCTCGCCTTCGAGAATGATCGGCCAGCCATCCTTCCACTCGACCGGCATCAGGAAGGTCTCCCGGCCTGTATTGTAGAAGTCGCCTTCGTATGGCCGCACGCCGAGGAAGGTCGCCCACCAGTCGCCATTGGCATCCTGGACAAGGTCTGCATGGCCGACAGACGTGATCGGGTTGGGCCGGTCTTCTGGCAGGTGGCGCTGGGTGAGGATGGGATTGTTCTCGTAAGGCTCGTACGGCCCTGTCAGCTCTTTGGAGCGGAGGACGACCTGCGAATGACCCACCGCGGTGCCGCCTTCGGCGGCGCTAAGATAATACCAGTCGCCGATATGATAGATGTGGGGGCCTTCGATCCAGATCGGTTTGTCCTCGGGGCGCACACCGCCATCGATCAGCACGATGGGTTCGGAGATGGACTGGAAGGTTTCCGGGTCGACCTGCCTGAACCAGATGGCGCGGTGGCCGTCATAGGTGGAGCCGCCGGGCGGTGCATCATTGTTCATGACCCAGACCGACCCGTCCTCCTCAAAGAAGAGCGATGGGTCTATGCCGCCGACGTCGGGCATCCAGATCGGGTCTGACCATGGGCCGGCAGGGTCAGTGGTGGTGACGACGAAGTTCCCGCCGCAGAGGACGCAGGTCGTGGCGACGTAGAATGTGCCGTCATGATACTTGATGGTCGGCGCGAAGACGCCGAGCGAAAGGCCGAGCCTGTCAAAGTTGAGCATACCCGGCCGATCGATGACGTTGCCGATCTGCTCCCAGTGAATGAGGTCCTTGCTGTGAAAGACGGGGATGCCGGGGAAGTACGAAAAGGTTGAATTGACGAGGTAGTAACCGTCCGGACCACGGGCGACGCTTGGGTCGGGATAGAAACCGGCGATCACTGGATTGAGATAGCCCCCGGCCGGCGGGCCGCCGCTAAAAGCTGGATCATCGCCGGTATATTCGAACCAGTCGAATGACGCCGTGAGCGGTGTAGGCTTATCGGTCATTTTATCTTCGGACGAAGCAGACAGGCAGGCTGCAAGGGCAAGCGGAGCGATAGCCGCGATGATCACTTTCGGGTCCATTCAACACTTCCCTCCCTGAGAAGACCGGCACTTTTATCTTGCCTCGGCGAATAAATAAATTCCGTTTGGAATGTTTTCTTGTCTAGAATGCAGAACAGGGGCTTGTCCAGCCCTGTGAGTCTCATCCTGAACTCCGTTTGCGGTGCCATTTTTATAGGGACGGCAATTTCATCTTGCCAAAAAGAATTCCATATGGAATTTAATTCCAATCGGAATGTAAAAGCATGCGCCGATAGTGTGCGGATTCCGGTGGGAGAGAAGCAGCGTTCGCCTCAGGGGCGGCCGGGAAGGGATCAGCACGCATGGCAAGCAATTTGAAATGGATGGTTCTGGCAGGACTATTCCTGGGCGCAGCGGCATGTTCGTCAGGTCGCCCTGACTATGCAGTTCCAGAACTCGCTGACGAGACACGACTGTCGATTGCTCAAGGCACCCTGATCGGGACGAAGAATGAAGAGACGGGCGCGCGCGCCTGGTACGGCATTCCCTTCGCGGCGCCGCCAGTCGACGATCTCAGATGGAGAGCCCCCCGCGCGCCGGCTGCCTGGGACGGCATCCTTGAGGCCAATAACAAGTACTCAGCGTGTCTCCAGTATAATGAACGTCCGATCCTTCCTGGGAAAAAGGGTGACCTCGTCGGGAGTGAGGACTGCCTTTACCTGACGGTCTGGGCACCTGGCGAGACGCCTGCCGAGCCGCTGCCTGTCATGGTCTGGGTCCATGGCGGCGCGAACACGACCGGCTATGCTGGCTTCGACGATTTTGGCCGTCTTGCCGAGCAGAACGATGTCATCGTGGTGGCGCTGGACTACCGGCTCGGGCCCATGGGCTGGTTTGCGAATGAGGCGATCCGCGAGTCCGCGCTTGAGCCGCTCGACGCGTCCATGAACTTCGCGCTTCTGGACATTATCCGCGGGCTGGACTGGGTCGGCGAGAATGTTGAGGCTTTCGGGGGCGACCCTGATCGCATCACGCTGTTTGGTGAATCTGCCGGCGGTTTCAATACCGCCGCACTGATGATGTCGCCTCTGGCAAAGGGGAAATTCCACCGCGCGATTGTGCAGAGTGCAGGGTTCAACGTCTTTTCGATGCAAGAGGCGGAAACCGGCCCGGAGGACCCCGGCCTCAGGCGCGGCACGTCATCGGCAGAAGCGATCGAACAGCTTAAGACGACCGGTGCCCTGCCAGCCGATCTCTCACCCTCAGACCCTGATTTTGCGGAACGCCTCAGAGCGCTCCCGGCGGAAACGATCTTCGAGGCTTACCGCGCGGTACACAAGGCCAATGCGCTGGGCGGCGAAATCGGTCAGATCGACAACACGGCGGACGGCGTTCTGATCCCGGAAGCGTTCGCCCAGCCCGGTAATGCCGAGCGCTTTCTTGCAACCGATGTACCCCTCATCATCGGCACAAACCGGGATGAAGCGCTCGTCGCTGGCCTCGGGAACGAGCTGTTTACAGCCAAGTCTTTCGGTCTGATCCCGAAGCCGAGGGACAAGGATGCTTATGCCGCCCATGGCGTCTATCCGAGCATGCTCTGGCAGGTGCTGGGTGTGCAGGAACCCGCAGAGGCCCGGTCTGCAGAACTGGACTCGCCTGTCTTCACCTATCGCTTCGACTGGGATGAGGAAGGCAGTCACTTCTTTACTGACATTTCCACTCTCGTGGGCGCCGTCCACGGATTGGAAGTCAGCTTTCTGAGCGGAGAATTCTCAGTCCCCGACGCCGATGACGAGTTGTTCTTCAAGGAGGCGACCAAGGCATCGCGAACCCAACTCGCGAGCGAAATGATGTCCTATTGGGCCGAATTTGCGCGCACCGGTCATCCGGGAGGCGGCACAAACCAGGATCTGCCGGAGTGGCAGGCCTATGGAGACGAAACGTCTGCCGGCGAAAGCCTCATCTTCGACACGCCTGCCGATGGCGGGGTGCGACGGATGCGCCTCGAAGACGATGTCGAAAACCTTCTCGACGATTTCCGCATCGACACGCGCCTCTCAAGCGATGAGCAGCGCTGCGCGACGGCCGAGCTGATGGTCGAAATCGCCAAGAGCCAGGGTGTCGCGCTCGATCCGTTTCAAAAAACAAAAAACACATTCTGCAAAAAACCATAGGGAGGAACCAAAATGGGAAAGAATGCACGGCTGCTTGGCCGGATCACATCAGTATCGGTATACGCGCTTTGTGCCGGAGGCATCGCCTTCGCACAGGATGCGGATCCGGGCGCAGAGACGCCTGAAACGGTCGATGAAACGCGAACGCTTGAAACGGTTGAGGTAAAGGCCCTCACCGGTACGCTGATCAGGGGTGTCGCACCGACAGGAACAAACACGCTCTCTATCGACGAAGACCTGATCGAGAATATCGCGCCAGCCTCATCAAATGACTTGCTGGCCAATGTTCCGCAGGTCACCAACGCCTTCAATACGGCGCCAACTCCGGGCGCGACGATTGCCAATCCGTACAACCGGCCCAATCTCAGGAACCTAGGAGCGTCCGGCGGAGCGACGACGCTCGTCTTGCTCAACGGACAGCGCATGGTCGGCAGCGGTGTGCTGCAAACCTCGCCTGATCCATCCACCATCGCCCCAAGCGTTCTCGGCAATGTCGAGATCGTGCTTGATGGCGGCTCGTCCATCTACGGGTCTGATGCTATCGGCGGGGTGATCAACTTCATTCCCCGCAGCGAAGTCGATGGTATTGAACTCTCGGTGCGTCAGGGCTTTGGGGATGAGTTCGACTCCACGAATGCGTCTGTCCTCGCGGGCAAGAGCTGGGATGGCGGCAATATCTATGCCGCCTACAATTACAACCAGCATGACGACATCTTCGGGCGTGACCGGGACTATGTTTTCCAGGATCACACAGCGCGCGGCGGGACCGACTACCGCAGTGTGAACTGCTCGCCCGGGACAGTCATCGCGAATGACATTCCTTTCGCCCTGCCCACCTTCGCGGTCGGAGCAAACCTGTGCGATGAAACGGATGTCCTGACGATCTATCCGGAGCAGACAGACCATCGCCTCTTTGGCAAATTCACCCAGGACCTCAGTGACAGGCTGACATTCGAATTATCCGCCTACTCCTCCGACAGGGAAACAGTCCATCAGGGGCAGGGTGCCGGCGTCGGTACGGGCGTTCGCGGACAAGGCACGATCACGGCGGCCAACCCATACTTCCAGAGCATCTTCGGCGAGCAATCGCAGACCGTCACATTCTCTTATGAGGATGTTTTCGGGCCAGCACTGGAGAGCAGCGTGGACCTGTCGGCCTGGATGGTGACCCCGCAGCTTACCTGGGATTTCAGCGAGACCTGGCAGTTGAAACTGTCTGCCAATTACGGCCAAAGCGACAATGTGGTTCGTACAAACCAGATCAACGCCCTTGCCGAAGCTGCGGCGCTCGCCGGAACGACGCCGGAAACGGCGCTCAACCCCTATAATGTCAGCGCGACCAATCCGGCTGTTCTGGCCGCCATCGGCGACTTCCAGGTCTATGGAGACAGCGAGCAGGAGCTGCTGCAACTGAAAAGCGTTGCGGACGGCACGCTGTTCAGCCTTCCGTCAGGCGATGTGAAACTGGCCGTTGGTGCAGAGTTCATCGAAGAAAAGATCGATGCGTCGCAAGGGCAGGGTCCTCGTCAGGCCCTCGAGCTTTTCTCCGCCGGTTCCTCGCGCGACATCACATCGGTGTTCGGCGAGGTCCTGTTTCCGGTTTTCGACAACGAGACTCTTGGCAGCCTCAATGCCTCTGTCTCGGCCCGCTATGACAGCTATAGCGATGTGGGCGATACGACGAATCCGAAGATCGGCTTTACCTACAAGCCGACAGCCGACGTCGCCGTTCGCGGCAGCTGGGGAACCTCGTTCCACGCCCCGTCGCTTGCCGACACCGGAAATTCGGTTGATACGCGGATACAGGTCTTTCCGATCAGCCCCTTCTTGGCGCCCGGCGCTGCCCCCACCGACTATTTCCGCCCGACGGTTGCCATCGCAGGTGGTAATCCGGACCTGAAGCCCGAAGAAGCGGAGACCTATTCGCTTGGCATGGACTGGACGCCGATGAGTGGCGCGCTCGAGGGTCTTATGGTCTCGCTGACCTATTTCAATGTCGAGTTCACCGACCAGATCGCAGTCCTTCCGGTCCTCGAGCCAGGCTTCTTCTCGATAGCGGCCTATGAGCCTTTCTATACGATCAATCCGACAGTGGCCGATGCGCTCGCTGTGGGAGAAGGGCTTCGTGTTGAAAACGCGCCGAGCCTTGAGGCCCTGTTCTTTGCGACATCGCCCTATCTGCTCGTCGACGTGCGGCGCAGAAATCTGGGCTCAGTCAAGACCGACGGGCTCGATTTTGGTGTCAGCTACACGAAAGACACCGATATTGGCGAACTTCATGGCGGCGTGTGGGGCACATATACGCTAAGCCGCGACATACAGGCTGCGCCAGGAACCGCGAGCGTCGATGCGCTCCAATTCGGCGTCAGCAGACTGCAGCTGGTTGCAGATCTCGGCTGGTCAATGGGCGACTTCGAAGCCTCCCTCCGGGCGAACCACAGCGCAGGCTTTGACGCTTCGGAAACCGGCGATGTGGGCAGCTTCACGACGGTCGATCTGACCGCACGCTGGACCTTGCCTGGCAATGACAGCTGGCGCGGCGATACCGTGCTCAGCCTCGGCGTCGACAATCTGCTCGACGAAGACCCGCCATATTTCGACGATGTCGACGGTTATGCCAATGGCTCGACCCTTGGGCGGGTCATCTCTGTCGGGTTGAAGCAAACATTTTGATGAGGTGCGGGGCGCTCATATGGGCGCCCCCGCCAGCTTGTGCACAAGCGGAAGGAGAAAAACAGGATGCCGTTTGATCGCACGTACGAGGACGTTCTTGATGTCCTCATCCTTGGGGCCGGCCTGTCGGGGATCGGCTGCGCTGCCTATCTGAGCCGGGAGCTACCTGCCAAGACCTGGCGTATCCTGGAGATGCGCGATGACCTTGGAGGCACGTGGGACCTCTTCCGCTATCCCGGCATCCGGTCTGATTCCGACCTCCACACCTTTTCCTATGATTTCAAACCCTGGATGAGTGACAACTCCATCGCGGACGGTCCGGAAATCAAGGCCTACATCGCCGAAACGGCGGCAGACTATGGCATTCAGGACAGGATCCACTTTGGCCGCAAAGTCGTCTCCTGCGACTGGTCGTCGGATGAGGGTTTATGGACCATCAAGACCGAAGCGACCGACGGAAGCGGCACGGAAACATGGCGCGCGCGCTGGATTTTCTCGGCGACCGGCTATTATGATTATGCGCAAGGCTACAGACCGGACTTTCCGGGCGAAGCGCGCTTTCAGGGGCCGATCATCCATCCTCAGGACTGGCCGGAAGACCTCGATCATTCCGGCAAGACAATCGCCGTTATCGGGTCTGGTGCAACCGCCGTCACGCTGCTGCCTTCGCTGGCCGCAGACGCCGCTCATGTTGTGCAGATCCAACGCACGCCGACCTATGTCGTCCCGGTGCCGAAGCAGGATCCGCTGGCGAAATTCCTGCGGCCGTTCCTCCCAAAAAAATGGCGCCACGCGATACTTCGGCGGAAGAACATTATCCGCCAGCACATCTTCTTCACGCTGTGTCAGCGATACCCGAAGATGATGCGCGGCTTCATCCGCAAGGCCAATGCGAAGCGCCTGCCCGAAGACTATGCCGTCGACCGGCATTTCAATCCGCCCTACGACCCCTGGGACCAGAGGCTCTGCGCCGTACCGGACGGGGATCTGTTCCGCTGTCTGCGCGACGGTCGCTGCTCCATTGTGACGGGCCAGATCCAGACCTTTGACGAGACCGGCGTGGAAATGGCCGATGGCACACGCGTCGACGCCGACATCATCGTGACCGCGACCGGGCTGACCCTCAAACTCATGGGCGGGGTCGAGTACCGCGTGGACGCCAAGCCTGTCGACTGGGCAGACCATATCGTCTTCAAGGGCATGATGCTGGACGGTATCCCGAACTTCGTCATGGCGATGGGGTACACCAACTCGTCCTGGACGCTGAAAGTCGGCCTCATCTGCCAGTATTTCTGCCGGCTGCTGTCAGAAATGGATCGGCAGGGGATGGGCGTCTGCGTGCCTTTGCGCCCTGACAAGGACATGGAGCTGCGCCCGCTTCTCGATTTCAAGGCCGGCTACGTCCAGCGCTCGGTCGACACGCTTCCGCGTCAGGGCGATGAATTTCCGTGGCAGATGACCTTCGACTATGACGAGGACAAGAAGATGATGCGCAAGGGCCGCGTCGTCGAGCCGGAACTGCGCCTCTCGCCCCTCCCTCAGCCTCAAACAATGGATGATCAATCGTGAGCGGCATCTTCAAATCGCGTGTCGCTGTCGTCACAGGGGCAGGTAGCGGCATTGGCCGGGCGCTGGCTGTTGAGCTTGCCAAGCGGGGCGCGCGCCTCGCACTGAGTGACATTAACGAGGCCGGTGTCGCCGAGACCGCCGATTTGGTCGCCGATGCCGGCGGCGAGGTCGATCATGCGGTCCTTGACGTCTCGGACCGCGCCGCCTTCGCCAGATATGCCGATGCGGTCCTTGAGCGCTTTGGCGGCGTAAACCAGCTCTTCAACAATGCCGGCGTCGCCCCGCCGAATACCACCTTCCAGAACACACCCGCAGACGTCTTCGACCGGATCATGGCGATCAATCTGGACGGCGTGCTGACCGGCACCCGGCTCTTTCTGCCGCATATTATCGCCAGTGGTGACGGGCATGTGGTCAACATTTCCAGTCTCAACGGCTTCATGGCGCAGCCGCACATGTCGCCCTATGTGACCAGCAAGTTCGCCGTGCGTGGATTTTCCGAATGTCTGCGGATGGAGATGCTGCACGAGGGCCTGCCTGTAGAGGTCACGGTCGTCCTGCCGGGAGGTGTCGCGACCCGGATTGCCTCGAACCGGGCGGCCGAAATTGAAAAGCTGCCACCGGAAAAACGGGAAGCGGCGCGCGAGCGCTTCAAGGTCTATCAGGAGAAACTTCTGACGATGCCCGCTGAGACGGCCGCTCAGGAAATCCTGTCGGGCATGGAGCGGGGCAAGCGCCGCATTGTGCTCACCAGCAAGGCAAAGAACCTCGACCGCCTCGTCCGCCTGCTGCCCGAAGGCTACGTCAAAATCGTCGTCCGCCAGATGAAAAAGATGTTCAGCTGAGCGCGGATTGTAAGTGCACTCCACTCCAAATTCGCGCCATTGCTCCTCATCGCAATCTTCAGAAACCTCAGGGCAGCTGATTATTGCGAGCGCCTCTGACCAGTCCACCGATGACCATTTGGCTGACGACGGGGCAATAGTATTCCAAAAAGTGACTTCCCAGCTCCGGAAGCTCGAAGATCCTGACGCTGTCAATGCGCGTAGGATAGGGGGCCTATTGGAACAGGACTAGCAGTGCGCTCGTCACCAAACGGCTGACCAGCAGATAGGGTGCCTTCACCATCGTGTCGTAGAGGGGCCTGGAGAAGTTGAGATTTATTGCGATGGTCCCGGTATGGACCCCATGGCCGTATACGAGAGCCTGAAAATCGGGGTGCAGAACCGTTTTGCACCAGCCCTTCCTGGCGTTACTGCAGGCTGCCTTGATGGTCCGGGTGGGCAATCGCCTTCATTCTTTCACGTCGTTCATGAAGGGTAGCATTTCTGAGGTCTGCGATACCGTACTCAGTCACCACAAAGTGAACATCTGAGCGAGGTGTTGTGACGGGACCGGAAAGCTCGGCGACGATGCGGCTACGTCCCCGGTTGGTAGAGGGCAGGGCAATGATCGACTTGCCGCCGGTCGAGGCTGCCGCGCCGCGCATGAAGTTCGCCGCGCCGCCGACGGCCCCGACGTAACGGCCTCCCGCGAGTTCGGCGTTGACCTCTCCAGAAAGGCCCACTTCAATCGCCGAGTTGATGGCAATGAAGTTGTCGATCTGGCTGAGCACGTTCGCGGCATGAGTATAGCTGGCTGGCTTCATCAGGAGGTGGCGGTTGCCATTTGCCCACGCCATCAGCTTGGTATCACCAGAGAGAACGCCAGCGACGGTAGATCCTGTATCTATCGTCTTCTTCAGGTTGGTAATGACGCCCGCCTCGCTCAGCTCTGCCACGCCTTCCGGAACGAGACCTGAATGGATGCCGAGGTCGCGGTGATCCTTCAGACTGGCAAGAATGGCCGCTGGAAGGGAGCCCAACCCGATCTGCAATGTTGAGCCATCCTCGATTAGACTGGCAACGTTGCGGGCAATGGCGGCATCTACTTCACCGCGCTTCTGTGCAGGGGGCGTAAGACAATGCGCATCGGTGCGCACGATGAGGTCAACATCGCTGCGGTGAAGATCCCGGCCTTGGCCGGTGCAAGGTGTGGCGGGACTGATTTCTGCAATGACGAGGCGCGCATGTGGAAGAAGGTCTGCCGTATAGTCCGCGCCGGCACCGAAGCTAAAATGATCGGCGTCAGCACCGGCGGCAAGCCGGAGAAGGATGACAGGGGCGCCTCGCGACCGCTCGACAAGTGCCTCAGCGAGTCTCGTATAGTGCAAGGGCAGGATGTCTAGCTGATCTTCCAGCGAGCGGTTCGAGCCCGCGCCGCAATAGGAAATGTAATCCACGCAATCGGTGTTCTCCGGCGATACACTTTCGCCGAAGCTGATGCCTGCAAAGACGCCGAAGCGTCCAACGCCATGGCGTGCCTGCATGAGCGACCGTGTCAGGCTGTCGGGTTCGGCTGACGCCTGTCCCCAGATAACGAGGTCGTCCTTGCGGACCAGGGAGGGCCAGTCCAGCGCTTCGAGTTCGATCTCGCGTCCCGCGCGCATGCCGATCAGGCCCGCTCGAATATGGCCGCCATGCCCTGGCCGCCGCCAATGCACATGGTTTCAAGGCCATAGCGCACATCGCGGCGCTTCATTTCGTGCAGGAGTGTGGTCATGATCCGCACGCCTGTCGCACCGATCGGGTGACCAAGCGAGATCCCGGATCCGTTGACGTTGAGGATGGACTGGTCATCCCAGTCCAGTGCCTTGAGGCAAGCAAGGACCTGGGCCGCGAAGGCTTCGTTGATCTCGACCAGTCCCATATCGTTCATGTCGAGACCCGTCCTTTTCAGGACTTTCTTCGTTGCGCCAACCGGCCCAAGTCCCATGTGCGATGGTTCGCAGCCGACGGCCGACCAGCCGGTGAGGAAGGCGATCGGTGTGAGGCCGAGTTCATCCAGCCTGTCCTCGGACACGATCAGGCAGGCAGCTGCAGCGTCATTCTGCTGGGCGGCATTGCCCGCGGTCACCGTGCCATCCTTCATGAGGACGCGGAGCTTGCTCAGGCTCTCGCGCGTCGTCTCGGGCCGGATGCCCTCGTCCTTGCTAAAGTAGACCGGATCGCCCTTGCGTTGCGGCACCTCGACGGTGACGACTTCCTCATCGAACTTGCCCTCCTGCCAGGCGGCTGCAGCGCGCTGTTGGCTCTGCGCGGCGTAGGCGTCAGCTGCTTCCCGCGAAATATCATAGTCGCGAGCGAGGTTCTCTGCGGTTTCGATCATCCCCGAAATGTAGCCGAACCGCTCGGACGGCTGGGATCGCTCGCGCCCACGGTCGAGCCGGTCATAGAAGCGCGTGGTCCCGGACCTCGCACCCCAACGCATATCGGTCGTATAATACTCGATGTTCGACATGCTCTCTACACCGCCCGCCAGAACGACATCGCAGGCGCCCGACTCAATCATCATTGCGCCGGTTACAATGGCCTGCAGGCCGCCGCCGCAGCGCCGGTCGAGCTGCATGCCCGGCACGCTGACAGGTAGCCCCGATTCAAGGGCAATCCAGCGGCCGACGCAGGGGGTCTCGCTGTTCGCGTAGGACTGGGCGAAAACAAAGTCTTCGATGAGGGTAGGGTCGATCCCGGATCGTTTCAGCACTTCCTTTGTGACGGTTGCACCTAGCGTCTCAACCGGGACGCTTCGGAGCGTCTTGCCGAAAGCGCCGACTGGGCTGCGGACGGGGCTGACGATGGCTGCGCGTGGCATAGGTATACTCCTGAAGTGAAAGAGGCCGGCGGGGCGTTCCTAGCGGTTGCCGGACAGGGACTGGGCGAGGTGCACCAGGCGGGGGCCGATATCCTGCTCGATCCTGTCGCGGTCGAGGTCGAAGGCTGGTCCGCCGCAGTTCAGGGCGAGCCAGGTATCATGGTCGGCGTCGTAGACCGGTGCGGCGACCCCTCGGACATTCCGGCGCCATTCGCCTTCGACGACGCAGAAGCCTTTAAGCCGGAGATCTTGGATGTCAGATCGGACGCGGGTTTCCAGATCTTGCCAGTCAGAGCCATAGAAAACCGACCAGCGGTCGAACAGCGTTTGAAGTTGCGCGTCCGTCTGTGTGGAGAGATAGGCTCGACCCGCCGCGCTCTTGGCCATCGACATACGCGAACCGATTTCTGGCATCAGGTCTGATGAGGTGAGGGCGATGCTGGCGGCGATGTAGATCATCGTATCGCTGTCTGGCCACGAGATACCGACAGTGCCGCCTGCCAGATTGGCGATTTCCTGCATCGGGCGCTGAGCCATCTGCCGGATACGGAATCCGCCGAGAACCGGTCTTGCGAGGGAGAGCAGGTTCGGGGTCGGCATATATTGCCGGTTCCGGGTCCGGTCTAAATACCCAAGCTCTGTCAGCGTATGGGTGATGCGGCTCACCGTTGCTTTTGCAATGCCGGTTCGCTCCGACAGTTCGCTGTTGCCGATCGCGCCTTCATCCGGCCGAAAGGACTGCAGGAGCTTTAGCGTGCGGGCGACAGACCAGATGAACTTGCGGTCTTCTCCGTAAGACTCCTCAAGCTCTGACAGTTCCGGCGTGGGCAGCAGCTCGGAGACTGCAGCGTCACGGGCTTTCAGGGCGGGTCTCGGCATGGCGTTCTCGTCTTCCTGATCTCGGAGATCCACTGGGCGTGTGACCTGTTTCATTAGTACATTCGTTCCGAAAATTGAAGTCTTGAAAACAAAAAATGAAATGTTAGTTTCGCACAGCGGAATTATAGTCGGGGCGATCGCAGATCGTCTCCGCCCGATCTGAGGAATAAAAGATATGAATGTTGGCATTGAGAAAGACGTCTTCGACCAACTGCTGGAAACGGTGAGGCGGTTCACTCAGGAACGCCTCATCCCGGCCGAGCCGGTTGTGGAGGAAACCGACAACATCCCGGAGGATATCGTCCAAGAGGTTCGCGATCTCGGCCTCTTCGGGATTTCGATTCCAGAAGAATACGGCGGCATCGGCCTCAACATGGAGCAGGAAACTCTGGTCATTGAGGCGCTTTGCAACGCGTCTCTCGCTTTCCGCTCATTGATCGGCACCACGGTCGGGATTGGGTCGCAAGGGCTCGTCATGGATGGGACAGAGGAACAGAAACAGGCATTCTTGCCGCGCCTCGCCACGGGTGAAATCATTTCTTCGTTCGCCCTAACCGAGCCTGACCACGGCTCTGACGCTGCCCACATCCAGACTACGGCCCGGCGCGACGGCGACGACTTCGTCATTAATGGGACCAAGCGCTACATCACCAATGCGAGCCGTGCGGGCATGTTCACACTTCTGGCACGCACCGACCCCGACAAGGAGGGGGCGAGCGGGGTGACGGCTTTCCTGATGCCTGCCGATACGCCGGGCATCTCATTTGGCAAAGCGGACAAGAAAATGGGGCAGCGGGGAACGCGGACCTGCGACGTTATGCTGGATGATGTGCGCCTGCCTTCATCGGCCATTATTGGTGGGCCGGACAATCTCGGTAAGGGCTTTTACACTGCGATGAAGGTGCTCGACCGGGGCAGGATCCACCTCTCTGCCGTGGCTGTCGGCACGTCTCAGCGAATGATCAACATCGCCACAGAATATGCCCGCGAACGCAAGCAGTTCGGTGTGCCTATTGGCCAGCACCAGCTTGTCCAGGCGCTTCTGGCGGACAGCCAGACTGATCTACTTGCCGCCCGTCATCTTTGTAGGGCTGCGGCGCGTAAATATGATGCTGAGGGAAGGGCTGTCCCGGAAGCCTCCTGCTCGAAACTGTTCTCGAGTGAGGCGGCTGGACGGATTGCGGATCGCTGCGTTCAGGTTCATGGCGGGGCCGGCTATATCGCCGACTATCAGATTGAGCGGTTATATCGCGATGTGCGTTTGCTAAGAATCTATGAGGGCACCTCACAGATTCAGCAGATCATCATTGCCCGGGCGATGTTGAAATAGCCTGCAATCCGGACAGAGTGTGGGCGGTAAGGCCGGTTGGTTTGTCTGGCGCACGACAGGAAATTGTGCCGAGGCCCAAAAGGGAGAAATGATCAGTGAAAACCTGCGCCCCAGATACGCATGACGAATTGCGCGACGCCCTGCGTTCGCTCTGCGCCGAGTTCCCGGCTGAATACCACCGCAGGCACGGTGCCGCTGAGACCTATCCTGAAGAATTCATCGATGCGTTGACATCGGCCGGCTGGCTCGCCGCGATGATCCCGGAAGAGTTCGGCGGATCGGGGCTTGGCCTTGCCGAAGCATCCATCGTCATGGAAGAGATCAATCGCGGCGGCGGGAATGCGGGTCACTGCCACGGCCAGATGTACAATATGGGCACGGTGCTCCGGCACGGTTCGCCGACACAGAAGGCGAAATACCTGCCCCGGATCGCATCGGGCGAGCTGAGGCTGCAGTCGATGGCTGTGACCGAGCCAACGACCGGCACCGACACAACAAAGCTCAAAACGACCGCGGTGAAAAAGGGCGACCGCTATGTTGTGAACGGCCAGAAGGTCTGGATCAGCCGCATCCAGCATTCGGACCTGATGATCCTTCTTGCTCGCACCACCCCGTTGGCCGAGGTCCAGCGCAAGTCGCAGGGCCTTTCAGTCTTCATTGTCGACCTCAAGGACGCACTTGGCTCGGGTATGGAGATCAAGAAGATCCGCAACATGGTCGGCCACGAGACAAATGAGGTTTTCTTCGATGACCTCGAAATTCCGGAGGAGAACCTGATCGGCGAGGAGGGCAAGGGCTTTCGCTACATTCTCGATGGGCTGAATGCGGAGCGCACGCTGATCGCCGCCGAATGTATTGGCGATGGCTACTGGTTCATCGATCGAGCGGTGGATTATGCCGGACAGCGCATCGTCTTCGACCGGCCCATCGGCCAGAATCAGGGCGTGCAGTTCCCGGTTGCGCGCGCTTTCGTGAATGTCGAGGCGGCCAATCTGATGCGCTTCGAAGCCTGCCGGCGTTATGACGCCAATGAAGACTGCGGGGCGCAGGCCAATATGGCCAAGCTTCTGGCGGCCGATGCCAGCTGGCAGGCCGCCAATGAATGCATGCAGGTCCATGGCGGGTTCGGATTTGCCGAGGAATATGATATCGAACGGAAATTCCGCGAGACGCGGCTCTATCAGGTGGCGCCCATCTCGACCAATCTCATCTTGTCCTATGTCGCAGAGCATGTCCTTGGCATGCCCCGGTCTTTCTGACCCCCTGGCGATGATGCGTACATTTTCCTTCCCTCTTTTCGTGCCCGCAACCCGGCCAGATCGTTTCGCCAAGGCGGCAAGCTCTGGCACCGACACGGTGATCGTGGACCTGGAAGATGCGGTGGCGGAAGATGCGAAGGACGCTGCACGCGACGAGGCGGCGCAAGCGCTGGGAGATATCTCGGGCGCTGATGTTTGGCTGCGCGTCAATGGAAGCGACACCGATTGGCATGATGCGGATATCGAGCTGGCTGTCGCTGCCCACGTAAACGGCATCGTTCTGCCCAAGTGCGAGAGCGTCGACCAGTTGAAACATGTGCGCGCGGCGCTCAGTGTGGACCAGTCCATCATCGCGCTGATCGAAAGCGCCAGAGGGGTCCGGGCTGCATATGAGATTGCCGAAGTCAGCGACCGGCTGATGTTCGGATCGATCGACTATGCGCTTGATGTCGGCTGCCAGCTTACGCAGGAGGCCTCCCTTTTTGCGCGCTCGAAACTGGTCATCGCATCGCGCGCGGCCCGGATCCCTCCGCCGCTCGATGGGGTCACTACCAGTCTGGAAGATGAAGGGCTGGTCCGCAGCGACGCGGCCCATGCAAGTGGTCTCGGATTTGGCGGGAAGCTTTTGATCCACCCCAACCAGATTCAGCCGGCCCGCACCGGATTTGCGCCCTCTGCTGAAGAAATAGAGTGGGCCAGAAACATCTTGTCCGGCGGCGACGGCGGCGAGGCGCGGTCCGTTGGCGGCGAAATGATTGACGCTCCGGTGGTCGAGCGCGCCCGGCGGCTTCTCCTCCGGTATGAGGAAACGGCATGAGCGTGATCGATATTGGCGGCCTGCAGGAATGGGTTGGCAAGACCGAGACGCGGACCGACGAGGTTCGCGAAACGGCGCTGGTCCAGTTTCGCGGAACGCTTGAACGGGGCCTCGTCGATGACGCGGTCGAACAGGTTCCGCCGGGCTTCCACTGGACATTGTTTCCACCCGTCACGCGGCTTGGCGAACTCGGGGAGGACGGGCACCCCAGGTCGCAAGGCCTTTTGCCTGCCATGCCGCTAAGCGCGCGGATGTGGGCCGGCGGCACAGTCGTGTTTCGCGCGCCATTGAGCGTGGGTGATGTGGTCACCCGGCAGACGAAGGTGACGTCTATTGAAGAGAAATCCGGCAGCGCGGGGCCTCTCCTTTTCGTGGCGCTGGCGCATGAGTATTGCGTGGGCCAACAGACGGTCGTGTCGGAAATCCAGAACCTCGTCTATCGCAACCCTGCGGCGCCAAAACCCCCGCCCCCCGCCGACCCGGCGCGTTCGGAGACCACATTCGAGACCGATCCGCGCCAATTGTTTCGATATTCGGCGCTGACCTTCAACACCCACCGTATCCATTATGATCAGGCTTATGCCCGCAATGTTGAAGGCTACCAGGATCTTGTCGTGCACGGGCCGTTGCAGGCGACGCTAATGGTCAATTTCCTGGCCGGCGCTCTTGGTCATGCGAGGATCGGTCTGCGTTACAGGGGCCTGGCCCCTCTCTATGTGGGAGAACGGGGATCTCTCTGCCGGAATGGAGAAACATCGGGCGATGTGTGGATTGAGCGATCTGCTGGCCAGGCGACCATGAAGGGCCAATACGGACACGCGGACGACTTCTGAAAGGCGCAAGGGCCTGGGTTCAGACTTGCGTTGTCAGGCAGGCTCATTCTCGACAACGACCGGCTCGCCCGCAATCGTATCATCCTCGATGATCCGCTTTACCTCGGCTGCGATATCGTCCGGCTGAAGCAGCTTGATGGACTTCAGCAAGTCTGCAAGCCACGGCGCATCCTTGGGTACGATCGCCGTGTCAGTCACGGCGGGACAGAGGGGAACGACGCGTATGCCCAGGGAATCCTTCAGGGGTTCGCAGGCACGCGAGAAGGAGAGAATGGCAGCCTTTGAGGAAGAATAGGCAGGGTCCGCCGGCATCGGTTCGAAAGCGGCCACCGAAGAGGTGTTGATGATAACGCCGCCCACGCCGCGCTTTCGCAGGTTGCCAATGGCGATCCGGGTTCCGATCACCATAGCGACAAAATTGATCTGGAGAGCGGCCACCATGCGAGAGAGTTCCGCGTCCGGGAAATCCGGGACGGCCCCCATTATGCCGGCATTGTTGTGGATGATGTCGAGCCCGCCGGCCTTGGTTTCGGCCTGCTCGTAAAGCTTGATCGCCTCGTCGGGTGAGGAGAGGTTGGCGGGAATAATGATCGGCTCGGCACCGAGTGTTCTGATTTCTTTGGCGAGCGGTTCGAGCTGCTTTCGATCAATGTCCGAAATAACCAATTTTGCGACGCCTTCGCGCGCAAGCATCAGCGCGGTTGCGCGACCAATGCCTCCTGTTGCTCCGGTCACCAAGGCGTTCTTGTTTCCGATTTGCATTGTTGTTTTCCTCTAAAGGTCAGTTTGGCGAGATATCAGGGCTGGTCCGGCGGTCCTCCCGATACCTAGCTAGGCGAGCGCTGAGTCTGGAAGGAGCGAGCGCAGGGATTGCGCTGCAGGATCAGGGAAAACGTCGTCTTCGCCGTCAGCGAGGGCCTTCAGAACAGCGCCGGTAAGGAGGCTGGGGGGCGACAGGAGCGCTCGGTCGGTTTCTGGTAAGTGCATGTCGGTGTCATAACCGCCAGCATAAACGGCCAGCACGCGAACTCCCTTGGGCGCCAGTTCGTGACGCACTCCTTCCGTCATGAAACGTGCGGCCGCCTTCGACGCATTGTAAGTGCCGACAAGCGGCATGTAAGTGAGCGCGGCGATGGAAAGAATGTTCACGATCGCGCCACCCCGATCAATCAGGCCCGGAGAAAAGGCACGGATCATCTCCAAAGTGCCGAAATAGTTCACCTCGAGTTCCGATCTGGCCTGCTGGAGATCGGGCGAGGAGAGAAACGACGCGTAATAGAGTACGCCCGCATTGTTGACGAGGATATCGATATCCGGCGCGTGGGAAACCGCGGCCCTGATCGTCTTGGGATCTGTCGTGTCGATAAGAATGGGCTCGACACGCGGATCGACTGAACGCAGCTTCTCGGCCGCCGCGTCATTGCGGACGCTCGCATAGATTTTTTCCGCACCAGCTTCAAGAAATGCATCGACAAAGGCTCGTCCGATGCCTCGCGAGGCCCCGGTTATCAAGGGGCGGCTTCCTGCTGCCTGCATTGTCTATTCCTCCCTTTCGGTGTGAGCCGCGCCGCCTTATTGGTGGTCATGGCGAGATCGTTCAACTCACCTCAATTTTAAAATTAGTCCTTGCATCACTTTTCTGGTGAACTCAAGACTTTTTTGACGAGACGGTATCGAATAAAATTCGAAAGTTCTCGCCATAGAATGACAAAAAATACAATAAAAACACGATATAATCCTGATTTTCATCCGGGGTAACAGTCGTGGCGCTTGCGCTTGACCAATATTGTAGCGCGTTATACGCTTCGGCGAATAAATACGTGCTGCGCTATAGGCTGATCACTTGTGTCAGCGTCTTTATAATACTTTGGGAGGAATTGAAATGAGCGAACAAAAAACCTGTCCCGTCGACGGCGTGATGGAAATAGATCCGAACTCGGAAGAATTCGGGCTGGGGTTTAAGGAAATATACTCTCAGCTACACGCGTCTGGATGCCCGTACGCCCATTCGAGCGCTGGGGATTTCTATGCACTTGCAAAGCATGAAGACATTACGAAGGCGTGCCTGAAGCCGAAGGTCTGGACCAGCACCAAAGGGCCAGCGCTTCAGTATCAGGATCCTGACCAGCCAGGCGTTCTCGTCAGTGTCGATCCGCCTGAGCATACCTTCGAAGCGAAACTGGTCGGCAAAACGTTTTCGAAAGCCTATTTCGAGTCTTTCATTCCCGGTATCAAGGCGTTCCTGAACGAGCGGATAGATAGCTTCATTGAAAAGGGCCACTGCGACATTCACAAGGAAATCTCGGAGCCGCTTCCGCTCTGGGTGATCTTTTCGATGTTCGGCAAATCAATCGACGAAGAGGGCATCAAAGCCTATCGCGAAGGTTTCGTCGGCTCTATTGGCCAGATGCTTAATCCGAATCCAGTCCGTCCCACCAGCGAAAATCCGTATGCGGATAGTTTCCTGTACGATCATCTTCAGGATACAAAGAAGAAGCTGGCCGCGGGAAAGATAGACGCTGGCGACAATCTTCTGACCCGGTTCATCACCAATGAGGTCGATGGCGTGAGGCTGTCAGACGAAAAAATCATGGCCTTCTGCGGCTTCCTGCTGGCAGCAGGCAGCGGAACGACAACCATCCTGCTCTCGAACCTTCTCTACAGGTTGCTGATTTCTCCGGAACAGTTCCAGAAGGTGAAGGACGATCCGGAGCTCATTCCGCTGGCGATCGAGGAATGCCTTCGCGTGGATTCGCCGCTTCATGGCCTGTTCCGGACCAATACCGAACAGGTCGAGGTCGGCCCTCTCAACATCGAGCCCGATACGAAAGTTCTGATGATGTGGGGCGCAGGCAATCATGACCCGGACGTCTTCCCAAATCCGACGGAGTTTGATCTCGATCGCGACATGTCCGAAGTCCGCAAGCACCTGTCTTTCGGATTCGGGATCCATATCTGCCGTGGGGCTCCTCTGTCACGGATCGAGGCGCGCCTTTTCCTCGAGACCGTCATGGAGCGTCTGCCCAATCTGAGGCTGGATGGGGAAATCGAGAGAGATACCCGTATCCCGATCTTCCAGGGTATCCGCAAACTCCCGATCGCTTGGGACACCTGATCCGTGCACGCGACCGCCCCGTTGGAAGCATGTCGATGGCGTGTTTCTGAACGAATGATCGGAATCCAGTAGACAGGAAAATACGCTATGCCTGAGACAACCCGAGCCATTGTGCTCGCCCGCCGGCCCGGCAACGGTATTTCGGAAGATGATTTCAAAATCGTGACGCGCGATCTTCCAGAGCCTGCCGACGAACAGGTTCTGGTCCGGAATGTCGTCCTGAGTGTCGATCCATACATGCGTCTCGGAATGAGCGACCGGATGGGGACGCCAGCGCCGCAGCAAGTCGGCGAGTTGATGAGCGGGGGTGCCGTTGGTGTTGTCACGCGCTCCAGAAGCCAAGCTCTACCGGAAGGCACCATGGTGTCCAGCATGAATGGCTGGCGCGAGGCTTATGTGGCCGACGCTTCCTCCGTGCAGCCTGTGGCCTCCGATGGCGGCCGGCCAAGTCTCTATCTGGGCATACTCGGGCTGACCGGCATCACGGCCTATGCAGGCGTCGAAAGACTGCTGGAGCCTCAGGCCGGCGAGACGGTGTTTGTCTCTGGGGCCGCCGGGGCGGTTGGTTCCGTGGTCGTTCAGCTCGCCAAGCGGCGCGGCTGCAAGGTTCTGGGCACTGCCGGCAGCGCGGAGAAGATCAGCTGGCTGAGGGACACGCTCGGCGCCGATGCGGTCGCAAACTACAAGAAGGATGACCTCAACGACTTTCTGACTCAAAACGCGCCGGAGGGCATCGATCACTATTTCGATAATGTCGGCGGCGAGACGCTTGACGCGGCGATCCTCGCGCTGAAGCCACGTGGCCGGATCGTGGTGTGCGGCGCAATCTCCCAGTACAACACAGACAATTACTGCGCTGGCCCGTCGGAATTCTTCAAGATATCCGCAAAGGAACTCAGGCTCTTTGGCCTGAACGTGTCCATGTGGTTTCCGATGGCAGGCGAAATCATCCCGCAGCTCGCCCAGATGCTCGAAGCCGGAGAACTCGTCTGGGAAGAGACCGCGGTCGAGGGGCTCGAAAATATGCCGGAGGCGTTCGTGTCGCTGTTCCGGGGTGCCAATCTTGGAAAGATGATCGTCACGCTTGACGGGAGCAAGGGATGACGAGCGCAGCGGGAGGGAATGGCGTGAAGCTCACCCATTTGATGACGCCAGTCCGCATCGGCAAACTGGAGATCAAGAACCGTGTGGTGCGGTCTGCCCACACCACGGCGATTGGCGGCGGTACGCTCAGCGAAGACCTGATCGCCTACCATGAAGCCCGGGCAAAAGGCGGGGTAGGCCTTTCGGTTATCGAAGCGCTCGCGGTCCACCCGACGTCGCTCGCGCCGCTCAACATGATCGATCCCACGCTTGGCGATCAGTACAAGCGGATGGTGGACAGGATGCGCCCGCATGGCATGCGGGTGTTTCAGCAGCTGTTTCACGCGGGCCGCCATGGGCGAACGCTGGATGGCTCGCCCCCCTGGGCGCCTTCTGACCGGCCTGGCGTCGAGACGGCGCAGGCGCCTCTTCCGATGACGAAGACGATGATCGACACCATTGTCGGGGCCTATGCCGACGCCTCCGAAAAGTTGAAAAGCTGGGGCTGCGACGGCGTTGAATTTCATGCGGGGCACGGATTCCTGCCTCAGCAATTTCTCTCCACCTTCGCCAATGACCGCGAGGATGACTATGGCGGCTCGCTGGAGAACCGGGCCCGGTTCACCATGGAAGCGCTGGCGGCCATGCGCAGCGCCGTGGGGCCGGACTTTGTGGTTGGCATCCGGCTGTCACCGGACATGCTGGCGGGCGGCGTTGGTGTCGAAGACAACCTGGCGGTTGCGCAGATGGCGGAGGCAGCAGGGCTCGTCGATTATATCAGCATTTCCTCGGGGACCTTCCAGACGATGGACAAGACCATCGGCGGGATGCATGAGCCTGTCGGTTTCGAAATGCCGGTCACGACGCCGATCACCGAAAAGATTTCCGTGCCGACCATAATTGTTGGCCGTTACCGCACGCTGGAGGAAGCCGATCAGGCGATCCGCTCCGGTGACGGCGATCTCGTCGCCATGGTCCGCGCAACCATTGCCGAACCGGACCTTGTGAAAAAGACACTGGATGGCCATCCAGAGCGCGTGCGCCCCTGCATCGGCTGCAATCAGGGGTGTATCGGACAATTGCTTGTGGCGCCGAACCGGATGGGCTGCGCGGTGAATCCTGCTGTCGGGTTTGAGCTAAAGCGCGGGGATGACCGGCTGGAGCCGGTGAGCGATCCCAAAAAAATACTTGTTATCGGCGGTGGCCCGGCAGGCATGGAGGCCGCCCGTGTCGCTGCGCTGAAGGGACATGAAGTGGTGCTCGCCGAAGCTGAGGCGGATCTTGGCGGGGCTGCCAAGCTTGCTGCAAGGGCGCCGACACGCGGCGGTCTCGGCGACATTCTGGTCTGGTTGCAGGATGAAGTGTACCGTCTCGGCGTCGATGTCAGGACCAGCACGTATATGGACCTTGGCGATGTCGAAGCCATCGAGCCTGACCTGGTTGTGCTTGCAACGGGCTCCATGCCACGGCTTGACGGCATACAATTGTCCAATCCGGGAGAGCCAATCGACGGCATCGACCACGCCAAGGTGATTTCATCGGCTGAGCTCTTTCAGCAACCCTTACGGGACTGGGGAGCGTCCGCTGTCGTCATCGACGATACTGGCCACTATGAGGCAATTGCCTGTGCGGAGACGCTGGCAACCGCGGGCGTAAAGGTGAACTTCATCACACGTCACGCCGCTTTCGCACCGCTCGTCGAGGCTGCCCTGATGACCGATCCGGCACTACGGCGCCTCACCAGCCTGGGCGTCGGCGTTCATACACGCACCCGTGTCCTTTCGATTGATGATGAAGGGGTGGTCGCGGCACCGACCTTCCTTGAGTCAGACACAAACCACACGCAGCGATTGCCGGCCAATACGGTCGTCTTCGTGTCGCGAAACCGGCCCAATCGGGACATGGCGGAGGAGCTTCGCGAGAAGGGAATTTCGGTTCAGCTGGTGGGCGACGCCAACATGCCGCGCTTCCTGCCTGATGCCATTCGCGAGGGCAATCTTGCCGGTGCGGCGGCCTGACTGGCGTTGACTGATGGGGTTGCCGCGCGGACCAATTTCGAAAGGCGGAGACGGGCATGAGCAAGTGCGACATGACGATGAACTTCATATCCGCGTGGAATCGCAAGGATGTCGAGGCCATCATGGCGGCGGCTTCCGAGGACATCGTCTACCACAACATACCGATGGAACCTGTTACCGGGAAGGCCGCCTTCAGGGAGGCGCTTCAACCCTTCATCTCGCGCTCCAGCCACGTCGACTGGAAGGTGCTGGACATTGCTGAAAGCGATAGCGGTGCTGTCCTGACCGAAAGGGTGGACGCGTTCGTGTTCACTGACGGAACAGAGCTGTCCATCCGGGTGATGGGCGTCTTCGAATGGAATGAGAGCGAGCATCTATCAGGCTGGCGGGACTATTTCGACCTCGCGGAATTTCAGAGGCAGATGCCGGGCTGAAGATGATCTTCCGGTGACGGCACGACTACACCAATCGCGACAGGCCATAAGCGGGAGCATCAAGTTGGAAAAGCTCGACCCACTATTTCAGCCATTGCAGGTGAGGGATCTGGAAATCCGGGGCCGTCTGACCATGGCGCCGATGACGCGGAATTACTCGCCGGACGGCGTTCCACCCGACTTCGCCGTAGAGTTTTACGGGCGCAGGGCCGATCACGATCTCGGACTTGTGGTGACGGAAGGAATTGCCATCGACCACCCTTCTGCTATCGGAGAGTCGGGGACTGGTGGCTGGGACATTCCGGACCTGCATGGCGACGCAGCTCTTGGCGAATGGGCCAGAATTGTCAGACGGGTCAAATCCTCGGGCGCCGCCATATTTCCGCAGTTGTGGCATCAGGGAGGGCTTCGGGTCGACTATACCGGAAGACATAAGGAGGCCCGTTCGATAAGCCCATCCGGCATCTGGGGCCCGGATGATCCCGGTAATTTTTTTGCGCAAGACTATCTCGATCGCGCACGGGCATCTTCACATCCCGCCACGGATGAAGAGCTGGCGGATATTGTCGCCGCATATGGCCGCAGCGCCAAAAATGCGATCGAAGCCGGCTTTGACGGCATCGCCATACACGGAGCGCATGGCTACCTGCTGGATACGTTTTTCTGGCCCTTGACCAATCGAAGGACCGATCGGTGGGGCGGGGCGTCGCTGCGCGAGCGTGCCGCCTTTCCGGCGGCGGTGGTTCGCGAGATCAGGCAGCAGATTGGCGACAAGCCGATCATGTTCCGTTTCTCGCAGTGGAAGCTGCACGACTACGAAGCAAAGCTTGTCACCTCTCCGGCCGAGCTGGAAGCGCTTCTCGGCCCCCTTTTGGAGGCAGGCGTCGACATTTTCGATGCAAGCACACGAAAGTTCGCCACGCCCGCCTTCGAGGGCAGCACTTTGAGTTTGGCGGCTTGGACGAAAACAGTAACCGGCAGCCTCACCATGGCCGTTGGTGGCGTTGGCCTGGCCAAGGATCTGCTGAACCGATCCGGAGCAGAGGTCGTTAGCGTCGACAATATTGATGATGCTCGCGCCATGTTGCGCAACGGCGAATGCGATCTTGTTGGTGTCGGGCGCAGCCTTTTGAGCAATCCCGATTTCGGCAGTCGGGTAAGGTCAGGCGAACCGCTGCGGCCCTACACGCTGGAAGCGGCGCTCACCAAGGTCTAGTAGGTCCGGTCAGTCTGGCAGCGCGAAACTGCGCGGCCGGCCCAGCGTGGCGGCAAGGCCAGCCGATATCACCAGCAGTCCGATCATGAAGACGAGTGCCTGATCATAGCTCCCGGTCGTATCGTACACATTGCCGACGATTGGCGGAAAGATCGCCCAGCCGATGACATGGCCCGCATAGATCATCCCATAGATCGATCCATAGCTCCGCATGCCGAAATAGCGCGCGCCCAGAAAGGCGATCATGTCGATTTCAGCACCGGCCGCAAACGCGCAAAACCCGATCGCGATGGCCGCCATCGAAGCGCTGCCGTCAAAATCGTAAAGGATCACGCAGCTCACAATCGGACAAAGAAAGGCAATCGCCGCCACGAAGGGCGGACTGATCCGATCGAGCAGCACGCCCGTGAACAGGCGGCTGACCAGCGAGCAGGGCCCGATAATTCCTGCAATGGCGGCGGCCTGCGTTGCGCTGAACCCGGCATCTGTCAGCATCGGCTGAAAGTGCTGATACAAGGCGTTGAACACGCCCGCGATCAGCAGGAGCATCAGAATGATCTGCCAGAACTGACGCGTCATCAGTGTGCTTTTGAGGGATAGACCAGGCAGTTCGACGGGATCGATCCGGTTGCTCTTGCTGGCCTGGCGGTCGAGGTCCCCAGCGTCGCGCAGGAATGCGTAGGCGAGCGGGAGGACCGCAACTAACGTCAAGAGCGCAAGAGCGCGATAGGCTGTTCGCCACCCTTCCAGTTCAATGATCCAGGCCGTCAGGAACGGAAAGACGGTTGAGGAAACACTCATGCCGGCCAGCGCCAGGGCAAGCGCGAGCCCACGGTTTTTCTCAAAACGGCTGGCGATACTCATCGTCCAGATCAGCGGGCTGATGAATAGCATCAGGATCGCCATCGCGGTCCAGTTGATGTACCAGCTGAGAACCGAGGGGCCGGAAAAGCTGAGAAGCAGCAGGCCGAGAGCGTAGGCAGGCGCGCCCCAGATGCCGATACTTCGTGCACCGAACCTGTCGACAGCTCGTCCCATGAGCGGTGTCAGGAATATCGACCCAAGGGCGCCGATGGCTATGCCCGACGTCAGTTCGCCCCGCGACCAGCCGAATTCTGCCGAAAGGGGGCCAATGAATGTGCCCAGCGTGACGGCATGAACGGCGGCGAACCCGCATCCGACGGCAGATGCGAGGACAACGCCCCAACCCTTGCGCCATTCGTTTGCCGCAGTCGGGGGTGTCGATGAGATCGTGGCTGCGCGATCAGTCATTGCTGACCGGGTTTCCAGCATGTGTGGGCTGATCGCTTTGAGTATTGTTCGGCGTTGTCTGCGATTGCAGCGCGACGGCCACTTCTTCAAGGAACATTCGATAGAAGCAGAGCCCCTGGGCGGTTGCCTTCAGCGCCGGATAGTGCGCGTCGACAAAACCGCGGAACGCCGTCGCGCAGGTCGTGGAATTCCTCACCGCCCGCCAGACACGAAAATAATGAGCATTTTCTTCCCGATATTCAATTCCGCCCGCTGCCGTATAAGCCTCCATGAACGCGTCCCACATTCCGATGTCTTCGATGAAGGGTCGGCAGTAGCTGAGGTCCTCGCTGGCATCGCCAAGGTGGGCGAACTCCCAGTCCAGGATGGCATTGAGTTTTCCATTTTCGACCAGCGTATTGTGAAACCCCACATCGCCGTGGACGATCGATATACGGCCGATTTCAGACGGAATATTATCCAGCAACCACTCATAGGCCGCCGCGAGCGTTGGCGATGGAAAGACGCGATTGCGCCGCCACCGGTCTTGCCATTCAAGCACATAATCGCGGACAGTGGCTTTCGGATCCGAACCGCTAGGTGAAAGGCCGACACTGGAAGGTGATATCTGATGCAACCTGGCCAGCGACTGCGCCAGCGATTCTGTAATCGACTGGCTTGCGCGCGCATCGCCCGACCAGTCTTCGGTGCCCGATCGTCCCGCGATGCAAGCGGAGATCATTGAAGGCTGGCCAAGGATACCCGTTCGGTCGAGGGCGAGGGCAGGGGCCACCGGAAAGCCGGTCTTTTCGAGGCCACGAAGCAGACTGAACTCGTCGACAACCCGCGTTTCTCCGGGGCCATATGGAAGATCGCGCCGTACGACGAGCCTGCTTTCCCGGCCTTCAGGATATCTTGCATCGAAGAACAGCGTGTCCTTGGAAAATCCTCCAGATGCACGTTGGACGCGTTCGACATCGTGACCCGGTCCGAGCGCGCTGTTGAGAAGCTGTGCGGCGAGCTCAGTGTCGACGACAACTTCGCAATCGTTGAGCTGCCTGATCGCAAGTCCTGCGGTCGACGAGGATATTTCGGCCTGGCGCTGGAGCATATCGCCGTCTGCACGGACTGCGTCCTGGACGACAACTGCGGAGATCGAGAGCTCTCCGGCTTCGATACCGTTCTGGAGCGCCTCCTGTCTCGCACTCAGCTCATCGCCCTCGACCAGGTTCGAATTGGTGAGAACTGGCTGATCCAGGGGGCCGACAATGTCGCGATAGGCCGCCGAAGTTGGGCCGCAGATCCGGTCTCCGTGCAAGAATTGCGCGCTCAGATGCGATAGAATCTGTTGCATCATCGAGCCAGAATGCAGGGCGTCGTCGTCCTCGAGGTTAGGCAGAATTCGAAGCTGCAGCTCTGCGCTCAGGTTGGCGAGGATATCGCCTATGATCTTCTGCTCGCTCTCTTGCATAAACTACTCCGCTCTCTGCGTTTCTGGATATTTCTGTTGGTGCCTGCAGCTCGCCGCGTTCGTGCCCGGGGAACCTATTCGACGAGGTCGCGGAACTGCTCGTACAGTCTCAGTGGGTTGCTGCGGAAAGACGACGCGACCTGCTGCGAGGATGGGTCTGGAAAGATGTCGAGCGTGTCCTGCTCGATGGCATCCATGATCGCATGCGAGATCACCTCCGGCGCGGTCCTGCCGTCCTGCTCGTGTTCTCGCGCCATTTCTGTTGATATGGGCCCCGGAAAGGCTGCAAAGACTTTCGTATTCTGCTGTTGCAGCTCAAGACGCAGAGACTGCGTCAGCGACCAGACAGCTGCCTTTGTTGCGCAGTAGCTGCTTGCAAATGGGACAGGTGCCAAGGCGCCTATCGACAGGATATTGACGATGGCGCTTTCGGGCTTTCGCCCGAGATTGGCCGCGCAGGCGCGAACAAGGCCGAGCAGTCCCCAGTAATTGGTTTCCATTTCCAGTCTCGCCTCCGACAGGTCGTCTGCCCGCAGGGATGATTTGTTGGCAAGAAAAGCGGCATTGTTGATCAGGATGTTTGCATCCGAACACTGCGATGCGGCCGCGCTCACTGTGGGAGGAGCAGTGAGGTCGATTTCGACTGGAACAACATGACTGTTGTTAAGCGTCAGGCTCGTCTCGTCGCGCGCGGCCGCATACACCTTCTTGGCTCCTGCAGAAAGAGCTGCCTCAACAAGCGTTTTCCCCAACCCCCTGTTGGCGCCCGTAATCAATACTGTTGAGCCGGTGATCTTCACGATTCAGGTATCCTTGTCTGGTGGGAAATGTCGGTACGCCAGAGTGCAAAGTCGCGATCAGACCTTGTCGCGTGATCGCTTGTCGAAGTTATGGATGAAATGGTTAAACTGGACGTCTTGGGCGTCGCCATAAGCAATTTTTCCGTCGACCTCCCAACGGGTCTGGCTGAAATAGACGTTCATATTCTGCCAGGTCTGCCATGGCATACGCGCCTCCACGGTGCCGGTGATGTCGAACGTCCGGTCCAGCCCATCTACCAGCGTCAGATCATAGGATGTCGGCGAGACGCCATCATCTTCGCGATGAGTGAGTTTGCTCATGGTCTTGACGGGCACGACCTCCCCCTCCTTGAAAATGTATCCCCAGCGCAAAGTGTTTTCCGGCGTGATTTGCGGATAGGCTGCTGCCCAGCTCGGATTGCGTCGCGGATCGTCGAAACCGCAGCAGTGAAACGCGAAATCGTCGTCAGCAACGCCGACGATCCAGCTCAGAGGCGGCATGATGCGTGAGGTTTCGCGGCGCTCTTCGCCCCATGAGTGGTCACGCGAGAAATAGCCATCGATCTCATGCGTCTCGCCAAACAGGTTCAGCGAACCGGTGACTTTCATGGCCTGCGTGAAATGACCTCCGCCCGGCCGGCCTGCCGGCGGCATGATGGCTTCATTCAGGATGGAAAACGAGACATTGCGCGCCTCGTCACGATACTCGATGGCGATGCGTTTGAGCGGTTCGATGACCTTGAACCGAAGATCCATGTCGTCTGCAACCGTAAACGCCTCAATGTCATCCTCCGGAAACGGAAGATAATGGTAATGGTTCACGTACTCGCATGACAGCGTGGATGCCCGGATACCGGTCCAGATGTAGACGCTGGCGCTGCACATGCGAAGCACCGGGTGAAACCACATATAGATCTCACCATTGAGTTGCTTCTCAGGGATGTTGAAGCCCCAGTAGGTCGTCTCGGTTGCTGAATAGTGGCCGGATGAAGCGGGCGAGTGGAGGAATTCGTCTTCAGGCTGGCAAGGCGACAGCCGCTGCCCGTGCAGGTCAGGCATCCGGTCGACGTCGCCAATGGAAACGGTATCCGAGCGCTGATTTTTACCAGTGTTTGCCATGGTTTGTAGCTTTCAAATCTGTCCGGTCTTGGGGGCGGTTCATCTGGTGCTGAGGCCTGGAGAGCTTCTGTCACCGGTCAATCAGGAAGCGGCGGCTCTGCCCCGAAGGCATGGCCGCCGCTTGCGATTTAGAACCGCTTCTGAAGCTGGATCGCGACGCTGCGACCGCGATCGATCGTCGCCATGACAAGTTCGGCATTGCCGTCCTGCGCGTTGTTTGTCCCGGGTTTGTTGGTCGCGACCAGCCCAACATACTCATTGGTGAGGTTCCGGCCGATCAGAGCCAGATCCCAGCTTTCATCGCGCGCCATCAGGCGCACGCGCGCATTCAGTTTTGTGAAGCTGTCCTGGACGGCATTCGGCGACCCACCGGCCCCCAGGGAATATTCATCAGAGTACTTCGCATCCACGTCGATGCCGAGGGCTAGGTTTGCGCTGATCGGTTTCTCCCAGGATGCCCCGGCCATGACGACCCACTCGGGTGCGTTGGGAAGCGGTGAGTCGGTCCGGTCCTGCAGCCCGCCGACGCAACCCTGTTCAGGGGTCTGTGTCGGATAGCAACCTGCATCCTTATAGTCCGAGAAGTAACCATCATTGTAGTTGACGATGCCGTTGACGGACAGCTCGTCGGTTAACTGTGCAGTGGCCTGAAGATCGACGCCCTGCGTGATGGCTGAGCCGGCATTCTGGATGAAGAAGCTTGTGGTCGCCGAGTCGAACTGGCTGAGCTGCAAGTCGTCGAACTCGTAACGGTAGATGGACGCAATAACGTTCGCCCGGCCATTGGCAAGGCGCGTCTTGATGCCGACCTCACCGCCGCTCGATGTCTCTTTTTCAAAGACCACGTCCTGGGCGAAGACGGAGTTGAGAAGAACAGCCGGGTTGGAAATGCCGCCGGGTTTATAGCCGGTTTTGTAGGTCACGTAGACCGTGGTGTCGGTATTCGGCTGATAGCTGAGCGTTGCCTCCGGAGAGACATTTTCTTCGTCAAATTCGTTGCGGACGGTGGTCGTCGGCGGGACGAAGATTCCGAGGCTGTTGTAGAAGGGGTCGACATAGCTGTTCCGGCTGCTGTTCTTGCCCTCCACTTTCGTAAAGCGGGCGCCCGCATCGAGTGTGAGTTTTGATGAGATATCCCATGTCACCTGGCCGAACACCGAATAGGTATCGGTCTCTCCCTCGTGTTGTGGCCAGTACCCAAGCGCCGTCGGAAGGACGTCGTCTGCACCGTCGGGCAGCACGGTTTCGTTGATTGGAGGCAGGTACCCGAAGATGAGGCCCCGACCCACCGTGTCTGCATAGCGTTCCTGATGGTCCGCATAGGCGCCGACGATGTAGTTCAGCGGGCCGTCAAATTCAGTGGTCAGCCGGATTTCCTGGCTGATCTGCTCATCTGAAACGCCGTTTCCTCCTGGAAAATACATGTATTGAGCGTTGCTGGCATTACCGAGACCACGGACGCTTGCATCATAGTAGCCTGTCACTGACGAGATCGAGAAAAGGCCGGCATCGTACTCAAGTTGCAGGCTCCCGAGTTTGCTTTCGGTTTCGCTGTAAGGAATGCCGTTTCGGGCAAACGGAAAATACTTGGCGAGGTTGGCATTCATTGCCGAAACCGTCGTGCGCCCGTTCAGCTTACAATCGCCACTCGGTTCCGGCAGGTTGTATGTGTGCGATGCCCCGTCCGAGCAATACATTGCTTCATAGGTCGCACCGAGACCGTCGGTCTCCACATTGGCTGCCTGGAACTTCAGAAGCGCCGAAAAATCGCTGTTTGGCTCATACAGAACAGATATACGGCCTGCATAGCTTTCTCTCCCGCCAAGCCGGTCATCGAGCGCGCCAGGCTGCAGGGCAAAAGTCGGTTCGATTTCGACAGGATTGACGATTGGAGCCGCTACGTTCTTGAGCCAGCCCTCGCTTTGGTTGAAGCGGCCGGCGAGCCTTATCGATAGCGTATCGCTGAGCGGGATGGAGACAGCGCCCTCTGTATACTTGTCTTCTGCCTCGAACTCGTAACCGCCCTTGACGTATCCACCGAACTCGAAGTCCGGACGTGCCGTGGTGAAGGAAATGACGCCGGCAGACGCGTTCTTGCCAAAATACAGCGCTTGCGGGCCGGGCAGGGCCTGAATGCTCGCCAGGTCGAAAAACGCGCCCGAGGCTGCCGTGCCGCGGGAGATCGGAATCTCGTCTATGACCACCGCTACCGACTGGTCGACCCCGGCATCGGCCGCATTGGCCCCGCCGATACCGCGAATATTGAATGAGCCTTGGGCCCCCGTGCTTGAGGATGTCGCTGTCACATTGGGTAGCATGGCGGTAAGGCTGCGAACGTCCGAGGCGGGATTTTTGGCGAGTTCCTCCGACGTCACCGCCTGAACGGTAAGCGGCGCGCTCATCAGCGTTTCCGGGCGCTTGCGGGCTGTCACCAGGATCGTATCGGCGGTAAGCACCGCGTCCTCCGTGGCGGCCGGTTTGTCATCCGGTTCGTTCTGGGCAAATGCCGGAACAGATACGGCGACCAGCGCCGTTGATATCATCAGTGATCTTGTGAAGTTTAGATAGCGCATTTCTATTTCCTCCCTTGTCACCAATCGGTTCTGTGATCGATCGGTATTTTTTTTTGGTTCGGTTGATCTTGACGCAACGGGTCAGGTCCGCCTGATCGCGGTCGGGCGCACCTGAAGTCAGTCTGGCGCCAACCGTGCATTCATTTATCCAGTCGAGCGGCTCGCCGCTTTTTGAGATTCCAGTCTTCCCTCCCGAGTCTTGTCTTGTATGCCGTTTCCGGCATGCCAGCCTCTTGCTTCAGCGCTGTCCTGCTCGGGGAGCGTCGAAGCTGATGTGGAGGCTTCTGAATCCGCGATGCAGCAAGCTTTCCAGATATTCCAATGAGTTGCGTCCCGGCGTCAGCCGCAGGTTCGGCAGACGCGTGAGCAGCAGTTCGAACGCGATGCGCATTTCCTTCTTGGCGAGAAGCGCGCCGATACAGCTGTGTATGCCAGCGCCAAAGGACAGGTGCTGACTCGCATTGCTGCGATCGAACTGGCAAGCATCACCATTCTCGAAGACCGCTTCATCGCGGTTCGCTGAGTCGTAGCTTAGAAAGAGTACATCGCCTTGCTTCAGGGAGACCCCGCCAAGTGTCGTGTCCTCATTTACGATTCGCCACATACCCTTCGTTGAGGCTTCGAGACGAAGAATTTCTTCTACTGCGTTGTCGAGCAGGTCTGGTGTCTCAATGAACTTCGCCTGTGCTCCCGGCTCACTGAGAATATAGACCAGTCCTCCGCCGAGCGCGTTGGTGGTGGTCTCGTGACCCGCGATCATAAGCTGGCGAAGGATTGAGAGCATTTCCGAATTGGTGAGGCCCCGGTCTTCATCAAATTTGGCGTTCACAAGTATCGTGAGAATGTCATCCTCGGGGGATTGGCGCCGCTTTTCGAGCAGATCGACGAGGTAATGCTGCATTTCTACACTGGCGCGGGCGCTCTCGATGGCCGCATCGCGCCCCTGCATGCGGCTTATGGCGGCGATCGCTGCGTCCGCCCATCCCTTGATTTTCTTATGATCTTGCCGTGGAACGCCAATAGCGTCGGCGATCACATAGATCGGAAGCTGAATCGAGAAGTCTTTCAGGAAGTCGGCTTCGCCCTTTTGCTCGAACTGATCAATCAGGTCATTGGCTATCTGCTCAATGGCGGCGTCCCAGCCAGCCACCCTGCGCATCGAGAAGGCCGGGCTGACAATGGAACGATACTTGCGCTGGGCAGGTGGGTCCTCCGTCAGCATGGTATCGACCGGCTCGTAGCCTTGCGCTTCGATTTCCGCGATCTCAGGGTCTTTTGATAGTGTTTGTCCCATCAAGGCGCCGAAACGGTTTGAGTAGGTCTTCCAGTCAGGCAGTACGTCTTCCCGGATCAGCTTATAGGTGCTGACGACAAAGACTCGCTTGCCTGGTATTGGGCTCTTCGGCAGCTGATAGACCGGAGCTTCGTTCCTGAGTGCTTGATAGAACTTGAAGGGAGACTGAATGATCTCCCGGTCCATGAAGTCGTGACTTTTTAGGAGGCTGGGCTTCGATTCTGCCATGTTGCTTACCTACCGGTTTGCTTGGGTCCGATTGCAATGTATAACCCGTTATAATATTGGTGACCCTGTTAAAGGTGACAGGTGGGTCATTAGACTTCGCAACCACCGGAAGAGCCACTTTATGACCATTGATCAGTTGACAGATTTTCGCCTCAGCTGCAGCCTCGGGACGATAAAGTGCCTATAAAGCGCGAAGCTGAATAAAGGTAATGCACTGAGCAACGCGCCCGTCGTCGCAACGATAGAAGGACAGTTATGACGTAACATTTGAACGGCCGCCTCGGAGATGCAAAAGCACACCTTGGATGGACGACACCTTTTGGGAGGAAGAGTTGGAGTGCGTTGAGTATTTAAAACAATCGAATTTCGTAGATTCGAAAGAGGAATTGCGTGAAGTTACGGGTTCCGTCCTGGAGAGGCTGGGATTCAGCGACTTCATGCTGACAGAAAAAAAGGATGTTCCGCAGCTTGGATTCGGAAAGTTCGATTCAACGCACATGGAAGCCTATATAAAAGAGCGGATGTACTTGGTGGATCCGGTTCACCAGAAGCTGTCCACCAGCTGGCTTCCCGTGTTCTGGGAGTGCAAAGACTATCTCGACAGGGAGCCTTGTGCACAACTCTTCGAGAAATCGAGAGCGGTCGGCTATGAAGCCGGTGTGTCCGTTATCATCCGTGGACCGATTGCCCGGACCTACACATTCACCTGCATGGCAAGCTCGCAAGACAGGTCGACATTCCAACAGAATGACGAGAATTACGGTTGTGTCCTCACCATCGCAAATGCGTTGTGTCAGGCTTACACGCGGCTTGGTCGTACAAGCGCGACGGCGATCTCGCTTACGCCTCGCGAAAGGCAATGTCTGATCCTTGCCATGAAAGGCAAGACGGCTTGGGAATCGGCAAAGATCATGAATATTCGAGAGCGCACGGTGACCTTCCATGTTCAGAACGCCATGATGAAGATGGGGACGCCGTCCAAACATCTCGCCTGGATCAAGGCAGCTGATCTCGGGCTTTTGGAGGAGGTCGCAGCCTAGACGGCCTTCGCTTCAAAGACGGTCTCATCCTAGGACGTTGCCGGTCTCCCAGTTTACGGACGCCTACGATTTGACAGCGCTGCGACATTGACTGTCCCGATCGGGCCGGTTTCATCGTGGAGCCAGCATTCGCCGATGGCCACACCTTGTGTCGAGTTATGTTTCATCAAGTCGATGCCGATCCACTCCGAGACAGGCAGGCGATGCAGATAAACGGTGAAATCGCAATTGATGAAATCAATCGAGCTCTCACCACTATTTGACAAGGGGCTGGTGAAGTCCGCGGCCGTTGCCACCCGTGTAAATGGCGTGAGCGGGGCGCTCTCCACAATCGGCATGATTTCCCGCGCCCAGACCTGCCGGGCATTGAAAGACGACACCGATCCAAGGGGGTAGGCGTCGTCTGGTGGGGCGTCGCGCAAGCTTTTACCAGTTTCCGGCTCAATGCGCCTTCCTGATGGCCGTATGCCTTCGGGAACGGGCCGCAGATCCCATACGTGGGAAAAGCTCTCATCGGCAGGCAAATCGTCTGGTACGTGGCGCCGCCAACCAGGGGTTTGCCACGTCGGGGAGGGAGGCTGACTTGTCTGCTTGAGAAAGAGACAGGAGGCGCGCGCGACAGTCTGATCATTGCCGACAAGCTCGGCCTCAGCCAGCCTGAGGCGCCCGCCATCGCGGACCAGTCGCGACAAAACGGTCAGGGGTCCGCGGGGCGGCAGACGCAACAGGTCGACGCAAAACCGGCTCGGTATCCATCCCTCCCGGCCAAATTCCCGTTCGAGGGAAAACCCAAGCAATCCGCCCGCGAAACGCCCGGCAATGCTGTCGCTGGACCAGTATCCGACGCACGCGTCGGTTGGATGAAAAGTGCCATTCTGCTCACTGAAGAAGAACGCGCCAGCCTGCCGATATTCCGCCGTCGCCCCGCCGGCTGAAGGGAGGTGACTGTCATCCACCATGGTTCGTGCTCAGTTGGTCTGCGCGACCAATTGGGCATTTTCCGACAAGACATCAGGAATGATTTCGCTGACATTGCTGAACGAGAATTCGTTGAGCATGACGGTCAGGATATGCTGCTGAGCGCGGGCCAGAAATGTATTCTGAAGCCTTGGGTCGTGGCGGCCGCTCATCTCTGCATAGTTCGGAAGGTTCGCTTCGACGATGGTCGGCGCATCGCACATCCAGAGTAGCCCCTCCACACTGATCGTCAGCCGATAGGAGAGTTCGAAGTCATCGACGGAGACTTTAGGGCCGCCACCTGCATGATAGTAGTGGACGAAGTCCTCCATCAATTCGCGCCGGTGCGCATCGATCATGTCGAGCTCAGCGGCACAGATCATGCCCCAGAAAGCGCGCGCCAAATTCATCTGACAGACATTGCCCCAGTCCAGCAGGCCGACCTGGAGTTCTCCGGCCGCGTCACGCCAGAACCAGGCATTGTCGATGTTGATGTTCCAGTGGCAAAGGGCGACCAGATCGTCCTGACTGTTGATGTAGGCGTAGATTTCTTTGTGATGATCGAGCACGAGGGAGACCTCGTTACAAAACCGGTCAAGGAATTCCTTGGACGCAAAGTTCTTGGGCAGAAGCTGGGGCGCCGCAGCGGCATATTCGCGAATTTTTGCGAGCTTCTCATCCATCACTTCGCGGCTATGACGAAAGACTTCGCCGCCCTCGATCTGCGTCGCGGGCATGGGGAATTTCTCGCCGACGCCGGCGCCCAGCTTTCCAGCCCTGTGCGCTCCGGCAAGTGTCGCGACAGATTTGACGACGGTCTTGTAGTAGGCAAGTGGGTCGTCGAGATTGAAATCCTGGCATTTCTCGAGCATCGGGCCGATGCCGCCCTCTTCGAAGGCCACACGTTCGGTGATGACGATGCCGCTAACCGTTTCGTGGTCGAAGTCGGCGAAGTAGCCGGCCGGAATTTCAATCGGCAGCGCCGTCTTGATGGACAGGAGGTAGAGGCGCACTTCCGCTTCCATCGGATAGCAGAACAGCTCTCTCAGAGGATGCCCGTAATCGTGCGGGAACTTGATGAAGAGATTGCGATGCAGGCCATCGCCCCGCTCATAGGCGACATCGAGCAGAAGCTTGCGTCCCATGCCGCCGCCCACGAATTCCTTTGCGCGTGTAATCTCAGTGACGCGATCATCTTCGGGCAGGGACCCTGCCGCTCTGAAGGCTTTCGTCAGAAAGTCGGGCCCGGCCTCAAGCAGGGATTCTATCGTCGTGGGGAATTCGATGCCGGTTTCCTGGCCCTTCACGAATTTGGGAAGCATTGTGACCGCCTTATTCTAACTAAAAGTATCATGTGTTATAATATGCTGAATGGCAATGTTAAGGTTGTGTCGCTTGGAGAGACCCGCCGCGGCCGGGCGCACTCACTCTCCCAGATCCGGCACGGGGACAGGGCGCGAGATATCTTGCCGGCTGAGGACAGCGCGGATTTCACCCATGCTGCCGGTTGCCAGGAGATCAAGGGCCTGTTGTGCAACTTCGTCTGGACGCAAAGTGTCCGCTGTCCGCAATTCGACCGGAAAGAGGTCGCTTGAAAAGCCGCCCGGGCAAATTGCGTTTATGCGCACAGGCCCCGATGCGAGGGCAGCGCCCAGGCTGCGAACCAGTCCGACAAGGCCGTGCTTCGTCATCGAATAGACCGGATCGAACGGGATGGGTTGCAATCCGCCGACGGAACTGGTGACCGTTATCGCGCCTTCGCCGGCCTTCGTGAACAGCGGCAGGAGATGAGATATTCCATAGAATACGCCGTTGAGATTTACACGGACGAGTTGTTCGTACCGATCGACGTTCAGGATTTCTTCAGGTGAAATCGAAAGCTCCGGATTAAGGCGGCGTGTCATGATCCCGGCGTTCAGAAACGCAAATCGCGCCGGGCCTAGCTGTTGTTCGACATCGTCCAGTACGCCTGCCCAGTCTTCGGCCCTGCTTACATCCAGAGGCCAGAATTTTCCGTTGACCCGATCAGCCGTCGCTCGTCCTTCCAGTTCATTCAGGTCGAGCACGGCAACCCTCGCCCCCTGGCGGGCTGCGAGTTCCGCAGCTGCTGCGCCGAGACCGGTTGCACCCCCGGTGATGATAATCGTCTGGTCCTTGAAATGCGTCATCGTTCGCTTTCCCAATGATGTCTCCAGTCGCGTTGCCGGCTGGCCTGCCGCCTCACTGGGTGGTTGTCCGTCATTGTCGGAATTCCCGCTCATGTGGTCTGGAAAGCTGTCTCATGCTGCGCCTTCGGGGAGCGGCGGAACGGCCCGCGGCTTCAGCATCAGGATGACGGGCACCGCCAGTAACGCGATGATGACGCAACCCTGGAAAACGAGCTGATAGCTGCCTGTCTGGTCTCTCAGCCTTCCGGCCAGAACTGGCCCGAACGCGCAGAGTGTCATGATCGGCATGGCGAGGCCCATCACCCGGCCCATGTGCTTCGGGCCGAAGACATTGGCGACGATGCTGCCATTGAGGGGCATCAGCGCGCCGCTTGCGAAGCCCATGATGGCAAACGCCATGAGCGCGCCGGCATGGTTCGTCGTCGTCGCCAGCAGGAAGGACGAGAAGGCAATCGTCACGGAAGCAGCACTGAACAGGTAACGATTGTCGACACGGTCCGCCAGAAAGCCGAAGACGAGTTTTCCGAAGATCATGGAGAGGGAATAGGCCGATACGATCATGGCGGCGTCTGCCGGCGCGATGCCAAGATCGGCGGCGTAGGGATCGATATTGTTCTGAAGGCTGGTGAAGACGACAAAGGCCAGAAGATAGGCAGTTGCGTAGAACCAGAAGTCTGGCCGTTTCAGATAAAGCAACACGCCCGGCGTGTCCTCCGTGCCCTCGGAACGTGGCCCCGCCTTGCCAGCCGGAACATGATTGTTCTCATGGCGAAGCACGAGATAGCAGATCGGCGTCAGCACCACGCCTGCGACCACGCCGATAGAGAGGAGAGTTTCCCGCCAGCCGAAATCGGCCAGAAGACGGGCAAAAACGAACGGGAAGACGACCCCGCCAATGGACGTTCCCATTGACGTCAGGCCGAGCGCAAGTCCGCGGCGTTCGTCAAAATTGCGGGCGACCACAACCATTGCGGCCAGAGAGCCTGAAAGGTGAATGGCAACCGGCATGATGAGCGCGTAAATCAGGATGATCATCAGCATGCTTGTGGCGAAGGAGAGAAGGATTAGTCCGAGGGTGAATGCGGCGATGCCACCGCAGAGAAGATACCTTGATGGATATCGATCCATCATGCGGCCAAGAACGAACCCCCACGCGCCCGCAGCGAAGATATGTACTGTTACGGCTGTCAGGACCTCGCTGCGACTGAGCGAAAATTCAGCCATCCAGGGTGTGACGAGAAAGGTGAAGCAATATGTCGTCACGCCGATTGCTACGGCCTGAAGCACCACAACGAGCGCGAGGATCCGCCATGCAAGACCTGTCGGCGAGTGTTCGGCCGTGCTGGCGCGCATTGTCCTTTCCTCCTTGTTGGCGGTGAGCGGTTCGAGCCGTCACTCATAGTGTCAGCAAGGCGCGGCCGGTTGGCCCGCGCGATGAGATTACGGTCGTCTTGAGCAGGTTGGCCCTGCCTTGATGTACAAGGCCTGCGAGCTGAGGGCCTAGACGCCCGCCCTGTTCATCGACTCGCCTTCGATAATGAGGCGGTCGATCATCTTGTGGAGCTGCGCGATCTTCTGCTCACTGTAGCGGCCGAGCGTCACAGCGCCATTGCCGGATGCCTTGAGGCCGCTCTGAACATGACGAAGATTGCCCATGTCCTGTTCGAACACTGCACAGAGGTCTGCACCAAACTGCTCTTCGGCATCGGACATCGGTTCGTCGATCTCGATACGCTGCATGGGCGCGGGCTTAGGCCGCTCGCCCGACATGTCGTATGGGCGAAGGATCATGATATCCATAATGCTTGTGTCGGGATCGGTCCCGTTGGGCCGCCACCTGTATACGATGTTCGACACGTAACCGGCCCAAAAGCACATGTTCGGGAAGACGTTGTACAGGATGGAGTCGAGCATTTCTGCATCGGTCGCGTGGGAATAGTCCTTGCCGGTCTGTTCGCTCAGCGAGGCCCGTGCGCCCTCTGCAACGTACTTGCGCGCTGTCGTGCCTTCCGGAAGCTCCGGTCCACCGCTATTATCCTTGATCTTCATCTTGCGGCCGGTGAGATAGTTGAGAATCTCCTGCTCAGAAGGCGGCTCTATGAAGGGGCTGGGAATGCCCGTCGCCGAGAACTGGCGGCTGACCCAGTCATTGGGGACATCATACTGGCTGTTCGCATCACCAATCCCTGGTAGGATCTGCGGATGTGTCGTGACGCTATGGTGCGCTTCCATGAAGGCTTCTGCGGTTGCCTTCCAGTTGGCGGGGACGACTTTTTGTACCCAGGCGGCGCGATAGCGGTTGGCAAAATCGAAGCGCTCGAAATCTTCGGCCAATGGCTTGATGACATCCATCAAGGGTTTGGCCGCCGGGTCGAAATTGATGAAAACGAAGCCGCCCCAGCATTCGACCTTCGCTTCAGGAAGGGAATAGTTCTCAGGAGGGATGTGCTGGAAATCCCAGTCTATCGGGTTCTCCTTGAAGCTGCCATCCCGATTCCAGGTGAAGCCGTGATACGGGCACTTGAATTCCTGCTTGCAGCCATTCTGCGTGACGAGTTTCCGTCCGCGGTGGAGGCAGGCATTGTAGAAAGCCTTGATCTCGTTCTCGCTAGACCGGACCACGATCAGTGACCGACCAAGGATTTCGTAGATGTGGAAGTCGCCGACTTTTGGGATGTCCTCTTCTCGGCAGGCCAGCTGCCAGGTGCGGCTCCAGACGTGTTCGGCTTCCTTCTCGAAGAAGGTCCGATCAAAATAGCGACTTGCGGCGACGGGCTCCGGGCCGAAATCGACGACCCGTCCTTCTCGCAGATAGTCCGGCACGTCCCGGGACTCCATGTCGAGGACTTCGCCATAGGAGATCGCCGGGTGACGGTCAGGGCGGAACTTAGGATCGTGGACGTTCATGACTTCTTTCTCCCTTGATGATCGCCGCAGTTTTTCTCTGCTGTTATTGCTTGAGATCAGCCTAGGAGGTCAGAGCATCATGTCAACAAAAATCGTGCATGTTATCTTTTTGGAATTGCGTCCGAGACGGCCCTGACTGGTACGGTCAGTGCTCGATAATGGCGATGATCTCGCCGACTGGATAGGTTTCGCCTTCCGTGCCGATCCGCTGAACGACACCAGTGACCGGAGATTCTACATCTTGCGCTGTTTTTTCGCTTTCCAGCGTGTAGAGCAGGTCGCCCTGTTCGATCTTGCCGCCGTTGTCGACATGCCAATCGGTGATAGTGCCTTCTGCCATACCCGCGCCGAGGCCGGGGATCCTTATTTCGGTTTTCATGATTGCTCCTGACTTTGTTTTTCCAAGGTTGAGGTCTTTCTACTGGTGCTCTCGCTAGCGGGGGACAGGACCGTGTAGCCACCACGAACGACAACGACGTCCCTTTGAGGAACCGAGGCTTCGAAGTGGATGGCATCGCCGTTCTTCCACATGTCGACCTTAAGGACATCGCCGGGAAAGACGGGAGCGGAGAACCGTGCTTCGTGGCTAAGGACTCTCGCTGCATTCATGTTTGCGTAGGCGCGAAGAACTGCGCGGCAGGTTAGTCCGTAAGTACACAGGCCGTGGAGAATGGGGCGGGGAAATCCGGCCGCCTGTGCGACGGCGGGATCGGCATGGAGGGGGTTGGAGTCCCCGTTCAGACGGTAGACGAGCGCCTGATCTTCTCGCGTGGCGATCAAAATGCTCTGATCTGCCGGGCGCGAGGGGACGCTGTGGCTTGATGCGGGTGTCGTACTCGGTCCACCAAATCCACCATCGGCTCGCGCCATGATCGTATTGTCGAGCGTCGCGACCAGCACCCCGTCACGGTCAGTCCAGCGCGTTTGTGTGGTGACAATCGCGCCGCGATCCGGCCCCTTGTCGACAACGTCAGTTGTGCGCGTTTGCGTCGTCAGTGTGTCGGCCGCCAGCAGAGGCCTGTTCAGTGTGACCTTCTGACTCGCATGAACCACTTTCGCGAAATGATAGGAACTCTTCCGCGTCCCCGGAGCGGCAGACAGTGCCGGCATGATCGAGCCGCCTAGCACTGTAGCGGCGGTCGGAACGACCTGGAGATTTTTTTCGTAAACGAAGTCGAGACCGTCAGCTTCTTCGCTCATGCCGATGCCGAGTGCGTACAGCATGACGTCTTTCTGGTCATAGCTGAACTCTCGGGGCACCGTGGCCTCGGACAGAATATCGGGAAAATATATCGGCATTGTTCCTGTCGCGGCAGCGTGCTGCAGGCGCACGTGCTCTGCTAATTGGCCAGCAAGGGGCTGAACCGGCAAAAAAACTGGTTCAGCCCGCGCCTGCTTAGCCGAGCACTCGCCTGATGGCTGAGGTGATTTCTTCCGGGCTGTAGAGGAAAGCCTGCTCTAGCGGCGGGCTGAACGGGACAGGCGCGTATTTAGAGCCAATCCTTTGCACCGGAGCTTTCAGGTCGCTGAAAAGTTCCTCGTGAATTCGCGCGGAAACCTCTGCGCCAACGCCGTGGGCCTTGATAGCTTCGTGCACGATAACCGCCCGCCGGGTCTTGGCTACAGAATTCAGCACCGTCTCGGCGTCAAATGGTGAGATGGTCCGCAAGTCAATAACCTCGACGCCGATGCCCTCCTTGGCCAGGTCTTCGGCAATAGCGTCCACTGTTTTCACCGGCCGACCATAGGTGATGACCGTTACATCGTCGCCCTCGCGGCGCACTCTGGCCTTGCCAAGGGGCACCTTGACGCCTGCTTCCAGCGCCGGGCCTTTCTGCGCGTACATCATGATGTCTTCGATCACGAGGGTCGGGTCGTCATCCTCGATCGCTGATAGCAACAAGCCCTTGGCTTCAGCCGGATTTGAGGCCGACACAACCTTCATGCCTGGAACATGCGCGAACCATGCTTCCAGCATATCCGAATGCTGGCCGCCGAAGCCGACGCCGGCGCCCGTCGTGCAACGCACGGTAAGGGGAACCCAGGTTTTGCCTCCAGACATGAAACGCAATTTTGCGGCATGATTGACCAATTGGTCCATGCAGACGGTCAGAAAGTTCATGAACATGATCTCTGCCACGGGCCGATAGCCGGCAATTGCCGAACCGATAGCTGCGCCCATGATCGCTTGCTCGGCGATCGGGGTGGTTCTGACGCGGTCGGTGCCGTACTTGGCGGACAGGCCGGCTGTCGCCTTGAAGACGCCGCCACCCTGTGCGTCGGCAATATCCTCGCCGAGCACGAAAACCTTGGGATCGGCAGCCATGGCCTCATCGAGCGCCTGGTTGATCGATTGGGAAAAGGTAATTGTATCCGCTGTGCTCATGCCGGGATCTCCTCTTTCAGAACGTCAAAGCGGATTTCGTCAATTTCCGGAAAGTCGCTCGACAAGGCGTGTTCAACGGCTTCATCGAGTTCTTTCGTGATTTCATCCTCGATTGCGGCGAGAGCTTTCTCGGAAGTACCACGGTCCAGCATCATCTTTTTGAACAGCGGGATCGGGTCTTTCTCCTTGGCTTCCTGCTGTAGGTCTTTCGGGACGTATGAAAAATCGGCTCCGAACGTATGACCCAGCATCCGGTAGGTCATTGCTTCAATCAGCGTAGGGCCTTCTCCGGCCCGGGCTCTTTCAACTGCTTCCCGGGCGGCGTTATACATCTCGATCGGGTCGTTGCCGTTTACCCGGATGGCGGCCATGTCATAGCCCGGCGCCCGGTCGATAATCTGCTTGGCAGCTGTACTGGCTGCGTAGGCAGTGTGCTCGCCATAGCGATTGTTCTGGCAGAGGAAGATCACCGGAAGTTTCCAGATCGAGGCAAGGTTCAGCGACTCGTGGAAAGCGCCGATATTCGACGATCCGTCGCCAAAACTCACGACGGTTACCCGGCCATCTCCCGCCAGTTGTGAGGAGAGCGCAAGGCCATTGGCAATCGGAAGGCCGCCGCCGACAATCCCTGTGGTGACCATCACGCCGGAATCCGGGTCCGTGATGTGCATCGGGCCGCCTTTGCCTTTACAGGTTCCGGTGACCTTGCCCGTAAACTCAGCCCAGAGGTCCTTCAGCGGGATGCCTTTGGACACCTGGTCGTGCACGCCGCGATAGGTCGTCACCAGATAGTCATCAGGCTTCAGGGCGCACATCATGGAGGCCGAAAGGACTTCCTGACCGCGCACGGGATAATACACCAGGCGCAGCTTTCCGCTGGTCAGCATTTCGCGGAACCGCTCGTCGGTCTTGAAGACCCGCATGGAGCGTCGATAGATCTCCAGCAGCTTTTCGGGGTCTATGTCATTCGACTTTGTCATCGTTCCTCCCTCAATCATTCGGACAGCGATCTCTTAATTCGCTTCGTAAAGTATCATGCGTTATAAAAATGGAGAGATCAATCGCCGGATTTCGTGCTTTGTGAATTTTAGTTCAACCGATCGTGCGTTCCGTGGGCCAATAGGAGGCTCGAAGCACGCGCTTGTTGACCTTTCCGGCGGGCGTGCGGCCGACATCATCAACAAAGTCGATCGACCGGGGGCATTTGTATCCAGCCAGCCTTTTGCGCAGATATGCCAGGATCTGTGCCGGATCAGGCGGGGCGTTCTTGTCTTTCGGAACGATGAGTGCCTTCACCTCTTCGCCAAAATCGGCATTCGGCACACCAATGACGACGGCGTCATCGACGAGATCGTGACCAAGCAGCACCTGCTCGATCTCAGCAGGGTAAATGTTGACGCCGCCACTCACGATCATGTCTGACACGCGATCAGTGATGTAGAGAAAACCTTCTTCGTCATAATAGCCGATGTCGCCAAGCGTGAAGACGCCCGGCTCCCGGTGAGCGGCCTTGGTTTTCTCCGGGGCGTTACGATAGACGATGCCCTTGCCGAGCTTGTCTCGAAAATAGATTTCACCTGGCTCATTAGGCCCAAGCAGTTCGCCGTTCTCGCCGTAAATTAGTAATTCGAAATTATCGACGGTCTTGCCGACAGAACCTGGATGCTGCTGCCACTCATGGGAATCTATCACATTGGTCGTTCCCGATTCCGTTCCGCCATAGGCTTCGATCAGGATCGGACCTACCCAATCGATCATCGCCTGCTTGACCTCTCGGGGGCAGGCAGCGCCGGTGTGGGTAACGCTCTGCAGTGAACTTAAGTCATATTTTTCCCTGATCGCTTCGGGCAGGGCGAGCAGGCGCTTGAAATGGGTTGGCACCATGAGTGTCGTTACGACCTTGTATGTGTCGATCAGGCTCAGGACGGTTTCTGCGTCAAAGCTGCGCATGACGATCAAGGGATGACCAGCTGCGAGCATACGGACCGAGTGTAGGGATGCGTTGAAGTAGAGTGGTCCGAGCGCGAGATGTGGCCCCTCCGGCCGAGCGGCGGTCCATTCCCGCATTAGGTCGAAGAATTCCTCGGTTGTCTTGGCGACAGGCAGGGTCGTGGCGACAGCGTCGATTGCTTTTGGAAAGCCCGTCGTGCCTGACGTGAACTGAAGATAGCGTTTCGGCTCCACATCTGTTCGCGGTTCGTCGGAACTCATTTGATCAAGCCAGTTCAGACAGCTCTGCGTTCCCTCGGGAGCCGGTCCACCCCACACGATTACCTTCACATCACCAGTCAATTCTGCGGCACGTTTTCCTATTTCCGCAGTCTCTGCGGAGACAAACAGAAGCTCCGTTTCTGACTCCTTCAGGATGTAGGCAACTTCCTCTTCAGTCAGATGAGAGTTTATCGGAACGGCAGAGACGCCAGCATGAAGCGAGGCTAGATAGGCGAGGACGGTTTCCTTGCTGTTGGTCGCGAAAACCGCCATGCGCCGTTCCGGCCCAAACGGAAAGTCCAGAAGGCCATTGACGAAGCGGTTCAGACTGCTGTTCAGCTCAAGCCAGCTCAGGCTCGAGTCGTTGTCGGCCAACGCCGTCTTCTGCGGGTGCGTTTGTGCAAGTTTCGCTGAAGCAAGTGCCATTAATTCTCTTCCCTTGGGCCGATGACGTGGCTCGCTGGCCAGGTTCTGGACGGCATCCATTCTGCGTGGATCGATGAGAAGGGAGCGTATACCAGACCCAGGAAACGTTCAATAATGCAGTGCGTAATAATTTTGAAAATCTTGGCATGACGTAGGGGCGACACTACGCAGCCATGTGCCTCTGAAGAGCTTTCGGTCGGTAGCTCAGACGATGAACGACGCGGATGTGGCCCCTATTTCTGGGACTCCCGGTCCGTCTTTTGCGATGATTGAAGGAAGGCAGCGCGCAGCTCCCTTGGTTCGACATCTGCGAGGCGGCGGAAAGTGCTCCAGCTCCGACTATTGGCCCGCAGGTCGGACAGCCACCTTTCGGCCGCCGCCCTGTGCTCGCCAGTTGTCGAACCGATGACGACCAGCAGCAGGGCCTCGCATATCCGCTCGACAAGAAACTTGTCTTCGAACTCGTTGAGGCACCAATCAGTGAGCACGGAATAGGTGTGGCTGGTCACGTTGTAGACCATTGATTCAATCACAACATTCGGTTGAAGCGCATCACTTTCCTGAAGTTCCCGGATGTAGGGCATGACCGAAGCGTCAGACATGGCGCGGATCGTCCGCCGTACCTCGGGAGGCGCAGTCGGCGCATTGTAGACGGCCATGAGAGCGGACGTGTAGGCGCGAAGTTGGGTGTTCCTGGAATTGACCTTTATCTTTCGCTCCAGCTGGCCTTCCAGTTCGGAGGCGGGGAACTTATAATAGACCGACTTGTTGAACTCATCAGTGTATTCTTGGACAGCGGCGGCGATGACGTTGTCCTTGCTTCCGAACGCATTGTACAAAGTCTTCTGTGCGACTTCGGCGCGCAAGCATAAATCCCGCACGCTTAGCTCCTCGATTCCCTTTTCCGCGATCATTTTTCGGGTGACGCGCAGAATTCGATGGCGCCGCTCCTGCATGCTGTCGCTGTTATATTTGCTGGGTCGGCTCGGACTTGTACTTTTCAAACGATGCTCCAATGTCAAACGGGCGTTATGCATGTAACTGTTGTTATAAAATTCAATCTCACAAATTGAAATACTTTCGTGTGTCTCTGCGTCCGGTAAGCGCTTAGTGCGGTCGCTAAGTGGCTGTCGACGGCATTTGGAGGCATGGTGTCCACGTTTTTCTTGAGCCAGAACAGTCAATGATATAACAAGTTGTAAAAATAAATCGTTCTAAGGAAGCTTTATGATTACGCACCAGGAAATCGCAAAGACGATTGATCCGTCCGACGCTATCGTCGCTGAACTGGAGGCGCTTGGTCTGCCGCAGGCAAGTTATTCAATCCAGGCGCTGGACGTGACGCGCAAGACCGTCGCAAGGCGGCTTACAGAGTCCTTTCGCGACGTCCCTCACTTCGCGTTGCAGTGCAAGGTCGAGATGGACGCGCTTCTCGCTTGCCGCAAGCGGTTCAATGTCGACCAGACAAATGCCTCCGTGACGATCAACGACCTCATCATCAAAGCGTGCGCGCTTGCCATCAAGCGGTTCCCGGCCGTCAATTCGAGCTTCACGCAGCACGGAATATTGCGGCATCATAATGCCGACATCGCAGTCGCTGTCGCAATTGAGGGAGGGCTGATCACACCGATCGTGCGTCACGCAGAAACCAAGTCGCTTACGGAAATTTCGGCTGAGGTGAAGGATCTCGCCGCGCGCGCCAAGCGCAAGCGGTTGCAGCCACATGAGTATTTTGGCGGTACGTTCTCGGTCTCGAACCTAGGCATGTTCGGCGTGTCCAGTTTCGGTTCGATTCTCAATCCGCCGCAGGGCTGTATCCTCTCCATAGGGGCGCCGGAAAAGCAATACGTGTTTGATGACGGTGATGAGCCGCGCATCGCTCAGGTGCTTACGCCAACGCTGACCTGCGATCACAGGGTCGTCGATGGCGCAACCGGGGCGCAGTGGCTGCAGGAATTCAAGACCCTTGTCGAGAAACCGGAGGACTGGGTGCTCGGGGGCTGAGACTGGGCGGCTGCCTTGGTGCTTCAGTTTCCTTCGAAGGGGCGCTGTTTCATGTAGGCTGTAAGCGCAGTTGTCATGAGCTCATATGGATCTCCCAGCAGCGATTCTGGGCTGTTCAGTATTGCGTCTCTCAGCAAGCTGGCGTGAAGGTCAGGAAATACTGAGACGCGCCCATCTATCCAGCCTTCCAGAGTTTGGCGGGCAATTTCCTCCGGCGAAGTTTTCACAAGTGGCGTGTCCCTCATCATGTCCGTGTCCATAAGTCCCGGATAGGAGAGTGTGACGCCGATATTAGGATAGGCGTGGCGCACGGCATGTCCGAGCATCGTACCGGCCGCCTTGCTAGCGCTATACAGCTCAGCATCATGCGCTGGCGTCAGGGCCGCGAGAGAGAGAATGTATATAAACCCGCCTTGACGTTTATTTAGACTTTTTGCGAATGCTTGAACCAGACGGAGCGGACCGAAGTAATTCGTCTCCATAGTCGCTCTGGCGCCATCCAGCGTTACCTCGGAAAGCGGGACCATATAGGTCACGCCGGCATTGCTCACGAGTAAATCCACTTCCGTCAAAGCTCGTGCCGCAGCATTTACCTGGTCGGTATTGGTGACGTCGAGGGCGACGCTCTCGGCGCGAGGGCCGAAACGGTCCAGAACCGCATCCATCTTGTTGAGATTTCTGGCGCCGCAATAGACTTTCGATGCGCCGAGCGCGAGCAGATGCTCGACAATAGCGGCACCAAGTCCGCGATTTGCACCCGTCACAAGCGCGACCTTGCCTTCGATCTGGCGGTGATGAGACATTTTTTTCCTCCGAAATCCCTTATTGCTGAATTATGAGGGCGGCCCACGCCAACTGGTCCGCAAGCGCTTTGCTAGCGCCGGGTCGGTCGCTGTCCTGCCATGCCGGTATGGGCGCAGCCGGAACGCCATAGGTCAGGCAGGTGCCGACGGCGTCCTCGACTTTGTGGGTATCGAGTACGGTTGTCGCGAACTCGTTGATCCAGGGGGACTCCCACGCCTTCGCGGCAGGGATATTCCGGTAAGCCGCGAGACTGAGAAAGGTCGCGCAGAAATCGCGCCAGGCCTGCTGGCCGCTCGTGCTTACCAAGAGCCAGCCATCGCGCGCTCGCCAGACCGAAAGGGGCGTATTGCCTGGCAATTTCCGGACGTCCGTCTCTGGCAGGACGTCATCTTCATGGTGATGTCCGCTCGACGCTCGGGAATTTACGGGTCTGCCTCGCGCTCTCAGTTCGGGAGAGCGACACATCTGCATCGCGGTTTCCAGAAGGCCGCCAGCTCTTTCAATGATATCCCCTTTTTGCTCGCCTTGGAGCGAGACGTCGAAGGCGCTGCCACGTGATGTGCGATCAACACGTGCGGCCTTCTCGGGCGCCGTGTGCGCGCTGGGCCAGAATTTCAAAAATGAGCCGCAAGCCCGCTGCAATTCGGTCACGGCGACGACTAGGCCCGGTGGGCGGTGGATGGTCGAAGGTCGACCGTATCGAACAGCGTTTGCGCCAGCCGGGCGGCGACAGGATTCTGGTCTGGTAGGCTGACGCCCGACCTTTCGAGTCCGTCGAGCGCGCTGGTGAGTTCCGCCTGAAGGGCGGCATCGTCGCCAAGGTCCCGGTCGCCATTGGTGCAGCGGACGATCTCAAGCGTCGTTGTCCGTTCGTCCAGCGGCCACAGCGCAATGAGGCGGACCAGATCATCTCTTTCGCTGACCGCGACATTCGGCAGATGCCAGATGCTGTCCTTCCCGATGGGAAGCTCGGCCAGCCGCTCGACAGCTGCTTTCCAGTTGGCGTGTAGCATAAAGGTCTGGCGGTCATGGAAGCGGGCGGCATCGCCGAACCGGTTCAGCGCAGTGGCAAGCTGTCCGGCTTCTTCGATCAGCGCAGGCCCCTCCTTCTTCTGCCTCACCCAGAGCCATCCATTCAGCTCTTCAGTATCGAGTGGGACGAGTGAATAGGCGCAGCGATTGACCTCTCCGAAGTCGCGCTCATCCGGTACCGCCATCAGCTTGCCGAACGTGTCATAAGTCCAGCTGTGATACTGGCAGCGAAACGCGCGGGCTCGTCCGACTGGCGTTCTCACCACCGGCGCGCCCCGGTGACGGCAACTATTATAGAAGCCGCGAACCGTTCCATCCACCGACCGCATGAGGACGAAGGGCACCCTTGTGCGGTCCCATGTAAAGAAACTGCCGGGCGTTGGAATTTCGTCAGAGCGCCCGACGGGAAGCCAGACTCTGGAAAACAGATTTGTAATCTCGCTTTCGAAGATGTTTGCTTCGAAATAGGCCGAAGCCGGAAGCGGCTTTCCCGCCGTCATGACATTGCCCATTTTGCTCATCGTCTCCCTTTTCGCTCGTGCGGTTCATCCGCAATTTATGTGCGGATCGTCGTCTTTTCGTGCCGAACTTACAGACATTTTTATTAAACTCTAGCACACATTCCCCTTTTCTGGCTAATATGGCCGATATCGACCCGTCTTTTTGCTGAGCAGCTGGCGCAGGAAGAAGAGAAAATCCAAAGGAGGACGACGTTGAAAACGGAGTTAATGGAGAAGATCAAGCAGAAGATCCTCTGGGAGTTCGAACGGGACGGGTTGCCTGAAGGTTTTCCTGAATTGCCGGATATTCCGGCTGGCCGTTACACCGAACAGGAATTTTTCGATCTCGAGATGAAGCACATGTGGCCCAAGGTCTGGCTCTATGCCGGCCGGCAGGAGCAGGTGCCGGAACCGGGCTGCTATCAGGTCTGGGACTATAGCGGGCCTTCGATCGTGATCGTTCGGGATGAGGCCGGACATTTGCGGGCCTTCCTGAACGAAAGCCCGAACGATGCGCCGCTCGTGCCCTATACCGATGTTGGTGCGGATCAGTCAGAGCGCCCATTCGATGCGCCGGGCCACTTGTTCATGCAAGTGCGCTTTCCCAGCTACCGGCTCCCTGAAGGGAGACTGAAATGCCAGCGGAAGGGGTGGGAGTACGATCTTTGTGGTAAGCTTGTATCCGTGCCGGGCGGGCAGGTCCTCGAAAACATTCCGCATGCCGATCGCCAGCTGACCGAGTACCGTTGTGATGTCTGGGGCGGCTTCATTTTCATCAACCGGGACACAAAGGCTATTCCGCTTGTTGAGTGGCTTGGGCCTGTTGCTGAGCAAATGGAGCAATACCAGTGTGAAAAGTTACGCATGTTCTCGCGCGCGACTGTGCTACTTCGGACCAACTGGAAGGTGGCTGTGGAGGCTTTTCAGGAAGTCTACCACTTCAAGCACATTCACCATCACGAAGGTGTCGTCTCGCTCGATCAGCGGGGGGTCACGCATGCCATGTTCCCGCACGGGCACTCGCGAATGGTCACACCTTTTGCGAAGCGCCAGCAGATGGCCATGGGGATGAGCGGGCCAACCGACTGGAGCGCGGCGGATGATGCCTTGCGCGACTCCCTGATTGGCACCGGCGCCGGTCAAATTCCGACTGTGCGGGAGATCGTAAATGGGGCCGTGCTGACCTACAGTCTCTTCCCCAATGTGACGACACCGACTTCAGCGCGCGGCTTGCCAATGTTGGCGGCGTGGCCCGTCGGCCCGGCGCACACCTTTTTCGAGTGGACCTCCTTCGTGCCCGACTGGGGCGAGGATACGCCTGAGGTCGAAAAGATGCGGCAGGTCGCGCTTGATACCCCAATGACCATTATGGAAGAGGATGTGAGGAACATGGAGCCCATGTTCATGTCCTTGTCCTCGCCTGGGCTGCCGGGGCTTCATCTCGGCTATAATGAACGCCGACTCTACAATTCCGCAGAAGTGCTCGACCAGATCATCGGAATCGAACGCATACCGAAACATCTGCGCGTCAAGCAGCTGCTCGACAAGTTTGTGGAGCCAGAATGATGACGCGTGCGAGAGTTGTTGTGCTTCGGGAATATGGCTTCCTGGGTATTGAAGAGATCACGTTACCGCCGCTTTCCGATACACAGGTTTTGATTGAACTTTTTTCGGCAAGCATTCAGCCGGCACAAATACGCCTGGTTCAAGCTGCAGAATCCCCGGGCTGGGCTCCCGTCGTGCCTGGCCTCGAAGGGGCGGGGCGCATCATTGCGGTGGGCGGTGGGGTAACGGGACTGAAAGTTGACGACTTCGCCATCGTGGGTTCGGCCCTGGCAGGTGCGGCCGATGGCGAGCCAGCTTGTGCCGAGTTCGTCTTGGGGCAAGGTGATGTGCAATCGGGGCGGGCGGTTTCGACATGGGCGACACATGCGCTTGTCGATGAGCGCTTCGTCGCCGCGGTTCCTGGCGATCTTTTGAAGGATCACGACAGCCTCGCCGTGCTGGGAGACACAATTCCACGGGTCGTGGCCATCGTCAGCAGGGGTGGCATCACGCCTGATGCTCGGGTCGCCATTCTCGGCTCTCGCGGTACAGGCACTGTGACTGAGGCGGTCTGCCGTGCTAGCGGCGTTGCGGATATTGTCATGATCGGCCGAGACCCTGTCGACGCACATCGGGCATTGGACGTTCTGATCATCTGCCAGGATGACCTGACCGATGAGGAGGCCAGCGGGGGGATGCCTGTGTCCGCAGAAAAGGTGTTTATTGTCGCTTCGCCGGAGCCGGGCATGCAGTCGGATGTAGGTGGGCGACCTTCTGCCTTTGCGGATGGCCAGATTGTCCTGGTAGAGCCGCAGCGCGATCTTGAGAGGGCGATCGCCTTGATCCGTGAAGAACGTCTCGACATCGGTGCCGTAGTTGCTCGCAGGTATACAATCGAGCAGATCAACGAAGCTGTGCTGGACCTCGAAACTGGAACGGTTACCGGACCGGCCCTGCTGATTGTGGAGCCGCTGCGATAGCCCCCCAGCGCAGGCGCAAAAAAAACCTCCATTGTAAAAATATATAACACGTACTACTATTTGGCCTGTAGGGCGGTGAGAGCCGCGAATCGGGACCTGGAGGGGCGCTAAGTGGAAGTGAGAATGATTGCGGATGGATTGGTACGTTTCGATGGCAAGGGTCCGAAGCTGATTGGCGGCCGCCGCGTTGCGGACGGGAAGGTCGTTTTTCCGATGCCTGAGGGGCACTCTGCAAAGAGCTTTGAAGAGATAATCTTGCCGGATCACGGCACTTTGTGGTCCTACACGATCCAGAGGTTTCCGCCGAAACCGCCTTATCGGGGGCGCGAACCTTTCGAGCCGTATGCTGTCGGCTATGTCGAGCTTCCCGAGACGGTGATCGTCGAAAGCCGAATTGAAATTGATGACTTCAGCAAGCTCAGGATCGGCATGCCGATGACCCTGACCCTTGAGAAATTCCGTGAAGAAGAGGGTGAGGGCGCAATCCACACTTATGCATTTCGCCCCGCCGATGAAGGAGCCCACTCATGACCGATATCCGTATTGTTGGCGCAGGAATTCATCCATTCGGGCGCACAGAAGGCCGAAGCGGTCTCGATCAGGGGCAGTTCGCGGCCGAACAGGCCTTGCAGGATGCGGGGCTTTCCTGGTCTCAGATTCAGTTTGCGTTTGGCGGATCGCTAGCTGCAGGCAATGCCGATTCACTTCTGCCGCGTCTTGGTCTGACGGGGATTCAGTTCATCAATATTGCCAATGGATGTGCCACCGGCGGTTCAGCCCTATTGTCTGGCTACTGGGCGATCAAGTCTGGAGAGTTCGACCTTGGTATCGTCGTTGGCTTCGATAAACATCCGCGTGGCGCCTTTAATGCCGACCCCAAATCCAGCGGCCTGCCACACTGGTATGGGGAGACGGGCATGATGCTGACGACTCAGTTCTTTGCGATGAAGATCCAGCGCTATCGAGAACTTCATGGCATCAGTGACACGACCTTGGGCCTGGTGGCGGAAAAGGCCTTTCAAAATGGTTCCAAGACCCCGCATGCCTGGCGGCGCCAACCGGTCGGCCTCAACACGATCATGAATAGCGACATGATTTCCGACCCTCTGACGAAATACATGTTCTGCTCGCCAGCTGAGGGCGGAGCGGCTCTCATTCTGGCGTCCGACCGAAAGGCCCGGGAACTCGGCCTGACCGGACCTCTCATTCGCGGCGCGGCTGTCCGCACCCGCGAGGAAGGTTCTTTCGAAGTATTCGCGCCTTCCCTGGACGTCGAGCGCGGCGTTGCTCCGACGGTGCAGGCCTCAAAAGCTGCGTATCAAATGGCCGGTGTCGGTCCGTCCGATGTCGATGTGATCCAGATTCAGGATACAGAGACCGGTGCCGAGATAATGCACATGGCCGAGAACGGCTTTTGCGAGGATGGCGAGCAGGAGGCACTTATCCAGAGCGGAGCAACAAAGATCGGTGGATCGATGCCGGTCAACACCGATGGCGGGTGCCTTGCTTGCGGGGAGCCGATCGGTGCCTCTGGTCTTCGCCAGGTGTATGAGAACGTACAGCAGCTTCGAGGCCGAGCAGACGGCCGTCAGGTCGAAAGCGCGCAGATTGGCTACAGTCAGGTTTATGGTGCGCCCGGTCTTTCAGCTGTTGTCATTCTTCAGAACTGAACTGGCAACGCATTCGAACGATTAGGATGGAAACCTTCATGGCTAAAGTAAAATTCGTACAGCCTGATGGCGCTGAGACGGTGATCGATATCAAGCCCGGCCTTTCCGTTATGGAGGGCGCGACGTCCGCCGGGATAAGCGGCATTGACGCTGACTGCGGCGGAGCCTGCGCGTGTGCGACGTGTCAGGTTTATGTCGATGAGGCATGGCTCGAGAACACGGGCGAGCGAACCGATCTCGAGGACGCCATGCTAGACTTCGCCATTGAGGTCCAGGGCAATAGTCGTCTGTCTTGCCAAATAACTATGAGCGATGCGCTCGACGGCCTGATCGTCAAGATTCCTCCGACCCAGCGATAGATCGTCGTTCTTGGCTCGGGAAGGGTAAGGCAAAATAAAACAAGTTACATTATTGACACTCTGGCCAAATGCAAAATGGTGTTCAGGGTGGAATGTCCTGTTTCTTTTGGATTTGCGAGATCCAAATAAGCTAACTAGTAACCAGATTAAAAAGTATATTTTATAAAAACTCTGCGTCAAATTACGATGCGGTTGACGCTCGGCTGCCTTGCGAAAAAATAAGCTATAACTCGCTTTTTCCCTCTCTGAGTTCGCTTGACAGAATGAAATAAGACAGATTGTATAACACGTATGCCAATTAAAAAGGCATGGCAGTTTGCGCTGTTCAAATAAAGAGTCCTGGGAGGGAACAATGAAGAATCAATTCGGTGGCGCGTCACATGTCTGGCGCGCACTTCAGCGAGTGAATCCGGAGGGTCGGAGTGTCCGTCAGAGTAGGGTGTCCTTGCCCGCCTTGCTTTGTGGGACAGCCGCGATCGCCGTCTGGAGCGCAAGCTCTGCAATGGCGCAGACCGCCGTGCAGGCCGACAACGAGAAGGCAGGCGACGCCGTCCGCTCTCTTGAAACGGTTACTGTGACCGCGCGGCGGACTGAAGAGCGTCTGCTGGACGTCCCGGTAGCTGCGAGCGCGCTCGACGCGGAGGCGCTCGAACGCTACGGCACCAACGACCTCTCATCGATCGCCGGACAGGTGGTTGGTGTAGAGCTTTCACGTTCTGCTTCGTCCACCAGCGGCGGCAGCTTCACGATCCGCGGCGTCGGCAATCTGGCCAACGATCTCGGCAATGAGCAGCCGGTTGCCGTGAACATCGACAATGTGATCTTCACCCGTGGCCGCGTGGTCAATGTAGCCCAGTTCGACATGGAACGGTTCGAGGTCCTCAAAGGCCCTCAGGCCCTGTTCTTCGGCAAGAACAGCCCCGCTGGCGTCGTCAGCGTGCTCAGCCGTTCACCGACACTCAATGGCGAGATCGAGGGCTATGTGAAGGGTGAGTACCAATTCTATACCAACACGCCGAGCATAGAGGGCGCTGTCAGCCTGCCGGTGAGCGACAAATTTGCCATTCGTCTGGCCGGTCGCTTCAGCGACATGCAGGACGGATACTACAAGAACGTCGCCAAGCCGAGGCCCGATCCCTTTCCGGCAGAGGCCGGCATGACGATCCGCGGCGCGAGCTACAAGTGGGGGCCGGGCACTGAAACCGAGGCGGCCCGCCTTACCGCTCTCTGGCAGCCGATGTCGAATCTCACCGCCACGTTCAAGACGCTGGTCTCTTCGGAGACAACCAATAATGGTGTTTCGGGTGCAGAGTTGATCGGGTGCGGCGGCACATTGCCGACGACATACGGCCTTCCTGACCCGACCGGCGATTGCAAGGGTGACAGGGTCACGTCCAACGGTCTTCCGCCAATCGAGGTGACGAGGAACCTCTACAACGCGCCGGATGACGGAAAGTCGATCAACGAGACCAATATCTGGCTGTCGTCTCTAACCGTCGACTGGGACGTCGGTCCGTTCACCTTCACGTCTGTGACCGGTTATTACGAATTCGACAACTATGCATTCGACAACTTCGACTACACCACCTGGGGACAGGCGACGAATACCCAGGACGTCGAAGGCTCACAGCTGACGCAGGAGTTCCGTGTCGTCTCCGCCTTTGATGGGCCTGTGAACTTCACGGGCGGCGTCTTCCTGCAGGACGATGAGCGTGAATATGCCTCTGGCACGAAGATCGCGGCCCTGGGGCCGTATACGGGGGGCGGCGAGTTTGACGGTATCTATGACAGCCTTGTCACGACCGCCGCGAACGAGGGCGAAACCGTATCGGCTTTTGGCCAGCTTCGCTGGCAAGTGACGGACGCCGTCGAGGTTGCTGGCGGCGCGCGATGGACGCACGAAGAAAAGAAAACGGATATCGGCAATATTTTTCGCCGGCCCGAACTGGCAATTTTCGCGCCAGCGGGCTTCCGCTACACGCCCGAGTTTTCGGACGACAATATCTCGCCTGAAGTGACCATCAGCTGGAAGCCGCAGGATAATCTGACCATCTACGGGGCTTACAAGACAGGCTACCTCTCGGGTGGTTCGTCAAACCCTGCGACAGTTTCCAACTATACGTCGCTGCCGGATCCAGAACGGCCGTTCCGCTACAAGTCGCAGACGGTTGAAGGCGGTGAGATCGGCATCAAGGGCTCTTTCCTGAACGGCCGCCTGGTCGGCGATGCGACAGCCTATCACTACGATATCGAGAACCTGCAGGTTCAGGTCTTCGATGCGCCAACCACCTCCTTCTTCACCCAGAACGCAGGCGGTGCCCGCAACAAGGGGATAGAGGGGCAGGTCCAGTATATGGCCAACGACGATCTTACCCTACGCCTCGGCGCGCAGTATGCGGATCTGAAGTTCACCGACTATGATGGCGCGCAGTGCTATGCGGGTCAGACTGTGTTGCCTATCCCCGCTGCGGGACAGGGCAAGATGAGCGGCGCCTGCTATGCGAACGCCGCCGGTGGTAAGCAGCGTTACATGACAGGCCTGCGATACGGTTCGGCTCCATTTCAGGTCATTACTGGCCTGACTTATGACCGCCCGGTCAGCGACAGCTGGAATATGACCGCCACTGTGGACGGCTATTTCTATAACGCGACGCCGAAATGGCTCATCCCGTATTCCCCCGAAGGCGGCCCAAGGCAGGTGCTGAACGCGTCTGTCCGGTTCAGCCAGATCGACGGGCCGTGGACGCTGTCCCTGATCGGAACCAATGTGACGGATGAAAGCTGGTTCCCGCCAGCGCGGACCGACAAGCCGCTCGGTGCGGCTGGGGACATCGTGACCTACAACACCATGCCACCGGCGCTATTCACCTTGCAGGCCACCTATCAATTCTAGGCCTGCGCTTTCTTGGGCGGCGCGATCTATACCCTGCCAATTCTCCTCCGCTTTGCGGCAGGCGCGTCGCCCTCCTTTTCTCATGCGTACGGGGTTGAGACACTGCCGGACGGATGTGAGCCGAATACAAGCCAATGCGATTGTTTTGGGCCGCCCTCCAATCGGTGTTGTCAGACTAATGTAAACTCGTCTCTGCTTGTCAGCAGACAATCTCTTGCTTAGGCGGTCAAAAGCACATTTGAGCAGGGCGAAATTGTGGTTCTGTTTGAAGCGGGATCTTGAGTTAAGATGGCGGTCAAGATTGAAGTGGTTATAAAAGGAAGCGTGGGTCGCGGCGAACTCTTGTAGGTTTGACATTCGTCGAAACCGCGACATCACGTTCTGTAAGAAAGCGGTTTTTGGTCCATCTCACCCGTTTGGGTGAGCGCGTCACTCCGTGATGCTGCACAATCCAGGAATGTTGATACATCGTCTGCTTCCATACTCGACTGCCCTTGTTGCTTTTCTGCTCCTTATCTCAGCTTGTTCTGGTGAGCCGGTCGGCAAAGAGGAGCCCGCGAGCAAAGCGGTTGATCCGATGCCGCTATCTCAGTTGGCGCCCGCCCAGCGTATGCCGGCACGAATGGCGCTCGGCAGTCAGTACGCCTACATGCTGGTCGATATTACGGAAAATGACGACGCACTTACGGGCACGATGCGCATTGAGATCGACGGTCAGTCTAGTGAGGCCTGCGGCAGCCTGCTTGATGAGAGCCCATGGCTGGAACTCTGCGAAGCTGCAGCTTCAGAAGGGCGCGCTCTGACGCTCGAAGCTCCTGCGGAGTTTCCTCGCTCAACCGTAAGACAGGGCGAATCCCTTGTGATGGCCGGAGCGTATGCGAGCTTTACGCCTGAAACGCTCGATGAGCCTCTTCATATTGGATATGTCCATTTGGATGGCGGCGACATGTTGCTGATCCAGTTGGATGGTCCTGAGAAGGACGCGCCTGTCGTCTCGAGGTTCAAAATGAGCAGCAGTGACAACTCAGCGTCCAATGTCGAAAATGCAAGACTGCTGATCGCAGAGCGTCGGACTTAAGGCCCGCACACTTGTCTGTCTGATGCCGCCAGCGATTCTGGCATATCACGCCCGCTATCGCACGGGACCCGTCAGTTTGACGCTCGCGCCGCTTTTCGCTTTTGCCATGGCTGCGCAATTTTCCGGATTGGCGCAGGCAAATGCGTCGCACTCATACTGGATTTTTTCGAGGTAGCTGGGGCTTAGATAGCGGTGATTAACTTTGAAGGTCACCTTGCTTGTCTGCGTACGGTTGAAAGGTGTGCGCCCCTTTGAAGCGGGACGGTGCATCTCAAAGGCCTCTCCGCCCGCGATGATCTTGCTTTTATATTTCAAGACACATTGCAGATGCACGCCGCCTTGCGAAATGAAGTCCGTTGGCAGCTTCAGCTCAACAGGCACAACAACCGGCGATGTAGCCGCAGACAGATATTTGATGCGATCACTGGCAGGGGTTGCTGGAGAGGCGACAGAGCATAGTGCGCAAGCCGTTGTTGCCGCGCAAGCTTCATCGTAACAGTCAGTCTTTCCATTGCCGTCATCGTCGATCCGGTTGCTGCAATTTTCCCGGCCGACATCGCAAACAGGCGCACCGTCGCAGTCTGGATCTGCGCAATCAGCCAAACCATCGCCATCATCATCGCGTCCGGAAGAACAGATCTCCGCTTTCGTCATGCAGGCTGCAGTTCGCGCGCAAACCGGATCTGCGCAGTCGCTTTTGCCATTGCCATCTTCATCGCCTGGCAAAAAGCAATTTTCGACGTCTTCCATGCAGGACGCAAGGTAGGCGCATGCCCGATCTGCACAATCAATCCTGCCGTCTCCGTCATTGTCGACGCCGTCATAACACATCTCGGTCTGAGCATTGGCGGGACCGGCATAAGCGAGCGCGAGCCCCGCAACCGATAAAAATGCCAAGCGGATAAGCGGTCTGGTCATCTGCCTACTTCTTCTGCAGCGGTTGTAGAGTGCGGGAAGGATTGAGCAGCGCCTTGCCCGGACCATCGAGCGAGACGGGCGGCTCGGCCTGGCAGGACTCGACGCATGCGATGGCTGCCGCGCAATCGATGTCGGCGCAGTCGGCCAGCCCGTCTCCGTCATCGTCTTTACCGTTGCTGCAATTCTCAAGCGAAGCTGGCTTTGAACACCAGCTCGTTCCGGCGCAATCTCTATCTTCGCAGTCTATCCGGCCATCATTGTCGTCGTCCTTCCCGTTCGTGCAGAGTTCGATAGGAGCCACGCAGACCTTGAGCCCTTCGCAATCACGATCATCACAATCAATTCGTCCGTCTTGGTCATCGTCACGCCCGTTAACGCAATTCTCGATCGGGGTAATGCAGACTGCTTTCAGACGACACTCACTATCATCGCAGTCGATACGACCGTCGCCATCATCGTCGCGGCCATTGATGCAATGCTCTTCGACGCGTGTGCCTGGCGCCTTGCTTTGCTGGGCATGGGCCGCAAAGGCCATTGCCAAGACCACTGCAAATGCGAGAAAGCCTGCAGAGGCGCTGAGCCGTATCGGACGATAGCGGATATTCACTTTGGGCTGGCTGGAAGAGCCGGACATGACTTGTTCCACGAAGGATCTCCTTGAGAAAAGGAGGTTAAACCCGGCATACGGCAAGCGCGCTCACCCATTTGAGTGACGCCCGGAACGCTTCACGCCGGCACGTCCGAGCACCCTCACCGCGCGACCACGTTCGATCTTCATTTGACGGAACCTGGAGCGAGGGTAAATGTTCAAGAAAATTACAAAAGAATCAGAGCGCGCCCATGATCCGATCTCACATAGTTTCCGATGACGGGACCGTGCTGCAGCACATTGTCTGTCGGTCGGAAAATCCTTCCGGGAAGACGGCTTTTGTCACGCACACCCAAGCCCAACACTCATTAAATCTCCTCAAGACGATCAAGGGTCTCGCAAACCGTGGCTTCGATGTTCACGCCGTCGACCTTCGCGGCCATGGTCATTCATCCGGGAAGAAGGCGCCGCTCGGCCATATGCAGATCGACAAGGGCTGGGACCTTCTGGTTTCAGACCTTCGCAAGGCGTTCGAGATTGCCTTCGAAGGGACGGACTGGGCTGATCGACTTATCGTTGCGCCAAATATCGGCGCGTCCCTGACGCTCGACATTCTCAAGACCTGGCCGGACCTCGCAAAGAACATAGTGCTTTCTTCGCCGCCGCCTTCAGAGCCGCGCCTTATGCGGATGGGCCAGGCCTTTACAAAGGCGAGAACCCTTTTCCATGGTGAGGACAATAAAGACGAGCTGACCCTGCAGCAGCTGTACCGGTTCCTCGGCCTGCATCTGGAGAGCCAGTCTTCGCTGATCGACGTCGTGTCATCCGACCCGGAAATTGTTCGCGAGCTGACGAGCGACCCCTATGCCTGGCCAATCCCGACAACCGGCTATTTCCATGAGATGTTTCGCGGCATCGAGCGGGGCTGGACCTGGGACGAGGGGCAGTCAGTAAGGGCCGGGACACGCTTCCTGCTGCTTTATGGCGGTGAGGACCCGGTCAGCGCGCGGGGGCTTTTCATCGAGCCGATGATGCGGACGCTTTTAGAAATCGGAAGCGACGACGTCGGGGCATACTGTATCCCGGAAGGTCGGGGCGGTCTGCTGATCGAGGAAGAGCGTTTCCAGATCTCCTCGCTGCTGGCGCAGTGGGAAAGCGGCGACCTGCCGATCAAGACCATGTCGCAGATGAAAGCCGAATTTCAGGTCCCCGAAGGCCAGACCGGTCTACATGTGGTTAGCTCCACCATGCTTGAGCGGCTTGGGTCTGCGCCCCGGGCAGACATCCGCTCTGAGGATCTGGTTGAACTTTGCTACACAGCCATCGACAGCGAGCGCCACTGGACCGAAGCGCTTTACCAGCTTGCCTTCGAGATCGCTCATTCGAGCGAATTCGACAATGATCGGGTCGGCGACATGCTGCGCCAGATCATGCCGCACTGGCAGCGGGCCTTCATGCTGAGTAAGCAGATGATGCAGAACGCTGTCATCGGCAGCATCCTGCAGGACATTATCGGCCGGTTCGGCATCGGGATCGGGATTTTTGCGACCGATTCAAATCTTCTCTACGGAAACCCGGCTTTCTATCAGGCCCTTGAACGCCACTTCGGGGGGGATGGTGCCGACCCGCTCAGGGCCTTGGGCAAATGTGTTCTTGAGCAACCAAAGACCGATCGCAGAGAGACGCTTCTCGTCAAGGGTGACGAATCCGTCGGGTTTTTCTTCCATCCGCCGATCATGGACAAGATGGGCATGGAGCCGAGCACAGGATCAGGCGTCGTTATCCTGATCGACCGCGCGGAGGAGGCGGTTGCAAGCGAAGATCAAAAGGAGTTGTTGAGGCTTGCTTATGGTCTCACTGACAAGGAGGCCGAGACGACCTTGCTCGTATCAAGGGGGCTTTCGCCTGACCGGATTTCAGACAAGCTTGCTGTGTCCGTGAATACAGTGCGTACCCATCTGAAATCCGTCTTCGAGAAGATGAATGTCAGAAGCCAGAGTGAGCTTGTCTCCCGGCTTCTGAGCGGTGCCTTTTCGCTCGTGCTCGACGGGTCGCCGGAGCGGACCTAGCGGAAGCCGCATTCCTCCAGCTTATTGCTGTAGCGGCCGGATATGTCGCTAAGGTCGGTCATACGCGATTCCGGGCCATAGCCTACCCAGTTCTGATATTTACCTTCTGCGCCACGGGTGTCGAAAGCGTGCTGAATGGAAAACCATTCGACCAGCTCGCTATCGCTTTCTGAAGCGAGGAAGGCATCGACCGCGCAGTCGCATGTCTCATCGCTTTGGCGATAGCGCTCCTTGCAGGTTGCGAACATGGCGGTTCGAACGTCATTGTTGCGCGAGCAGGCCCAGAGCCAGGGGTTCAGGCCGGGTTGCTGTTCGCGTACTGCCGGTATGAGCGCGACACCGCGATCGAAATTTTCTTCGCCGCAAATGTCGGTGAGCTTGTTCATCGTACACTCGCCATAGTCGCTCTCGAACGGCGCCATCGCTTTGGCGATGCGAGGGTCGCACCCGTCTTCCTTGACGAGTGAGCGGGCAAAACCGTTGAGTTCGGACTTTTTGACCTCGCCGGAGCTAGCCGGGGCGCTGGTCGCCGATCCATCGCTGGGGGCGCCGTCGCTGCACCCACCAAGTAGAGCGACCATCAAGCCAAGTGCCAAAGCCTGTGTCCTGAGCATAATTGTCTGACCTTCCTGTTCCAGCGAGCCATCGCGACCCGGCGATTCTACGGCGACTGCGTCCCCCCACGGGCACCAGCCTGTTTTCGAAAGCAGGATTAGAATGAGCGGCTCCGCGACACCTCACCCAAATTGGTGACTGGGTGAATTTATCAGGCCTCGCTCCGGATGCGCAGAGATTGCGAGTGCTGTGGGTTCACCTCATTCATTTGGGTGAGCGCCCTTCACATGGCTGGTTGGTAGATTCCAGCCAAGGAGACTGGACTCATGGGGCTGAACCAAAAAACCAAACACAGGCTGGATGGAACCGGGCTAAGCCGGCGCTCTCTTCTGACAGGGGCTGCCAAGGCCAGTCTTTTCGGTCTGGTTGCCGGGGCTGGCGGATTGTCGCTGGTAGGCTGCCAGAAAGAGCCGCTCGCGACCGATGACAATCCCTATACGGTCTGGAAGGAAGTTCAGGCTGCGCTTCGCGCTAGCGCTGACCATCCGGTGGGGCGCGCGGCAGCGCTGGTCGCCGCGAACGATGTTTCTGGTCTGCATGCCTTTGTTCGCGATGGCATCCGGCTTGTCCCCTATGAGGGCGGCCGGTTTACGATGGGCAACAAGATAAGGTTCGGCACACGCGCCGCGCTGAGGGCAGGGGCAGGCACCGCCCGCGAGAAAGCTGACATTCTCAAACAGCTTGTCGAGCAGACGGGCCGCACAGCAGAGGTCGTCGAGATTGGGGCTCTGCCCCGCAGCGAGACCAATCGAGTCTTCTTCCGCGATTACGATCAGGCGTTTACGCCTGATATCTCTGAAAAGCAGATGAAGAACTGGCAGACTCGGCTCGGGATCGCCGACGGGCTTGCGCCCTCGCTGCCGGTTATCGAAGAAACAGGCACGCTGAACTCCGCAGCAGACGGTATCCGCCAGGCGCTCGGCGACAAGCTTTCTGCCGTAGGCGGATCCCGCTTCGACAACCGGCCGGTCGGCAAGCGACCGGTAGTCCGTGTGACCGACACAGATGGGAGCGTGCTTCTTGCTGATCCAGTTGATCCTGCGGCAGAGCTAGCCGGCTGGCCTGAAGGCCTTTCGTTTTCGCCGGCGCCTGCCAGCGAAGGCATGGAGACCGTCGAGATTTCAGTCCTGGCGTCAACGGCTCAGCGGCCTGAAGAAACGCTGGAAATCGTGCGTGGGGAATGGCCTGCGGGGGAACTTGCCGGGCGTCAGTTGAGGCTAGCTTTCAAATCCTCGCCAGACGTCGTCAGCTCCCTTGCGACGCCGATACAGGATCTGCGAACCTTCGTGCCCGTTCTGGCCCTCCAGGCCTTTGATGGCGCGCCCATGGCCAGCGAGGCCGCGATGGTGGTTGGCGACGCGATCACACTCGACGGGGATCATATAGCGATCAATGAGGCAGGCGAGCTCGTCATGAACGGGCAAGTAGTGACTGCGGCTGAAAAATCCGCCAACGCGGCCCGCGTTGCAAGTGTCGATCTATCTGTGAATGCGACCTTTTTTCCGGAAGTCCGCCTGAGCGTAACCCCGCGCGACTCCGATGGCGCGATCGTCGAAGGTCTCGCGACAGGCGACTTCAGCTTTACCGATGAGGGTGAAAACGTCTCCCATAGTGTTAAGGCGTTCGACTCCGCGCCGAATATTCTCTTCCTGTCGGACAACTCATTGTCGATGCCGGATGCCTATAGAGGCAAGGGGTCAGCCATGACCGACCTCGTCGAGCGCGTCGAGGTTATCGCACGTGAAATTCATCCAAATGCCAAGGTTGAGTTGCAATCAACGGGGTCCAGTCTTTGGCGCGAGCTGGAGAAGGCGGTGGTCTCGACCAAGGCAAACTTGATCGTCTATGCGACCGATGGCGATCTTAATGGCGGCGGACCGACGCCGCAGACAATGCAGCTTTTAGGCGATGGGCCGCCGGCAATCATCATCAATGTCGAAGAAGGTATGGAGGGTCTGCGCGAACGGTCATCCTCCAACATCTTCGATGATCTTGCCAACGCCACGGGCGGCACGGCTATCGGTGTCGACCAAGAAGGCGGCACCGATCTGGTCGCAGCCATTGAGACGTTCCTGCGCGAGCAGAAACGGCCTGCCTATCAGATCAGCTACCGCACGCGGTCTGAAACGCCCGGAACGCGCACATCGTCCGTGGTCATCGGGCAGGCGAACGCCAGTGCGACTTACGACGTGCCAGAATTGTTGCAGGCATCCGACAAACTTGCGCGCCTCGATGTTCGTATCAAAGTGGGCAGCAAGACGATTACGCGCACCATCGCGGGCAGTGATGGTATCGGCGATCCGACCGAGGAAGACCTTGCGGTGTTGCACGGCACGCTTCTCGGAAGTCACATGATCGCCTTCGAAGGGGCCGCACCCTCATTCTCCACAGTCCTTGATGACATGTTGAGCGCCCGGCGTGGGCTGGAGCGGCTTGACCGGGCCAGCGCGGCCGAAGGTGACGATCTCGACGCGATCGTTGAGGCGCTGGAAGCTGGCGTACCGTTCCTTCCGGGCGAGCTGGCGACGCTCATGAGCCGGCCTGCGCCTCTTTCAGGGGAAGATTTCTGCGCGGCCGAGACAGGGCTTAGCGTGACCATGTACCGGTCTTACCTTGTGCCCGGCACCGACCAGTTCGTCCGCAAAATTGACGTCATGCCCTTCGCCGAGACCTATATTCTGGCCGAGGATCCCGCGACCAAACGTGCTCGAAATTTTGAACGCACCTTGCTTGTTGCTCAGGCGGAAGCGGCGCTTTTCGACGATAGTACGCTCAGCCTCCTTGAGGGAAAGTCCCTCGGCATCATCGGAAGGCGGCCATTCAGATCTTCCGGGCTTGAAGCGGAAGACGTAGCGGTCTGGTACGAGCATATCGAACGGCTGAGGGCAGAGTACCCGTATCCTGGCGCCTACTTCATCGGCGCCGCAGACGGGTCCACAAAAGCGCTCTGGGCTGTTGAGGTTGCGACAGGTGAGGTTACGGGAATCATGCCGGATCTCACCGGTGGGGGCGATGCAAAAGAACGGATCGACCGGCAATTGAAGCAACTGGATACAGCCATCACCGCGCTCAACCTGGCCGCCGGGTTTGCAGGCGCCGCTGGCGCTGTCAGTGGTGCCGGCGGGGTCTCGCTTGGCATTGCGGCGTCCTATGGACAGCGCCTCGCCCGGCTCTACGGTGCGGTCGCATTGTCGCTCATCCTTATGGATACAAGCGGTATCCCTGCTGCGGTACGTCTCGCCATGGTCGGCATGTGCTGCGAGATTGTGAAAAACATTACGCTTGGCGTTTTCGCCGGCGCCGGCAAGGTCGCCAACAATGCGGTGATGATCTTTACGACAACGGAGGGGGTGGCGGGCCTGCTGGCCACCAACAAGACATTCGCCAGTGAAACCGAAGGCGCGCGCAAAGCGATATCTTGTGACTAGCGGTGTTGTCGTCTGCCTGAAGCGAGACATCGCGCGCGCTCATCGCCGAAACGGCAAGTGTGAGTTTTCGGCCTGATTACCTGCTCAATCGGCTTATTCCGCTGACAGGGACCGTCCACAGGAGTTCGGACGGTGGAGGAAACGTCGCGGGCCTTAGCCGGCGCCACCAATCTTGACCAGAAGCCTGCCGGAAGACCTTTCTGAGAACTGTGAAACAAATCCATCTACCGCCAGGTCGATGCCGGTAAGGATGTTGGGACTGTCTTGCATCGCGCCAGACAAGACCCATTCCCGGATGCGTTCGAGCGCTCGATCAAACTGGTCCTGGAAATCAAATACGACAAAGCCTCGGAGGGTTAGTCTTCGCGTAATGACGGACGTCATCTGACGGCAGCCGCGAGGCTCTGTTCTGTTGTATTCGCTGGTCTGGCCGCAGACGGCGATCCGGCCGAACAATTTCATGTTCTGAATAACCGCATCAGAAATCTCACCCCCGACATTATCGAAATAGGCGTCGACGCCGTCCGGGGCTTTTGCTTTCAAGTCACGGACAAGCGACTTTGAGGCCCGATAATCGAGAGCGTCGTCGAATCCGTAATTTTCGATCAGGTCACGACACTTTTCCTTGCCTCCGGCAATGCCAATCACACGACATCCCAATATTTTGGCGATCTGTCCGGCAGCGCTCCCGACAGAGCCCGCCGCCGACGAGATCACTACCGTCTCGCCGGGCTGGACAGCGAGCACATCGGTCAACCCGAAATACGCCGTCAAACCTGATGGCCCCCTCGCGCCGAGCGCGGTGTGCAGCGGTAGATCCTTTAAATGCTGGCAACCAATGCGACTTATGTCAGAAGCCGCTACGTTGGCATGTGTTGCCCAGGCGAGCTGTCCTACGACCAGATCGCCGGGTTCGAACAAGTCGCTTGCGGAGTCCAGAACGACCCCGACGCCCATCCCCGGTATGATCTCTCCAACCTCGATCTTCGCCGCATAGGTGTCTGCGCCGATACGCGCCCGGATACCGGGAGCAACCGTGTGGTAGCGAATTTCGACCAGGACCTCCTCATTTGAAGGCGAGGGAAGGTCGATTTCCGCCAGAGAAAAATTCGAACTGGAAGGCATTCCGACGACCGGCGATGCCAAGACCCATTGCAGCGCTTTCATGAAGAGGTCTCCTTGAAATGGCGGAGTCAGATTAGAAACCTACAGGCAATGATGGCGGACATGATCTGTCCGCCCCATCGGCCTGGTCTACTGACAACACCTCCGTCAGGCATTACGCGCCATTAGACCGCCATCGACAGGCACGACGGTTCCAGTCAGATAGGTCTGGGTCGGAAGGCTCATGGCGAGAGACATCTGTGCCACTTCTTCCGGCCCGCCATAGCGTTTCAGGGCGGTGCGCCGCTTGGCAAAGATCACTTTTTGATCAGCTGGCGCGAAGGACGTCATCGCTGTGTCGATGGGGCCGGGGCAGATACAATTGACCAGAATGCCTTCCGGGCCAAGATCTACAGCCAGCGCCCGCGTCAGCCCCGCAACGCCCGCCTTGCTTGCAACATATGCGCTGTCGAGTGGCGTGGCCCCGAGTGCTTCGGTGGAAGCGATGTTCACGATCCTCGGCGACTCGCTCTTGCGAAGCCAGGGCAGGGCGCTGCGGACGATCTTCTGTTGAGCCGTCAGATTGACATTGATCATCCGGTCCCAATGCGCGTCATAGTCCGGGTCATCTATGGCGAGAAAGCCTGCGATACCGGCATTGTTCACGACAATGTCTATGCCCCCGAACTCTGCGGCGACGCTTTCGATGACGGCGGGAATCTTGTCTGTGAGGGCAAGATCGATTTGCCAGGATTTCGCCTTGCCTCCGGCGTCCTCAATCTGTTTTAGCGTCGCTTCAAGACCGTCCTTGTTCCGGTCCAGCAATGCGACCGTGGCACCGTTCTGGGCAAACAGAACAGCAGTTGCCGCGCCCATACCGCTACCGGCACCAGTGACAATGGCAATCTTCTTATCGAGTTGGGTCATGTGAAGTGTCCTTGTATTTTGGGTTCTAGCGAAGCGAGCCTACCGGGAGGAGAGTTTCGGACGCTACGGGTGGTCACGTCCGTCTATTGCCAGACGGTTCGGTTTAACCGGGCATGAGCCCGTTCAATCAGGGTTACGGATGTCTCGTGCAGGGTTTGGCCAATGGCCTTGGGCGCGGCGCCGCTGAAAGCGCGCGCATATGTGCCCTCAAGGATGATGCCGAGCTTGAAGCAGGCGAGGACGATGTACCAATCGATATGAGAAAGGTCGCGCTGTGAGCGATCTGCATATCGCTGGATCATTTCATCAATCGACGGAAACCCTTCCCATGGCTCCACCACCAGAACCGGCAGGTCCCGCCAGGCAGGATCTCGCCATGTGCAGATAACCCAAGCCAGATCGATGAGCGGGTCGCCGATGGTGGACAATTCCCAATCTATGACAGCCGCCAGTTGCGGGCCATCATTGCGGAACATGACATTCCCGATGGCGTAGTCACCATGCATGATGCCTGGCTTGAAGTCTGGTGGCACATTGGCACTCAGATAGTCAGCCAGCGTGTTAACGTCACCGAGGCCTTCGCCACCGGGCCATCCTTCGTGCTTGGTGTAGCTTTCCAGCTGTGACATCCACCGACCGGCCTGACGCGACAGGTAGTTTTCTGGTTTACCGAAGTCTTCGAGGCCAAGGGCTTTATGGTCCAGGCTGCCAAGTTCAGCCGCAGCATCCACCATGGCAAACCCCATTTCGCGGCGGATCTGCGGGCTTGAACGATGCAGATCGGGCAGGCCGGTCACGGCGTTGAAGCCATCGACCGCCTCCATCAGATAAAAGGTTGCGCCAAGCACGTCCGGATCATGGCAGACGGCGATAAACCGGGGGTGAGGCACGTTTGTACCCGCAAGAGCGGCAAGAACCCGGGCTTCTCGGGCCATCACCTCGTTGGCTTTCGCGCGAGGGGTCACGCTTGGCCGCCGCAAGACAAAGGGGGCTCCGCTGCGCTCGAACTTCGCGATAATGTTTTGCGTGCCGCCGGCAAGTTGTGTGAGGCCAGTAATGGGACCTTGACCGATCCCATTCGTATCCATCCATCTCTCAAGTTGGACCTGATCGATACCCGGCACCGCTGAACTGTCCATTCTCGGGCCCTTTTCTATAGGAGCAATCCGCCGTCCGCGACGAGCATCTGGCCGGTCATGTAGGATGACAGCGGAGAGGCGAGGAAGAGGGTGATTGATGCCATTTCGTCAGGCGTGCCGAACCGGCCCATGGGAATGCGCGACATGGCGGCATCCTTGTGTTTTTCGTTCTCTGTCGTCTGCGCGGTCATGCGTGTGGGGATGAAGCCGGGCGCGATCCCGTTGACCCTGATCCCCTGGTGCGCCCAGGCTTGGGCAAGGGTCCGGCAAAGCCCGTACGCGCCAGTCTTGGAGGCATTGTAGGCCGGGTTTCCACGCGTCGCGTGGAAAGCGGCCGAGGAGCTGACGATAATCAGTGACCCGCCAGCTTTCTTCAGATCCTCATGGAAGCGCATGGCGCAGGCCATCACGCTGTTGAGGTTCACATCGACAACCCGGCGGAAGCCATCCATTTCAAATTCTTGCCGGTTGTAGAGGACCAGTCCCTGGGAAAGGACAAGGACATCCAGGCTGTCGAATTCGGCCTTATAGTCGCGGACACTGTCAGAATCCGTCGCATCCATCGTCTGGTAGGTCATACCGGACAGGTCGCTGTCTTCTTCCTTATCATAGTCTGCCGCGCTTGGCCGGGTGCCCCAGACCCAGACCTTGGCGCCAGCGTCGCGAAATGTGCGCGCGGTTGCATTTCCAATGCCCGTCGTGCCGCCAACGACGAGAACTTTCTTACCGGAAAAATCGAGTGGATTATTCATTTCGTCATCCTTGATTAGCTAATGCCGAATTTTGCCTTGGCGCGGGCTTCGCGCTTGTAGGCGATATATTCAGGGAAATCGGACTCTGCTGGCTCGACGTTTTTCAGGATTTCGCGTGCCACGACCAATTTGTGCACTTCCGTCGGTCCGTCTGCGAGACCGACATGATGACTGTTCACCAGCGCGGCCGTAAACGGCATCTGTGTCGACAGTCCCAGGGCCCCATGCAGATGAAGGGCTCTTGCGGAGATATCATGCAGGATTTTCGGCATGACGGCTTTCACGGCAGAGACATTCTGGCGGAGGGCTTTCCAGTCATGCCCCTGATCAGCAAGCCAGGCGGTTTCCAGCACAAGGAGGCGGAACTGACGAAGCTCAATCCAGCTGTCGGCAATCTTTTCCTGAACCAGCTGCTTCTGCCAAAGCGGCTCGCCTTTTGTTTCCCGTGATTTGACGCGTTCGCACATCATGTCATAGCACTTCGTCGCCTCGGCGATGGTCCGCATGGCGTGGTGCATGCGCCCCCCACCCAGTCTGACCTGTGCAACGACAAAAGCGTCTCCCCGGCCGCCCAGCATATTTTCTTTCGGGACGCGCACATTGTTCCACTTCACGTGGCCGTGCGTGCCTTCCGGTTCGCCATGGAAGGTGTAGTCGCGGACAATCTCAATTCCTGGCGAGTCAGCCGGGACGATGAACATCGACATACGGCGATGGAGGTTGTTTGCCTCTGGCTCTGTAACAGCCGCAATGATGTAGAACTCCGCAAAGCGTGCATTGGAGGCAAACCATTTCTCGCCGCTGATAACCCAGTCATCTCCATCCTTGACGGCCATGGTCTTCACCATGGTCGGGTCGGCGCCCCCTTGAGGCTCGGTCAATGAAAAGCAGGAGACGATCTCATTGTTGAGCAGCGGCTTCAGATACTTCTCTTTTTGCTCGTCCGTTCCGTAATGGGCGAGGATTTCAGAGTTCCCGGTGTCGGGCGCCTGTGCGCCAAAGACGATAGGGCCGAAGCGCGAACGGCCGAACTGTTCGTTCATGAGGGCCAGCTTGAGTTGGCCATAGCCGGGCCCGCCAAGTTCCGGGCCGAGATGGCATGCCCACAATTTGCGTTTCTTGACCTTTTCCTGGAGCGGCCGAACAAGCTTTTCAAACAGCGGATCATGAATATTCCACTGACTGCCCAGCACGTCGTCCAGGGGTTCGACGTCTTCCCGAACAAATTCGGAAATCCAATCAAGCTCGGCCTGGAACTCTGGCTCTGTCTGAAATGACCACATAGGTGTTTCCTCGTTCTGAAACGATTGCTTCGGGCCTTTGCTATCAATCGTGGGGACGAGCGTCGAATTTGATTTTTTTTGCCGATTAATAGGAGTAGGTTATAAGAAATCGTCGATTGGAAGGAATGACCGCTGGACTTGCATGCCACACCTTTGAGAGCGTTTCTGGCGGTTGCGGACGCGCAATCCTTCACGCGCGCAGCCGAAGAACTGAACATGTCGCAGCCAGCCTTGTCGGCGAAGATCAAGGAGCTTGAGCGCCGGTTGGGGTTCGACCTGCTCAAGCGGAGCAAGCGCCATGTCGAGCTGTCGCCGGGCGGACGTTCATTTCTTGCGCATGCGCGGCGTATGGTCCTCGAAAACGAATGGATGCACCAGAAGATCAGGGATATCCGAACGAATGCGGTGAGGATCGGCGTTCCCTATTATTCTTCGAACATCCCGGCGCGGACCCGGCTGACAGATGATTTCATTGCCAACCATGGAGCCGACGGCATCGAAATCATCGGAATGAGCCATGACCGGCTCTACAGGGCGCTTGCGTTTGAAGATATCGATCTTGCCCTTGTGCTGGAGCCTGAAGAGCAGTGGTTTGATTCCGCAATCAGCCCCGCAGCCGAGACCGATTTGCGCGGACATATCATCGAGAGCCGTGAACTTCAGTTATCCGTACCGGAGTCGAGCGACCTGTATCGAAAGACAGTGATCAGCGCCGCCGACCTGGAAGGCCGCTCCGTCGCGTCCATCAGCCGTGTTCACGGGGTTGCGCTATCAGAGGGGGTCGCCCGTTTCCTCAATGCGCACGGGGCTACGCAGTATAAACTGCCAGAATCGAACGCGGTATCAACACTCCGCCTCGCGCGCCGGCTTCAGGTGCCAGCCATCTGCCTCGGCTGGTTTACTGAAGATACTGGGGCCTGCGGTGGCAATTCCCGGACGCTTCCATTCGAAAACGAGGGTATAAAGACCCATTTCGTCATCCGGCGTCGGTCCGATTCGCTTCGGCCGCTCGCCGAGACATTCTGGACGGAGGCAACGACCGCGCGCCAGGAACAAGAATAAGTTCGCCAGTGGCGGGCGATTTCGGGAAATCCGAGATCTGGGCTCTGAATTTACGTCCGTGTGGCGGTGTTGTCAGACTAATGCGAACTCGCATCTGCTATCTGACGAATAGACCCTCTCAAGCGGCTGAAAGCTGGCGCCATTCGAGGAGCGCGGCGTCGCGATTTTGCTTTAAGCAGGATCTAGGACTGAGGTGACGATCGAGATTGAAGTGGTTGTGAAACGAGGCGTGGGTCACAACGTTGATCTTCAGGTAGACTTCATCCAGGTGCCATCGCCAATGCGTGACTTGGCGAAGTTGTTGGCACCGGCGCTTCCTGATTCCGCCGGCAAAAAGCGGCCCAAGCCGGCTCCACCAATGGCGGACCGTCTCGTGGCTGACTTTCAATTCCGAACTCGTGCAGAAGGTCTTCCACGTTGCGAAGCGATAGTGGAAACCTGACGTACATCATTACCGCCAGACGAATGACCTCGGGCGACGTTTTGAAATAGCGGAAGGGTGACTTGGCCATGACCCGCAGAGCAGGGCGGTCCTCCACTCGTTCTCAAGCGAAGTTCTTCTGACGCTGCCAGCAAAAGTCCTCGCTTCGGAATGCCCGATCGGGCAATTTAGAGGAAATTCCGGGAGTTTGCCGAGGGTCGTATCCGCGAAGATAAAATGCTTCGTGCCCTAGCATTTATGTGGAGTCTGGAGGATCAGGACTCATTTGATGAATTGTTCAGCTCTATTGAAATACCTGCCTATTCTTTATAGCAAGGTAGGTCCATTGGTTACCGAATAGGCCCGGAGATCATGTTCTTTTGTGGGCCTCATTGTTTCAATCAGCATGTTGGAACTCTTTTCTGATCAATTTCTTGAGGCTTAGGTTCAAGTTTATTTCGCCCCATTTCATTCCATTTGCCGATGATCATACTGGTCCTGGCAGATATTCAGAACCGCGATTGTAGGCCATGCTTACTTGCTCGCATCTCATCAGCTACACGGCCTGGCAAATGACTGGCTGGCGAATTCAAGGGCCTGCTCTATATGAATACGGAATGGCTCGACGATTTTTTAGCGCTGATTGAGCATGGCAATTTTGCGCGGGCCGCGGAGAAGCAGGCTGTAACCCAGCCAACGTTCAGTCGGCGGATTCGCTCGCTAGAAGATTGGACCGGCGTTCAGCTGATCGACCGTACCACGCATACAATGCGACTGACTCCTGCCGGGCAGGCGTTCAAACCTGTCGCCGAACAGATCCTTCGCCGCCTGCAGCTGGGCCGTGACGAAATTCGCGCGATCGGAAATGTGTCTGCTGAGACGTTGCGCTTTGCATCTACCCATGCGCTCTCGCTGACGTTCTTTCCGGCGTGGCTACGCCAGCTTGATAGAGACGAGCCTACGAACGTTACGGTCGAGCTGACGGCGGACCATATGGTCGCCTGCGAAAGAATTATGGTGGAGGGGCGCGCGCAGTTCCTGCTCTGCCATCATCATCAAGCGGCGCCGACGCGCTTCGACAAGGATTTCCGCTCGATCGTCCTCGGCGAAGATATTCTGCTCCCTGTCATGGCACCGCGCCTTGCAGAAAGAGCAAGCCCATCAGAGACCCCGCAGCTGGCATTTGCGCCGGAATCGGGAATGGGCCGTATTCTGGCTGCGGCCTGGGCAGCCTCTGGCGCGGCGCCGCCTGCAAATCCGATATTCACCTCGCATCTCGCCAACGTCCTGACGGCCATGGCCCGCGGTGGCCGCGGCGTTGCGTGGACAGCGCTCAGCCTTGTGAAAGAAGACATCGACAGCGGCACGCTACTGAGGGCAGGAAGTCCGGATCAGGATGTACCGATCGAGATCAGGCTTTGGCGTCCGCGCGCCCGCCAGTCCCCAGCCGCCGAAGCGCTATGGAGCAAGGTGTTGAAGGCATATCCCTCCGTGTGAGAGCGCAGAAGGGCGTCAGTCCTTTGCGTGGGGTGCAGGCTCGTTCTGGAAGGTGAGGCTGTTCAGCTGGCTCATATCCCTGACCGTCCAGGTGCCGTGAAGCTTGTAGATCAGGTTCCGCTTCTTGAGCGCGGAGATTTCCTTCTGCACAGTCTGGCGCGTGACACCGAGAAAGCTCGAGAGGTCGGCGATGGTGAACGGCACATCGATTTCCCGGTACTGGCCGACCTGCTGGGCATCACTTACTTCCGCCAAATTGTAGAGCACGCGGGCCACGCGCTGACCGACATTCGCCTGAGATTGGGTTTCTCTGAACGAGATCATCGAGCTAAGGGCCGTTGCGAACTTTCGGCAAAGCGCTTCAGGGATGGACGGGTACTGGCAGTAGAGATCGTGAAAGTCCTCATGGTTGAGAAAGGCGATGCGGGCCGCGCTGGCTGCCACCGTCGTGTGATGATGAGGGCGCTGCGCGATCACTGTGGATTCACCGAAACAATTGCCGCGCATGTAGATGAGAAGCAGGGCGCGCTCGCCGTCGGGCTGGTCGGCTAGCATTTTGATATAGCCGGACTGAACCTGATACATGCCTTCGGAAGGCTGGCCGGCTTCGCCGATCACGTCGCCCGCGCTCAAATTCCGATACACGAAACGCTGACGTATGGCCATCTGCGCGTCTTGCGGCAGCTCTTCGATCCAGTTCAGGCGTCCGGCGATGTGCATCATGGTCTCCGTCGGCCAATCTGCCTCAAACCCCCTTGGACTGGCAACTCTGACGGCTCAATCCCCCGCCAGCACACTTTCTCCAAAAATGTAAAATTCTTGCCACGCGGTTTTCGCCTTCCTGGTTTTAGGCTCGCGCATCGGTGGACGACACACCGGATGAAAAACGGACTGGGAGGAGTAGACATGAAGACCCTAACGACGAGCCTTATGGCCGGGGTGTGTTCTTTTGCATTGGGCGCAGCTCTGGCGATGCCGGCGCAGGCGCAACAGGCAGTTGACTCGCAAGATGCAGAAGAGGGCGATGCGCGTCTGGGCGTTGTCACCATCACGGCGCAGCGCCGGGCTGAAAGCCTACAGGATGTACCAGTCACGGTGACCGCCTTTGGTGCAGAAGAGATTAAGAATGCGCGCATCCAGCAGATCGACGACATTGTGAGCCGCACGCCGGGTCTCAGCTTCGATGCATTTCCGGCCACGCAGGCCCGCCTGTTCATCCGAGGGATCGGTTCATCTGATCGCGGCGCTGCAGGTGACCCCAGCTCGGCTGTTTTCCTTGATGAAGTTTATCTCGGTCGGCCTGCCATGGTCGCCTTCGACGCTTTTGATCTGGAGCGGATCGAGGTGCTCAAAGGCCCGCAAGGCACGCTGTTTGGCCGCAACGTCGTGGGCGGTGCGATCAACGTCATCACCAAACGGCCCGATCTTGAAGGCTTTGATGCCGGCACAAGCCTTACCTATGGTAATTACAACCGGCTCGACGGGGCCGGCTTCGTCAATCTGCCATTTGCAAACGGGTCGAGCGCTGTTCGTGTCAGCGGGTCCTATCGCAGTCATGACGGCTATGTAGAAAACCGATTTCTGAACGAGGACGTTGAGGATCAGGACACGCTGAGCGGGCGGGTGCAGTTCTATACCGAGCCAACCGAAACGATGCGTGTGCATCTGACGCTGGATGGCACGAGGGACCGCTCATCCGGCCCAGCCAATCACGTGCTCGAGCTCGATTCGTCTGATCCGCTCTCGAATTTCTACAGCCAAAACTTCGATCCAGACGTGACTTATGGTTCACGGGTCGGCTTTCAGGATCGTGACACCTATGGCCTACGCGGTGAGATCGCGAATGACTTCAGCTTTGGTACACTGACCTTTCTCGCCTCCTATCGCGACCTCGATTACGGGTTCAATTACGACTTTGATGGAGGGAACCCTGACCCGACATCACCCGGTTTCAACGGCGTCGATATCAGCAGCGACTCTCCAGACGTAAGCGGGGAGCAATCAGAACTTTCCAGTCAGGAATTGCGGCTTTCTTCCCTCCCTTCGAGCAATATTGATTGGGTTGTCGGGCTTTACCGGTATGCCCACGAAGTTGATCGGCTCGACGTCTTCACGCTCGATTCTGCGCTCGTCGCCCCGATCCCGTTGACAGAAGTCTTCGATCAGCATGCCGAGCTCGACAGCTATGCTGTCTTCGGTGACGTCTCCGTTCCGGTCGGCGACCGCTGGAATATCTTCGGCGGTCTGCGTTATTCAAAGGACGAGAAGTCCTACACTGTGGGGAACCTCGATAGCGATGCGCCTCTTCGTGCTGACGACATATTTGAGGCGAGCGCTTCGGCCGATTTCGACGACTGGACCTATCGCGCCGGTCTCGAGTTCCAGGCCACACCTGATGATATGCTGTATGCCAGTATCTCCCGCGGTTATAAGAGCGGCGGTTTCCAGGATCAGCCGGCGACGGCCGCCGAGGCTGTCATTCCATTTGAGCCCGAGTCGGCCATCCAGTATGAAATCGGTCAGAAGAGCACGCTGTTTGACGGGGCGATGATCTGGAACAACACGCTGTTCTATCTCGACTATACCGACCTTCAGACGGTCCAGACCATCAACGGTATCAATGTCACAAACAATGCAGGCGCAGCGACCATCAAGGGCTATGAAACCCAGCTTGCCGTCTCGCCAGCTGACGGCCTCAATCTGGCCGTGGCCTACGCCTACACGGATGCGACCTTTGATGAGTTCGTAGAGGGCGGTGTCGACTATTCGGGCAACAGGATTTCTCGGACACCCGAACACAAGCTCACGATCTCGCCCTCCTATGTGTACACATTCGCCAATGGGGTCGATCTGACGCTGGCGGCGGATTACCGGTATGCCAGCGAGATATTCGACGACAACAGCAACCAGCCTCCGGAAGTGCGAGATCCGACACATTTCGTCGATGCGCGCGCAATTCTGGGAAATTTTGGCAACGGGCTGGAAGTGTCGCTTTGGGGCAAGAACCTCACGGATGAGCGTACACGCACCTTCCAGGCTGTATTCCTTGGCGCCAATTTCGGGGCGTTTAGTCCACCGAGAACCTACGGCGTGACGCTGTCCTGGGACTACTAGGCAAACAACAGGATCAGAAGATCTCTCACCGCAACGTTTCCTCCCATAGCTTTTTAGAGACCGATAGCAAAAATGACCAATGATAGCGGCTTTTCAGTAAAAGTGCTTGTGCCGTGCGGATCGCTAGGCGCGGGCGTGCGCGAAGACGAGGTCGAGTACGGCCTTTCCCAAGGCGCTCAGGCCATCGCATCTGATGCCGGCTCAACTGACAGCGGTGCAGCCTATCTCGCGACTGGAAAATCCAAGAATAGCCGCGGGGCGGTAAAGCGGGATCTGACGATCCTGATGAGGGCCCATGCGAATGCTGGGATTCCGGTCATTATCGGGACCTCGGGCCAGGCTGGCGGCGATCTCAATGTCGACTGGACCCGGGACATTCTTCTGGAAGTGGTCGACGAACTCGGCCTCTCGCCCAAGATTGCCTTGCTGTACAGCGAGCAGTCTTGCGCCGACATCAAGACCTTCAACCGGGAAGGTAAGATCAAGCCATTACCCCCCCTTGGGCCGCTCGATGACGAAACTGTCGACGAATGCGACCACATCGTCGCGCTGATGGGCGTCGAGCCGTATATCGCTGCGCTTGAAGCCGGGGCGGATGTGATTCTGGGCGGCCGGTCAACGGACCCCGCCGTCCTGGCCAGTTTTCCCATATGGAAGGGAGCAGGATGGGGGCCGTCATGGCATGCCGGCAAGATTGGCGAATGCGGTGCCCAATGCGCCGACAAGCGGGATGGAGCCGGCGTGCTTCTCACAGTCGGCCACAAAGGTTTCGAGGTTGAGCCGCTTGCGCAGGACAATCTCTGTACGCCGCAAAGCGTTGGCGCTCACATGCTTTACGAGAACACCAATCCTTACGTCCTTACCGAGCCGGGCGGTCAGCTCGATGTGACGGGGGCGACGTATGAGCAAGTGCCCGGCGATCGCGCGGTCCGGGTCCACGGTGCGCAATGGGTGAAGCGGCCCTATACGATGAAGCTCGAAGGCGCTGGGGGCGGGATGTATCAAACCATCATGCTCGTGGGCATTCAGGATCCGGATGTACTGGCTGACGTGTCCGGATTCCATGATCGGTTCTTGGCTGCGCTCGATGCGAGGGCACGCGAGTCGATGCCGCCTGAAGAGCATGACCATTTTAATATCTCGGTCAGAATGTATGGCTGGAATGCCGTTGACGGCGCTGCGGTTCCGGAGGGCACGCCGCCGCCGCGCGAGATCGGCGCTTTGTTCGTTGCAACAGCGAGGTCGCAGGAACTTGCCAACGCCATCGCGCATGCCTGCAATCCTTACTTCTTTCACTATCCGGCGGTGATGGAGAAGGAGCTTCCAAGTTATGGTTTTGCCTTCACGCCGGCCGATGTTCCGCGAGGCCAGATCTACGAGTTCAAACTCAATCACGTGGTTGAAGTTGATGATCCGCTGCAGCTTGTGCGGACAGGATGGATCAATCCATGAGCGCTGTCCCGGATAGAGAGAAAAGGGTGCCGAACACTGTGACCAAGCTACGTGACGTTTGTGAGCACATCAGATCGAAGCAGGCCGGCCCGTTCTGGGTGACCATGGATATATGGTTCGACAGCGCTGACAGTTTCGAAAGATACAAGGACAGCCAAGCGTTGGGCCCCGAAGCCTTTCGTCGCCTTTACGGAACAGATGCGGCGCTCGTTAAAAAGATAGACGTTCCCGAATTCCACCTCATCAAGATCTCTTATCCAAGAGCGACCCCACAGGGCGGAATGGTCGAGCGCGACATGCATTCGGGCCAGCAATATGTCCGGCTCCTGGATGTCGATCTCGACTAAATCTGCCGCACGCCGCCACTCGAATACAAATCAGGAGCGACACCATGACTGCACTTGCTGAACGCCAGCTGCCATCTTGCACTGAAGCCGAATGGAAAATCCGCTGCGATCTCGCCGCCGCGTACCGGTTGGTCGCCCTGTTCGGATGGGATGACCTCGTCTTCACGCACATTTCCGCTCGGGTGCCCGGGCCAGAACACCACTTCCTGATCAATCCCTATGGATGGCTGTTTGAGGAGATCACGGCGACTTCCCTCGTCAAGGTCGATCTCGACGGCCAGAGGGTCGATGCCTCAGATGCGATTGTAAATCCTGCCGGCTTCACGATCCATTCGGCCGTGCATGACGCGCGCGAGGACGCCAATTGTGTCCTGCACCTACACACGGTGGATGGGGTAGCCGTCTCCTGTCAGGAAGAAGGCCTGCTGCCAATCAATCAGACATCGATGTTGCTCAATGGCCAGCTCGCTTACCATGACTATGAAGGCATCGCGCTCGACCATGACGAGCGGCCAAGGCTTGTCGCCGACCTTGGCGAGAGCAGTGTCATGATCTTGCGCAATCACGGCACGATGGCTGTCGGCGATTCCGTCGGATCGGCGTTCACCTTCATGTACTTTCTCGAACGCGCCTGCTCGATCCAGATCGCAGCGCAGGCGAGCAGCCGGCTGATGACCCCGCAAGGCGAGGTGCAGAACGTTGTCGAACAGCAATCGAAGAGCATGGCGAAGGCCGCGGACATGTTGGTCTGGCCGGCCCTCTTGCGGCGTCTTCGCCGGCAGAATCCTGGCTTTGACAGCTAGCGATGGCCCAGCAGGGGCAGGCAGCACAGCGCTCACTCACCTCAGACGTCGCTGATCGGCGCGTGTTCCCGGTGTGATGGCCCCATTCTGATCGCTACAGCCCTTCGTTGGCCTTTTAATGAAACGAGAACCTATGTCCGAGGATACCAAACCATCAGGCCGCCTGCCGCTCTTTCGGCTGCTCGCCTATTGCAGCCTGACCTTTCCGATTGTTGCGGTCGGTTTGCCCGTGACGACCTACTTGCCGCCGCTTTATGCGAGCCAGGCCGGACTTGGTCTGGCGGCGGTGGGCATCGTCTTCATGATCGCCCGCGTCTGGGACGTCATCTCGGATCCGATCGTCGGCATCGTTGTCGACCGGTATCAGTGGCGCCATGGCCGGCGGAAGGCGTGGATCGCCGTCAGCATTCCGATGATGTGCATCACCGCCTTCTTCCTGTTTATGCCGGAACGGGGCGGCCAGGCGAGTGCGGGTTTCCTGCTCCTGCAGCTGCTCATCATCTACACCGGCTGGACCTTCCTGCAGACAGCCCACCAGGCTTGGGGCGCTGACCTGGCGCCGGGCTATGACGACCGCTCGCGGCTGTTCGGAGCCCGCGAAATCGTCAATGCGTGCGGGACGATTTTCATCCTGGCCCTGCCAGCGCTCGTCGGTATGCGATTTGAGGTCGATGCCTATACCGAAGTTTCGGTTATGGGCTGGTTCCTGATCCTTGCCCTCCCGGCCGCCGTGGTGCTGGCTTTCGTGTTTGTCCCTGACAAGACGATCTCGCCAGTCAAGGTCGAGCGCCAGGAGATGAGCCTCAAAGAGATCGCGGCGAGCCTGAAGAACTCGACGTTGTGGCGTGTCCTCCTGATCGAGATCGCGACCGGTGTCGGCGTTGGCGTTACCGCTGCAACCTTCCTCTTCGTCGCGAGAGGTATCGCCGGATTTGAAAACGGTGCGAGCACCGTCCTGCTTGTCTTCTTCGTCGCCTCGATAATCGGTATCCCGCTCTGGCTGTGGTTCAGCAAGCGCCTGGAAAAGCACACTGCGCTGATGATTGCCTGTCTCTACTCGCTGACCGGCAATATCGTGATCATTCCGGTGCTGTTATTTGGGCCGACCTGGCTGTTTGTTGCCATGATTGCTGTCATGGGTATCGGCTTCGGCGCGCCCCAGGCCCTTCTGCGGTCGATGATGGCCGATCAGGTGGATCGCGAGGATGTACGATCAGGTGTCAACAAGGCCGGCTTCTATTTCGCTTTCATGAGCACGGCCTACAAGATCGGCCAGGCGCTGGCGATCGGGATCAGTTTCCTGCTTCTGGCCTTGATCGGATTCAATCCCGAAGAGCCAGGCGACCCGAGCCACCGGATCGGGCTGATCATGGTTTTCACGCTTGCGCCGATCCTCGTCTTCGCCCTGTGCGCGTTTCTGTGCCGCAACTATCCGCTGACACGGCAAGCGCACAGAGAGGACCGTGAGTTACTGGAGGCGCGGGCCTCTGTGGTACCGTCGAGCGATGCATAGAGGCTGAAAATCGCTTAATAGCATGGCGCTGCAGCCCCGGTCCGGCGCTGAGACGCGCCGCCGCCTGTCAGCGCCCGTCGACGATCACGCATTGGCGAGGCGGGTCGCGGCCGTCGATCACATCGGCCGCGCAGACGGCGGCAATCATGTTCGTGCGCGCTAGCGCTTCGTGCGTTGATGCCCCTGCATGCGGGGCTGCGATGACGTCATGGCGTGCGATCAGGGCGTCAGTGACAGGCTTCAGGGAGGGATTGCTCTCGCTCTCATAGACATCGAGACCAGCACCAAGGATGCGCCCGGTCTCAAGTGCCTGTAGCAGGGCGGCATCGTCTACCAGGCCGCCGCGCGCTGTATTGATCAACACTGCCGTCGGCTTCATCGTCTCGAAGGCGTCAGCATCGAACATGTGCTTGGTCTCGGGCGTGAGAGGGGCGTGAATGGATATGTAGTCGGCTTCTCTCAAAAGGGTCTGAAAGTCGACGGGTTTCAGTCCATAGGTCTCGATATCGGCCGGATCGAGGCGCGGCGAACAGACCAGAATATCGGCGTCGAAACCCTGCAGCCGTTTTGCAAGACTGCGCCCGATCCGTCCGAAGCCGAAGATGCCGACTGTCTTCTGATGGAGTTCCGTTCCCACAAGGATGCCCCATTTCCGGTCCGCCATCGCCCGGCGAGCTTCCTCGAATCGTCTGCCGAGTGAGATCATCATGCCGATCACCTGATCGGCGACTGAAGCGTCATTGCCACCTGCTGCAATGGCAACCACCTTGCCCATCTCTTTCGCGGCTTCAGTATCGACCTTTTCATAGCCGACGCCCCGCCGGGAAATCACGGCAAGATCAGGCAGGGCAGCGAGGACATCACGTGTAATGCGCGCATGGCCAACGATCCAGCCGCCAGCGCCAGCCAGCAGTTTCTCGATATCGCCGACATCAAGATCAGCTTCGGACTTGCCGTCCGGCAGTGTTGCAATCTTCACCTCGATATTCCGATCCCTGAGATAGGTGATGGCTTTTTCGTCAAAGAACTTCTGGGTGACGACCACTTTGCGGAGCGGGGTGTTCATGTATTGAATTCCTCAGTTTCGATCAGGCAAGCCATGGCCGGTCAGCAAGATACTGGTCCTGGAACGCTTCGATATCCTTGCGCCGTTGCAGCGTCATGCCGACCGCATCAAGGCCTTGAAGAAGCATCGTCTTGCGCTGTTCGCTAATGTCGAAAGTCAGCGTCCGGTCCTGCGTCTCGATCGCCTGGCCGGGCAGGTTGATGGTGACTGTTTGCGCCTCCTGGGCGCAGCCGGTCAGATGACCGACATCTGTTTCGGCAGCTTCGATGGCGAGCAGCCCGTTTCGGGCACAATTATCGAAGAAGATGCCAGCAAAGGACGGTGCGATGATCGCTCTGATACCAAGTTGGAGAAGGCCCCAGACCGCATGCTCCCGGCTCGATCCACAACCGAAATTCGCGCCCGTCACCAGAAATCGGGCATTCCGCCACGGTGGCTGGTTGAGGACGAAGTCCGGGCGCGGCTCACCACGCTCATCAAATCGCAAATCATGAAACACGCCGCGCTCCAGCCCGCTGCGGTCGATACCCTTCAGAAACGTCTTCGGCATGATGACATCGGTGTCGATATTCGCGGCGGGAAGGGCCGCGATCGTGCCGGAGACGTGGTCGAACGGGTCAGGACGCATAAGACACCTCGAAGTCACGGACATCGCAGAGATGGCCGGCCACAGCTGCGGCAGCAACCATGGCAGGGCTCATAAGATGCGTCCGTGCGCCGGCACCCTGACGGCCTTCAAAATTGCGGTTGGTACTTGAGGCACAGCGCCCGCCGGCCGGGATCACATCATCATTCATCGCTAGGCACATCGAACAGCCGGACTGGCGCCATTCGAAACCCGCCGAGAGAAAAACCTGGTCGAGGCCTTCCGCTTCGGCCTGGCGTTTTACCTCACGCGAGCCGGGAACGATGATCGCCTTGACGCCGGCCGCCACCTTGCGCCCGTCGAGAATGGCAGCTGCGGCGCGCAAATCCTCGATGCGGGCATTTGTGCAGGACCCGATAAAGGCGTGGTCGATCGCGATGTCGGTCATGCGCGAGCCGGGCGTGAGCCCCATATATTCGAGCGCTCTTTCGGCGTCGCGGCGTCGAGACGGCGTCGGCTCAAGCGCCGGGTCGGGTATCGTGCCATCGATCGGAAGCGCCTGATCGGGGCTTGTGCCCCAGGAGACCATGGGCTGGATTGTCTGCGCGTCGAGCTCGATGCGCCGGTCGAACTGCACGTCAGGATCGGACTTCAGCGTCTTCCAATAGGGATAGGCCAAGGCGAGATCATCAGCCTTGGGCGCCCTGGGCCGTCCGGCGATATAGTCGAAGACTCTCTGGTCCGGCGCGACCAAGGCGCCTCGGGCTCCGCCTTCCACCGCCATATTGCAGATCGTCATCCGCCCTTCGATGGAGAGGTGTTCGATCGCAGTCCCAGTGAACTCAACCGCATGACCCTGCGCCCCATCGGCGCCGATCTCGCGGATGACCGCCATCACGATATCTTTCGCCGTCACTCCGATAGGAAGCGTCCCGCTAATTGCGACTTCCATCGTCTTTAGGCGACGATAGAGCAAAGTCTGTGTGGCGAGGAAGTGTTCGATATCGGACGTTCCAATGCCGAAGCCGAGCGCTCCAAAAGCACCGTAAGTCGTGGTGTGGCTGTCGCCGGCTGCGATAACCAGTCCCGGCAGCACAAGGCCCAGCTCCGGCATCACGACATGCTCGATGCCTTGCTGGGTGTGGAACAGATCGAAGAGTTCAATGCCAAAATCACGGCAGTTGCGTACGAAATACGACATTTGAATATCGTCGGACTGGTCCTCGGGCGACGTCATGTCAGGCGGCTGTGTCGAGTTCACATGGTCAATGACCCCGAGGGCGGAGCCGGGCCGAAACACCTTCCGATCCGCCTCCCGCAGAGCAGTAAAGGCCTGCGGGCTCGTATACTCGTTGAGTACCGTGCGATCGACGTAAAGCAGGACCTCGCCGCTCGCCTCATCGATCGTACGGACCGTATGGCTGTCGACCAGCTTGTCATAGAGAGTTCTTGGCGCGGTCATTCTGCTCCAGAGTCAGTTCTTTCCCAAAACAGATTAGCAGCCGGCAGCGCTCATTTGTGGTGCAAATAACGCATCAATTCATTCACATCTTGCGCCCCTGAAAGTCGTTTCGAAGATGTCGTTTAACTAATGCAAACTTGTCTCAGCTTTTCGAGAGCGAAGCGCGCATGTACCTCATGACTGCAAGCTGGATGATCTCTGGCGACGTCTTGAAGTAGCGGAACGGTGACTTGGTCATGCCGCGAAGGGTAGGGCCCTTAGGCTCCGCGGTACAAGCCAAGTTCTTCTGACAATGCCGGCTGTATGATGATTACATTCCGTAAACGGCTCAATCGGAGTAGGGTAACGCTAAGACAACAATTCGAGCCCAGCCTTTTCCAGCCCTTGGCGGACGAGATCGATAATTCCGCGCACGACTGGAAAGTGAGCTGCCTCATCGGTGACGGCGACTGAGCAGGCTGAATGATATCGGCGAGGCAGCGGCAGGGTCACGAAGCGTCCGGACTGAAGATCAGACCGAAAGACGAGCTGGGAGGCGAGGGCGACAAAGTCCATCTCTTCGACCAGCCTGTGTGCACATTCCATATCCGACGTTCTGACGGTTGTGAGGATTTGTTCGGCCCCAGCGGGCAGGCCTTCTGAAAAGTACGGCGCGTAAGTCTTGTAACGAACGGTCGAAACATGAGGATAATTCAGACTGTCTTGCCAGGTGATGTTTGCGATTTTGGTCAAGGGATGGTCGGCGCGAACGATTGAGGAGCCAGGCTCATCCACAAGCGGCAGCACGCGCATGTCGGGGAAGTCCAGCAGGGGGCTGAAGTGTCCGACGACAAGATCGAGTTGGCGTGAAATCAGTCTGTCATACAGTTCGTCAGAGGCAAGCACGTCGACGTCGAGATGCAGGTTGGGAAAGCGGGTCAGAATTTTCGTGACCAGTTCCGGCATCAGCAATGCCTTCGCGCCGGGCCCGATGCCCATTCGAACGCGGCCGACTTCTCCGCCGGCAAGAAGTTCGACTTCTCGGGCGAGCTGATCCGACCAGCGCAGAATTTCGCGGGCACGCGCGCTTATGTGCGTTGCAAATATCGTTGGTGTTGCCGACCCTCCGCGCCCGCGTTGAAAGAGGACCTGACCGAGCTGATCCTCAAGACGAGCGAGAGTCTTGCTCAGTGTCGGCTGTGAAACGCCAAGTGTCTGCGCCGCCTTGCCAATGCTGCCACGCTCACAGATTTCCGCGACAAGGCGCAGGTGATGAAGATCCATTTCGCGGTCTCGCAATCCAGGGCCGTTCAAAGCCGAAATTCTCAAAAAGCATAGACTAAGGCTATGTCCCCACGCAATCATCTTCTGTTTCGGAATATCGGTGGCTCGACAATACTCACATCAACCGGCGAACAGAGACCGGATGACAGGGAGGGGTTTGTGCTTGTTAAAAGTGCACCTTCGACATCTGTGAATCGTGACCTCCCGAACGTTGCCTGTCTTTGACAGACCAGGCGGCAGCATCTGCGCTGTGAGCTTGTCGGCTCGAAATTTGGAGAAGTGCGCCAGACCCCACCATCAATAAAATGGCGCCATGCGGAGGAAGCATTGAGAGAATCAAAGTGGAAGAGAGCGATACTCGTAGGGATCGCGACATCTATGGCTGGTGCAACCGGCGCGGTCCACGCGCAGGAGGCTGATCAGGATACGGAGCAATCGCGCACCCTGGAGACAGTGACCATTACGGCGACCAAGCGTGAAGAAAACCTTCAGGACGTGCCGATCTCGATCTCGGCGTTCAGCGAAGCACAGATCGAAGCGACCGGCTCACAGAACCTGCAGGACCTGGCCAACTCCATTCCGAACCTCGTCTATCCTTCAAGCCGTGAAGGCGGCGGCGCCGATATCTCGATCCGGGGCGTTTTTCAGCAGGCCCAGCCGTTGCAGATCGGCTTTGACAATGGCTACGGCGTCTATCTGGACGGCGTCTATATGGGCAAGCATTTCTCGGTCAATCAGGATCTCGGCGAGATTGAGCGCGTCGAAGTCTTGCGGGGGCCGCAAGGAACACTTTTCGGAAAGAACACGATCGCAGGCGCGCTCAACATTGTGTCCAAACGGCCCGACAATGAATTCGGGGGACAGGTCTCTGCCGAAATCGGCAATTACGATCTGAGACGTGTCAGGGCGAGCGTCAATGTCCCGATCGTTGAAGACAAACTCGCTTTCCGTCTGGCGCTGTCGGGTACCGAACGCGATGGGTATGTAAAGAACAAGACCCTGGGGGTAGATCTCGCCAATATTGATGACTTCAACGGTCGCCTCCTGGTCGGCTACACGCCAACGCCCAATACAGGTGTGTATCTCTCAGTCGATCATCGCCACTCCGTTTCACGCCACTACGAGGCGGAGAACGCGGATATTGGCTTCACCAATTACACCGGAGATGATGAGCCATTCACAGTGTATCGCGACTTCGTCGATCGAAATGATCTACAGACATTTGGTACATCGCTGACGGTCGAGCACGAGTTCGAGAACGGATTCTCGTTGACTTCGATTACGGGCTATCGCGACGACAAGATCAATGCGCCGAGAGACGTCGATGGATCAGACTTTGGCGGCTACAACCGCAACAAGATGGTGGTCGGGCAAAATCTGTTCACCCAGGAACTGCGTCTGGCATCGCCTGAGTATGATCGCTTCGATTATGTGGCTGGTCTGTATTACTTCAAGCAGGCCAACAGCCGTGATGAAGTTGCAGAGGTTCTGCCGACCTGGATTCCGGCGCTCGTTGGCTTTGCGAATTTCCAGTATGATGTCGATGTCGAAAGTTATGCGGCATTCTTTCACTCAAACTTCCGTGTCACCGACGATTTCACACTGTTTGGTGGCTTGCGTTACACAGATGAAACAAAGGAACTGGAAGCGCTGCAGACCTCTGATCCGGCGGCGATCCTGCCAGCTTTTGGTGTGCCATTCGGCCAGGCGGATATCGATGAGGATATCCAGGATAGCGACATCTCATACACTGCCGGCCTGCGCTACCAGTTCACCGATGACATTATGGCCTATGGGAGCGTGGCAACCGGCTACAAGTCGGGTGCATTCAATGTCGGCGGTAACATCACGACCGGTATTCTTGCCAACGATCTGACCGTCGATCCAGAATCTGTAACCAGCTATGAAGCGGGCATGAAGACCCGCCTGTTCAATGGCATGGTGCAGCTCAATGGCGCTGTCTTCCTGCTGAACTATGACGACCTTCAGGTTCGTGTCTTCGACCCGACCGTCGGAACGATTGGCACCAATGTCCTGAAAAACGCGGCCAGCGTCGAATCCAAGGGGTTTGAGCTGGAATTATCCGCGAGACCCACCGACCCGCTGCTTGTGGCCCTCGGCATCGGATATGTCGATTCCACCTACGATTCCTTTGAGGGTGTGCCGCTCCAGCGTCCCGCTGGCAGCTTTGGCGACGACAATGATGGTGTGATTGACCGGCGAACCGACGCGACTGGCAATCGCGTGCCGCTCGCCCCGAAATGGACGATCAATGCGGCAGTTGGCTATGATGTCCCGTTGCCTAATCAGGGCCAATGGCGCTCACGCCTTGATTACAACTACAAAAGCGAACGGTACGGCGCGGACGGCTCCACGAATGATCCGGCAGACCTGCTACCTGGCTACTCGCTTATAAATGTCCGCACGGGGTATGAATCGCCGGACGGAAATTACGGCATCTATCTCTGGGCAAAGAATTTGACCGATGAAAGAGAACTGGATGAGACCCGGTATATTCAATTCATCACCAGTAGACTGCAACAGCGCTACATCGAACCGCGAACCTACGGCGTTAGCGTGAACATGAAGTTCTAGGTTACAGGCCGATTTCGGAGACGGTCCTCAGAGCAGGTTCGTCTCCGCAAGCTGCGAAGCCACGCCGGACGACTTTGGCGGGTATCGCCAGACAAACGCAAACTCGTCTCTGCTATCTGACGAATAGACCCTCTAAAGCGGCCAGAAGCTGGCGCCATTCGAGGAGAGCGGCGTCACGTTGTGATTTAAAAGTCTGCCGGCGGTTGATGTGGTGATCGGCGACGACCTCAAGCGGCGAGCCGTAGCGCTTCATCGCTTTTCGCAGGAGCTTCATAGCTGCTGTTTTGTCTCGAGTTTTGGTGACGTAACTGTCCAGAACGTCGCCTTCGTAACCTACAGCGCGCCAAAGGTAGTGGGTCTTGCCATTGATCTTCACAAACACCTCATCGAGGTGCCATCGCCAGTGGCGGGCGATTTGGGGAAATCCGAGATCTGGTCTTCAAATCAGGGACTGTGTGGCGGACATCGAAGGAGAATCTTCGAACGTCCTTTTCCAAACTCTATCAGACTGGAACACGCAACTTCAAGCACTTGATCTCGATGGAGGGCCGGACGCATGACCAGCCCGACACAAGATTATCAGTCTGTCCAATCAGCAAAAATAAAGCCCAAGCGCCCCGCGCCTGTCCGCCCCCCGGGGACGACCACCAGCTTTCCTTTGGGCAACCCTGTTTTCTCGAGCTCGACGATGGTCGGAATTGCTTCGGACAGCGGCACGATCCGGCCGATGTCAGGGATGAGTTGGCCTCTTTCGCATGCAATGGTGACGCTGGTGAGTGTTTCCAGGGTCGGGTTGCCGAATACCAGGCTGTGCCGCGACGAGAGCAGACTGCCGATTATCTTGGCCATTGTCGGGACGATATGCAGCGATCGGCCACGCCGCTTGAGCATCACGCTACATTGGCTGAGCGACAATTTTCCCGCAGTATCGAACACCACGTCAAAGCGCTTCCGGTATCGCGCGAAGTCGAACTCATGGTAATCGACAACCTCGCTCACGCCCAAAGCCAGAGCTTCCTCGCGCCCGGCCGCGCTGCAACTCCCGGTGATCCCCGCCCCGTTCATGAGGGCGATCTGCACCGCGGCACGGCCAACGCCGCCCAGGCACCCGGCGATGAACACCGATTGGCCCGCGCTCACCTGCGCCTTCTGCACCATCCCGGTCCATGCGGTCACGGCGACCAACGTCAATGCAGCCGCCTGCTCGAACGAAATCGCCAGCGGCTTGAGGGCGGTATTCTTCTCCTCTGCAATCACTGACTCGGCGAAGGCGCCTGGACCGACGGCACCGACGATCCCGGCGAAATCATGGCCCAGCCCGCGCGGAAACCGGGACCCGGAGAGCATCTTCATTTCGCCGCGACGAATCTTCCAATCCATTGGGTTGGCAGCAGCTGCCCTGACTTGCACGCGGATCTGGTCGGGCCCGGGCTCTGGCTGGGCGACATCTTCGAGCTGCAGCTCTTCGGGGCCGCCAAAGCGATGATATTGAACGCGCTTCATGAGGTTAGCTCAGTTTAAAATGCTGGGTGATCACAAGCGGGCGGTCAACTTCCGCTCCACCATTGCCAAATGAAAGCCGCTGACAGCACCGCCTCGCCCACGACCGAGCGGAAGATGCCGGCACCGGCGCGTCGCGACAGGAATTCGAATAGCCCCATTGACGCAAGAACCGCGACCGCACCGGCCATGACCAGACACATCGCTGAGCGGAAATCCGAGGGAGCCGCATTGCGTCCCAACAGAAAGATCACGGCGAGGCCGAGATAGATCACGCCCAGCCGGCGAAAGAGGATGAGGGCGCCAGCGGTGACCTCAACATCCCACTCCTTGAGGACGCCTGCGCCCGCGAAGATGAAGCGCAACCCCAGAAGGCACGCAGCGCCCGCCGTGATGTACGCCAATATTTGAAAACTCATTGTCGATCTTCCTAATCAGGCACCGAGGTCACAGGCACTATTTGGCATGATCATGGATGATTGTTTTTGGACGATCTATGCTCCATCATCCGTTTTTCGTTGGAGATCGTCCAGCTATGGATCCGCTATCCGATGTCCTCGCTCTATTGGAACCAAGAAGCTACCGTGTCGGTGGCTTCGAGGCGGGCGGCAATTGGTCGATCCGTTTCGGCGCCTATGACGATGCGATCAAATGCTACGCCCTGTCCGCAGGCAGCTGTTGGATCACGGTCGAAGAGGCAGGTCCGCCTTTGCTGCTTGAGGAAGGCGACTGCTTCCTGTTGCCGCACGGCCGGCCGTTCCAGGTTGCGAGTGATCCGACCCTGCCGGCCGAGGATTACCGGCCTTATTTCGTGGGCTCCCCCGAAGGGGCGGTTGTCAGGTTGAACGGCGGCGGCGGGGTCACGGTGCTCGGCAGCCATTTCCAGTTCGCCGGGGCGCACTCAGAGATGTTGCTCGGGCTGCTGCCGCCGATTGTCCACCTGCACAGCAAGACCGATCGCGTGAGTTTACGCTGGGCCTTTGATCGGATGCGCCAGGAACTGGCGGTGGCCCAGCCGGGTAGCGTCCTGATCGCACAGCACCTCGCCCACATGATCTTCGTCCAAGCGTTGCGCCTTTATTTGGGCGAAGGCACCGACGCCGGGTGGTTGTCTGCGCTCTCTGACAGGCAGATCGGGGCGGCGATTGCCGCAATCCATCGTGAACCGGCGCGGCGCTGGACAGTAGAAACACTTGCCGCCGAAATCGGCATGTCGCGATCCAGTTTCGCGGCGCGCTTTAAACAATTTGTGGGCGAAGGACCGATCGAATATCTCACCCGCTGGCGAATGCTGCTCGCCGGCCGTAGCCTGTCGCGCGGCGACGCCATCGGCGCCGTCGCCCGCTCGCTCGGGTATGAATCAGAAAGCGCGTTCAGCACTGCCTACAAGCGCGTAGTCGGCAGCACGCCGCGCCGGCACATGCGCCAAGCAACAGTTGGGCGCCGTAGCTGAGGCTGCATGCAGAATAGAATGGCGGTGTTGTCAGTCTCGCGCGAAGCGGGTCTCCCGGTGCATCGATCTTCCGGGCCTTCAGGCCAGAGCCTCATAGCCGCTAGCCTCGCGCCTAACTTTCTTCCAGTTGTGCGGTGACAATGCCGATCAGATCCGGGCGGCTGCCGTCTTCGGTCAATACGGCCAGCGACTGCTCGAAGTCGGCTCTCGCGCCCTCGCTGTCGCCCGCGGCCAGTTTCGTCTGGCCGAGCTTCAGGAGGTACTGTCCCTTGATGACCGGCACGTCGTCGATCAGGCCCTGATTGCGCGCCACGGTCTCCTCGATCATGGCGAAGGCGGCCTCTGTCTCGCGCTTGCGGGCGAGCGAGCGGGCGATGTCCAGTTCGGTGTAAAACAAGATGTCACTGTTCTCGACATCATATTTGCGGAACAAGTCCGCCGCTGTCTCGAAGGCGGCGATGGCGCCATCCTGGTCGCCTTGCTCGGTCATCGCCATCGCGCCCATGCGGTAGGCCAGGCCAAGGTCTACGCTGGGGCCGACCTCACTTTCGAGATAAGCGATCAGCCGGTCATTCAGAGCCATGGCGTTTTCATAGTCCTTCGAGCGAAGGTACTGGCCCACCAGGTTGTTCAGAAGGGTAGAATCCTTGACCTCCTGCGGCCCGCGCACCTGGCTGTTCACCTCCAAAGCGCTTTCCAGCATAGCGATGGTGCGCGGCCGGGTGTCGAGCATAATAGACCAATAGCTGGCGAACTCGTTGAGATAGACGTAGCGAATGCGCCGCTCATCCGTGGAGAGATCGAAACTGGCGGTCAGAGCGATGACCTCGTCCACCACCGCGTCCATGGTCTCAACATCACCGTCGATCTCGGCGAGCTGCCCGCGCGCGACGAGCAGATCCTCGGCGTAGAAATCAGGATCCTTCTGCATCAGCGTGATCGAGCGAACCAGCGCGGCCCGCGCGCCTTCATAGTCTCCTGTGAAGGTGGAGAAGGTGCCATAGTAGAGCAGCATGATGGACGAGACGGGCGTTACCACGTCCGGATTGTCCGCCTGCGGCTGCAGCGCCTTCAATAGTAGGCGCAGGTCGCCGCGCTGCTCGCTGAGCTGCGCGAGCGCAAACAGGCGCGGCCCGGCAAGGTCCGGCACGTCGGTGAAGCGCGATGCCTCGGTTTCAATCTCCTGCTCGATAAGGGAAGGGATTGTGGTGCTGGCTTCGCCGGTGGATTCTGTTGCGCGCACGATGATGGTGCGCAGCGTGTTGCGGCCCGCCTGGGCGCGCAGGCTCGCAGCCTGCGATCGCTTGAAGGCAAGGTCGCGCTCTTTCAGCGCGTCCTGCGCGTGCAGCATCATGGTCGTCGTGCCCACAACCCCAAGAGCAAGCGCGGCGACCAGGCCGATGCCGAGCAGGGCGCCGACAGGGTACTTGGCGACGAACCGGCTAATCCGGTAGCCCGCCCCGCCACCACGCGCCTCGACTGGCTCCTTCCAGAGAAAGCGTTCGATGTCGCCAGGCAGCGCGCCCGCCGAGGCGTATCGCGCGGCGGGATCGTCAGCGAGCGTGCGGGCCAGGATCGCCTGAAGATCGCGGGGCAGCGCCCCTTTTTTCACGACAGCAGAGGCGCCGTTTCTGGCTGGCGGCTCTCCCGTCAGCAGCTCGTGCAGCGTCGCGCCGAGGCCGAACACGTCGCTCGCCACGGACGCCGCCTCCCCGGCAAGCTGTTCCGGCGCGGCATAGGCCAGCGTCATCGGCGCGCGCACTGAACCGCTGAGTTCGTCGACCAGGCCCGCCACGCCGAAATCGATCACCTTCACCACGCCTTCGCGCGTGACCATGATGTTGGATGGCTTGATGTCACGGTGCAGGACCAGCCGGCCATGCGCGTGCGAGAGCGCTTCGCACACCTTCAGGAAAGCAGTCAGCACCGCTTCCCGCGACAGCCCTTCGCGGGCGGCATGCCCGGCCAGCGTCTCGCCCTCGATCATCTCCATCACGAGAAAGGGCGTGCCGTCCTCGGCGACCCCGCCATCGATAAGGCGCGCGATATTGGGGTGTTCCAGCCGGGCGAGCACCTGACGCTCACGGCTGAAATGCTCGAACGCTTCGCGGTCGGCATGCGCGATGCGCTTCAAGGCACCGGTCTGGCTGTAATGACCATCCGCGCGCTCCACGCGGTAGACTTCGCCCATTCCACCCGCGCCCAGGAAGGCCTCGACGCGCCAGTTGCCGATCATGTCACCCGGCGAGAGCAGGACCAGTCCGGTCGGTGTCGCCCCGCCGGTCTCAAAAAAGCCGGTCGAACGCGTATGAGAGGTCAAAAGCCGGTTCAGCCTGTCGCGCTGTGCAACCGTAAGTTCCGCGCTTGCAATGGCGTCAGCCTGTTCCGCCGGGGGCAATTCCACCACCTGCGAGAAAACCTCGGCGACCTTCGACCAGTCCTGATGCTGCATCCTTGCACCTTCACCTTTCCTGTCTTGAAGCTCGGCTCGCAAAACGCGATCGCACAATCCGTGAGCTAGGCGTTGCCTCAGTTTTTCCCGAGTACCTCATCCTTCATCATGCAGATCAACTCAGGCGGATAGGCAGGGTCCTTTATCTCCGCATACAGGTCATAGAAGGACTGATAGAGTTCGTCCGGCACGCCTTCGAGCTGTTTCTCGATGATGGCATCGATGTCCGCTTCCGTGAACGAACAGCCGGCGACCAGCCCGGATTCTGCCATTTGCGGCGCGGTGTAGGATGAAGGCGACCGCAGCTCGGATTTCCGCTCCGATTGCCATTCGGCCAGCATTTCGCTCTTTGCGGCTTCCGGCATGCCGTTCCAGGTCTTCTCGCCCAGCACGTCGCGCGGGTGCATCGCCCACGCGAAGGCTTCCTCTGCTGAGGCCAGTGCGAAGGGAGTATACACTTCACCGCTGATCTTTCCGGTGATGCGGGCCTCGCAGGGCTCGCCGGGATCGTCCAACTCCACATCATAGCGCAGGCGCACATGGGTGTTGCTTTGCGAGATTACCGTCACCGTGCCGCGCCCGTCGGCATAGGTCGGTTCATAATAGCCGCGCGCTTCCAGGTCCGGCTGGGTGTAGACCAGCGAGAAGCGCGCCGGATAGGTGCCCGGCCCTGTCAGGCGTTGCTCGGGGGTCATCTCAAAATTCAGCTCGAATTCCGACGTCGCGCCAGATAACTGGCCTGATTTCATCGCCTGCATCGCCCCGGCCTGCACACTCGCCATGCGCGCCTGACAGACCTTCAGCGGGGACTCTTCAGGCAGACCACCCGTGGGCATGCCGCCGAATATCAAGCCCATGTCCTCGCCGAGTGTGCCCACGCCAAGGGCCGTCATCGCCCGCGAACAGGTGTCCAGTCCTTGCACACCGCCCACGCGGAAAATGCCGGAGAAGGTCGGCGCCTTGTCGAAGCCGGTGCCCTCATATCCCATCACCGTGCGCCCAGTCTCCATCAGCACCATCGGCCCGCTCGGCAGCGGCGGCACGACTTGGCGCGGGCGTTCGCAATACGTGTCCTTCTCCGCGAATGTGGTCACGTCCAGGTCGGCCTCGGCCTTGTGCACCCCCTCGCCGAACGTGACGGTCAGCTCCAGAGGCCGTGTGTCGGCAATCGCGTCACGACGGGCATTGGTGAAGACCAGCGTCATCTTGCCGTCTTCGAACGAGGCGTCCGGGTTCATCAGCAGCTCCCAGTTCTTGACCACGTCGCCAGTGCGAGCATCCTCGACCACGAGACCATTTCGAATCCGCGTGGCTTTCTCGACCGGCAGGGAGGCATCCGTTTCGGCCCCGTCAATCTCATGCTCAAAACTCTGGTCCGCGACGAGGATGAGGCCATCGAGATCTGCCGCGTCCGCATCCTTGGACTCTGCCAGCACGGCAAAACCCGGCGGAAGGAGCGGGTCCAGCCCCTCACCGTCCCAGGAGACGACCACGCACTGAGAGCCGGTTGGCCGGAGGAAGAAGGAAAGCGTCTCCACAGGCCCGAGCAGGGAGAGCGTAACTTCCTGGCAGCCTTCGTCCTCAACGCCATTCAGCCCCAGCTGCCAGTCGTCGCGCGTTCCGGCAGAAAAAAGCGCACGCGTCGCGCCAACCCAGCGCGTCACCGCCAGAAGCCGGGCAAGTTGGCCCGGCCCATCGTCGGTGACATAGGAATCGTCGAGCCAGGTCCAGACGCTTTCCAGATCGTTCGGGCTTTTCGCCGACTGGTCATAGGCCTTCAGGAAATTATCGTCTGCGACATTGGCCAGCATGAACAGCGCGTATTCAGGGTTCATCCCTTCCGCCAGCAGCGGCATGGACAGATTGCGCCGCCCGAAGAAGGTCTCAAGATAGCGGTTGGCCTCTTCGAATTTGCCGACTGCCTGGCGCGCTCTCACCTCCTTATCGAGCCGCTTGAAGATCGTATACCAGGACCATTTGGCCTCGCTTGCGAATTGCGGTTTACCGAGCGCCGCGATCAGCCCCTCCACACTGCCAATCTCGTTCATCGCGCGCTGGTAAGGCGTCCCCGTCAGGTCCTCGCCTGCAAACGTTTCATCGCAGGCTACCGCCGCTTGCATGCGACCGAGCGTCATCGCCGCGTCCAGCGCAGGGATCGGGATCGAAGCCGTGGGGACGGAAGGTGGCTCATCCCGCAGCCATGTCTCCGGCAGCAGTAAATAAGGCAGGCCCGACGGCGTCGCCACGGGCTCGACGCCCCAGCAGCCCCTGGCGGTCGGCCTTTTCACACCGGCGCGCAGGATGGCGAGTGTATGCGCGGCCGGGTGGTTTCCCAGCGTCTCTCCGTAGATCGGGGCGGCGAACAACTCTCCGTTCGCGTGTCGATGCCAGAGGGAAAAGTTCACACGGGTCATCAGCCGCTGGGTGTAGACAAGAAAGGTGTCCTCCGGCGCCTCCTGCAGGCGCAGGCTACCGGGCGTGACGCCATCCCGGAAAATCGTCCCTGCAGGCGGGGCCTCGTCCATCACGATGGCCATATGCGCAAGCAGATTTTTGTCCCGTTCACTCGGTCCCTGTTGCGCCCCTGCGGAGAGAGACAGACCCGACAGGGCGGCAAGTCCGCCTACCGCTAGCGCCAGTGTGCGTTTCCATGTCGGTGCCATCGCCCTGTCCTTCTGTGACCTGCTTCACACAGGACCACGCAGGCGCCGCGGATATCAGGACATGGAAAGCAGATCGCATTAATCAGAGCTGGGCGTAATCGAGGCGCAATTTCAGATAGGCCCGCGCCTTCTCCCAGTCGCGCCGCACGGTGCGCGAGGTTACGCCCAGAAGGCTCGCCGTCTCATCCTCGGTATATCCCGCGAAAAAGCGGCAATCGATCACCCGAACAAGGCGTGGCGAGTCCTCGGCCAGATCGCTGAGGCAGGCCTCGACATCGAGGATGCGGTCGAGATGGCCGTCATCGGCATCATCGGCCACGTCGACCTCATCGATCGAGACCGCCGCCTGCCCGCCGCCGCGCTTGGCTGCCTTGCGGTTGCGCGCATGGCCGATCAGGGCATGGCGCAGGGCCAGCGCCATTGATGCGAGGAAGTGCTCCTCGTCGCGCCAGTCCTGTTCCCGCTGCATCTTGAGGAAAGCATCGTGTAGCAAGTCCCCGGTCAAATAGGTGTCTCTTGCCAACCTGCGCCGGCGGATGCGCCGGGCCAGCAGGAGCAGGTCGTCATACCGGGTCTCGAACAGTCGCTGGGCCGAATAGCTTTCCGCCTTCGGCCAGATGTTCGCATCTGAATAGAATGACCCGTCCATGTGCCCCGCAGTGTGCCTCCCGCCTGTTGCCGCTGGTGAATCCAAACAGATTCAGCTGGTTTGTCCACCATCACACATGAACACTGGGTGATCGCAATCGTAAAGAGTGGTTCAGGTTTGGCGCGCAGGGCGTCCGCTTTTGCTGGGGGGCTGCGTGGGAGGATGCAGGGATGCCCACGCACAGCGTCCGGGGTTCCGGTTCAAACGAACAGGAGACAATATGTTCAAGCACACGACCAAATCCGTTCTGGCCACCGCCGCCCTCATGCTCGCCGCCTGCGGTTCTGAAAACCCTCCCGCGGAGGGCACACCTTCCAAACCCGCCGCTGAAGCACCTGCACCAGCCGTGACCTATTCGACATCCAGGCCGCGCACCTCTGACGATGTCACCGTCGCCATGCAGGCCGCCTGCTATCTGCGCAATTCGACCGGTGAGGTCTGGTATATCGCGAAGGCCACGGAAGTGCAGATCCCGGCCCGATCGTCGGACTTCAAGGTCCCCGCCAAGGAGGCTTTCGTCGCGAAAGTCCGCGCTGAACGACCTGCGTCCGAAATTGGCGACACACCGATGAACCCGACCTGCTTTGTCGATTTCAAGCCCGAGAGCGTCAACGCCCAGCTCGACCGGTTCACCACCGCCTCGAAAGAGCCGGGCATGAAGATCGTCAAGATCAAATTCTGAACCCGAACCGCCCGCTCCGAAACGCATGAAAGCCAGCCCAACGGGCTGGCTTTCTCTTGCTCCGCATGCGTCCCCGCCCCGGCCATGACCGAGGCCGCCTGCGTCACTCCTCGGGCACGGAAACATCCGGGATCGGAAAACACGCCTGGCGGTTGGCAGCGTAGACGGCGAATACCTCCATCGCTTCTGACACCAGCGCCGGATCGAAGGCTTCGTAGTCGATGTCGGTGGCGACAGCTGTGTACGCCGCCATCCGCTCCTTTGCCCCGTCGGCGCCATCGGCCGCAGCGACAAGCCCGTCCCAGGCACACGCGCAAGCGTCCCTCTCCAGCCTGTCGACCTCCGTGCACCGGTGGATGAAGGCTTGCCGGTAATCCGCCAACGGCGTTTCAAGCGGGCCGGCCTTCTCGATCCGGGAGAGGGAATCATCCCAGCCCACCGTGTCCATATCGATGATCTTTGCCGGTTCGGAGCGCAGCAGGTCTCCATCCTCATCCAGGATGACCGCACTCCCCCGCCGCGCGGGAGGCGGCGTTTCGGCATCCGCGTCCGCGCCCTCAAGCATGCCGGTGAAATCCACAGCACCGCTGTTGATTGGCTCGGAGCCTTCCTCAAGCAGGTCAATCATCTCGTCGGCATTGTCCAGCTCGCCATACCGGTCGGAGGATGCACAGTTGAGCATGGCGACGGTAAGCCCGCTCATCGCCGTCACGCTCACCTCATAATCGCGAGGGGACTTGACCTGCTCTGACATCACCCGGGCGGCCGCCATCGCATCTTCCGCCGAGGGATCAGGCAGCGAACGCGACCATTCATCGAAACCGCAGGTACATGCCGCGAGCTGGTCTGCCCCCCGCTCTTCGCACTGGGCGAGGAAGGCGGAACGGTAGGTGCTCACCGTCGGCTTGGGCTCGTCCGCCGCCACCGGCAGCGCGCCCATAACAGCCGCTGCCGTGAGGAATACGCCGACCCGCATCACTGCACCGTCAGCGTCTGGCGCGCGATGACATAAGGCACGCTCGACACGATCACATAGCGAAGTTCGTAGGTTCCCGGCGCGTCCGGTGCCGTGAGAGCCACCGAGTCGCCCGACGTGTAGACATAGTCATAGCCCTGCGAATAGCTGCCCGCGCCTTCGTCCGGCTCGGTGATGGTCACATAGACATCGCTGCCGCCATCCGAAACGACGGGGCCGCTCGCGACGACGGAGAAGCTGGCACCGGCAGACACGCTGGACGGGGCATCCATGCTGGCCGCCGACGGCGCAATGGTCAGCGCCTTGCGTTCCTGGACCGTGTTCACATCACCGGCCTCGCGCACGACACGGATCTCGTAGGCTCCGCCTTCGCCCGGCGCGCGCAGGATGACGCCTTCTTCGGTCAGGTATTCAAACACCTCATACTCGGCGTCGGCGGCGTCGGCTGCAACGATGGTCACATAGTCTGTTGCAGGATCGAAAGCGGTCGCCCAGCGTACAGGGACGGCGTAGCCCGCCTCCACGCTGTCCGGCGCCTCGATCGCGCCCTTCACCGGGGTGAGCAGGATCGGCCGGGTGGCGAGCACGCTTTCCCCATCGCTCGCGACATAGCGCAGCTCATACGCGCCTTCTGTGCCCGGCATGCGCACTTCCAGCGGATTGCCCTTGGACACCAGACCCGAAACCAGCGCGTCGCGCACATCCGCCCCAGGGGCATAGACGCCGATCCTGTCGAACTCCCCTCCGGGGCCGGTCCAGGCCACCTCGACCAGCGTGCCAAGTTCGGCTTCGTCCGGCGCGTCCAGCGTAGCAGGGTCAAGTGCGACAGGTTCAGGCTCAGGTGCCGGTTCGGTCTTCGGCGCGGCCTGGGCGGTCTTCTCTAGAGCGGGGCCGAGGTCCTTGGCACTGTCGACATCGGTATAGGTGCCGCCGGTCTGGTCGGCGATGCAGGCCAGTGCAGCCTTATCGGCCGGTTTGCGGATGTCGACACCGACCACATGGGCCACGAGGTCGATGTTCTGTTTCTTCAATTCTGCCGCCAGCGCGCACGGGTCACCCCCGCAGGTCTCGATCCCGTCGCTGACAAGGATGATTGAGCCTCGGCCATCGCCCGGCAGCAGGCCTGCAGACTTGCGTAGCGCGCTCGTTATCGGCGTGCGCCCGCGCGGAATGATGCCATCGACTGCATCAATCATGGTGTCGCGATTGCCGGTCCCGGGCTCGGCGATCACTTCGATATCGCTGCAATCGCTCTGCTTGCGGTGGCCGTAGGCAACAAGCCCCACCGGGCGGCTCGCCTCAATGCGCGGCAACAGGTCGCCGAACGCGCCGCGCGCCAACGAAATCTTCGCCTCGCCGTCGATCTGACCCCACATGGAGTTGGACCCGTCCAGCACGAACACGACGGGATCGTCGTTCGGCGCGGTGTTCTGCGCGGCTGCAGTCAGCGACAAAGCAAGACCGGCCAGAGACAGGCTGCTAAGGAGCGCGGTTCGCAGCGGGCGATGGAAGGTGTATCGGGTCATGTCGGCATCCTGTGTAGAAGGGGGCGAAAACGTCCCGTCATGGGACTTCTCCTCCTCTCCACGCATCGTGATCGGGAAACCGGACACCAATTCGCAATTGGGAGCGGTTAGGCGCCGCGTGGGGGCTACAGACCGATGAAAAAAATGTGTTTGGTTTGAAGCATTAGTTCGCGCGTGTGCGGGGGCAGAGATAAAACTGTATGGCTCTGCCTCCACCATGGCGATAGAGCGGCATGATGACGACGCCCAACGAAGATTTTCAAACATCGATCCAACGTGCCCTCGATTCCAAGACCAAGCCGGTTGGTTCGCTTGGGCGGATTGAGGGATTGGCTGCCCAGCTTGCAAAAATCCAGAACACCCTTCTGCCCATCATAGCGAATTGCCAGCTCACCATATTTGCCGGAGACCACGGCATGGCGGCGGCAGGGGTGTCTGCTTACCCGCAGGATGTCACCCGGCAAATGGTGTCGAACTTTCTCGCGGGTGGTGCGGCGGCGAACGTGTTTGCTCGCACGCTTGGCGTCGATGTGCAGGTGGTCGATTGCGGCGTCGCGGGCGAGCCGATGGATCATCCCGCTCTTCTTTCGCTTCGTATTGGGGCGGGGACCGCAAATGCGATCAACGGCCCGGCCATGACAGGAGATGAACGGGACCAGGCGCTGGCCAACGGACGCGTCATTGGTGCCAAAGGTGATCATCACGCGGCCTGCTTCGGTGAGATGGGGATTGGAAATACGTCCTCGGCAAGCCTTATGGCGGCGAAGATCCTGGGCTTTCCTGTCGGAGCGCTTGTCGGGCGCGGGACCGGTCTGGACGGCGATGGACTCCAGAAGAAACAGGCGTTGCTGGAAACGGCCGCCGGGCGGACACCGGAGAAACTCCACGCAGACACAGCACTAATGGAGTATGGAGGCTTTGAGATTGTCACCATGGCGGGCGCCATGCTCGGTGCGGCCGAAGCCGGAAAGATCGTCATCGTGGATGGCTTCATTGCAACCGCTGCAGCCCTTTGCGCGCGAGACATCGTGCCAGGCTGCGAGCGCAGCTTTGTCTACGCCCACCGCTCCGCTGAAGCTGGGCACGCTTGCGTGCTGGATGCGCTCGACGCCAAACCGCTCCTCGATCTCGATATGCGTCTGGGCGAGGGCACGGGCGCGCTGCTCGCCTGGCCACTGATCCAGGCAGCGGCTGCGATGTTGCGCGACATGGCGAGTTTCGACAGCGCAGGCGTCAGCGGTCCGGCATGAAGGACGAACTCGCCAAGCTTGGCCTCGCCATCCAGTTCCTCACGCGCATCCCGCTGCCCATAGAGCCGGGTTATACGCCAGAGCGGATGGCAGGTACGCCTGCCTACTATCCGCTGGTTGGGGCGATGATCGGGGGCGTGTGTGCGGGGGGCTTCTGGCTTGCATCGCTGGGCTTGCCAGCAGGTGTCAGCGTCGTCATCGCGCTCGGGGTGGGCCTGCTCCTGACCGGGGCGTTCCATGAGGATGGTCTGGCCGACACGTTCGACGGCGTGGGCGGCGGACTAACGCGTGAGACAGCGCTCCTTATCATGAAGGACAGCCGGATCGGCACTTATGGCACCGCGGCGCTGGTCGTTGTCCTGCTTCTCAAGGCGGCTGCCCTGGCCGCCATGCCGGGCGCAGTTGTCATCGTCGCGCTGGTCGCCGGCCATGCCCTGTCGCGGCTCTCCGCCGTCCTGGTCATCGCGACCAGCCGCTATGTGCGGGAGGAGGGCACTGGCAAGCCGGTCGCGGCGGGCCTGTCTCTCGGCGCATTGTGCGTCGCCTGTCTGACCGGCGCGCTGACCATCGCTTTCTGGTCTCTCCTTCAGCCTTTCTCGGCCATACTCTGTGGGCTTGGCGGACTTGTCATCGGCCATGTGCTCATGCGGCTGGTCTTCGAGCCCAAACTCGGCGGATATACCGGTGACACGCTGGGCGCAGTCCAGCAGGTCAGCGAGACAGGTTTCTATCTCGGTCTGCTCGTATGGTTCTGACGCTGCTGCGCCATACCCGCGTCGATGTGGCACCCGGCACCTGCTATGGCGTAAGCGATGTCGCACTGGCGGCGAGTTTTGTCAGGGAGGTGGACGCGCTCCTCCCCGGCCTGCCGGAAGTCGACCTTGTCTTGACCAGCCCTCTGTCGCGCTGCCGGCGGCTGGCCGAGCGCATTGCCACGCACGTAATCCGGCCGCTCAGTGAAGATGACCGCATCCGTGAGATGGATTTCGGGCGGTGGGAAGGCCGTTTATGGAACGAGATCCCGCGCGCCGAGATTGATGCCTGGGCGGCGGACTTCCTGCATGCCCGCCCGCATGGCGGAGAAAGCGTCGCCATGTTGCGTGCCCGCGCGCTGGACGCCTTGCGCGATCATCGCAACAACGACGGTCACACCTTGATTGTCACGCATGCAGGCGTCATCAAGGCAGCCCTCGCCGCAGAGGAGACCGCCGCAGGCTACGCCATGGGGATCGACTTTGGCGGGTTCGTAACTCTGATCTATTGAAAGGACGTTCCATGCCAACTCAGCAGACCCATACCGACAGGATGAAAGCCCTCCAGGCCGAGCAGAAGAAGAAAACGTCCGAAGCCCGCGACCCGGGCCGTGGTCTCGTCCTGGTTCACACTGGCAATGGCAAGGGCAAGTCAAGCTCGGCTTTCGGTGTCATCATTCGTGCGCTCGGCTGGAAACAGAAAGTCGGTGTCGTCCAGTTCATCAAGGGAAAGTGGGTGACTGGCGAGAAGCAGTTCTTCATGAAGTTCGACGACCAGATCGACTGGCACACCATGGGTGAAGGCTTCACCTGGGACACCCAGGACCGGGACCGTGACGTCGCGGCCGCCGAATCGGCTTTCGCCCGGGCCGCCGAAATGATGCAGAGCGGTGAGTATGATCTCATCGTGCTGGACGAGATAAATATCGCCCTGCGTTACGACTATCTCGACATCGACAAAGTGCTTGGGGCCCTGAAGGCCCGCTCCAATCGCACCAGCGTCATCCTTACGGGTCGCGATGCCAAGCCGGAGCTTTGCGATTATGCCGATCTCGTCAGCGAGATGACCGAGGTGAAGCACCCCTTCAAGGCAGGCATAAAGGCCCAGCGAGGTATTGATTTCTGAAAGGCCACCCGCCGCCAGACACTCTCTGGAGCAAGGCACGGTTTTTCTGGAAAACCTCTCCTGGCGTGGCGATCACTCGTCTTCGGCCTCGAAGACAAAAGTGAATGTGACGGGTGAGGCCGGCGTGATGGAGGGCAATCCAGCCACTTCGCGCAACCGCTCAAGCCCATTGTCCAGATTAAATTCGGCCACGTTCACCACCACGGGCTCTGCAGACGCTACCTCTATGCGGGCGTCCCCAATCCGGGTGACGAAGACATCGGCATAGACCGGGGCCTCCACGCCGTGCAACGACAACTCGCCCGTGATCTCCGCCTTAGTGCGGCCACCGACCGGTAGATCGGCAAAAGCCTCCGGATCGACGGAGGCATTTATCGTGGCCACGGGATAGGTGCCGGTCTCAAAGAACATCTCTCGCATGCGCTCATTGCGCAGGTCGATCTTGGTTTCGACCTTGTCGAGCGGGATATCTATCTCGGCTTCGCCGTCAGGTGAAATCTGTCCTGAAAGACCTGCAAAAGTATGGCTTTCAATCAATTCACCTGCCTTGATTGAAGCGAACGCAATGCTCGACCCTGCGGTATCGAGCGACCATGTCGCTGAAACTGGTCTGGCGTCGGCCTGTTGGGCGTTTCCAGCTTCCGGTGTTCCCTGTCCACAACTTGCCGCCATAAGAATGGCCGCGGCCAAACCTGTCATTGCTTTCGCTCGCATATCGTCAACCTAACGCACTTGCTTTGAATTCCATCCGACTGTGAAGTGGGGGCTGCCCTCGTTCCGACCGCTTCACCACACGCAGCGTTGCACACTGACAGCGCCAACCGCAACCCAATTGACAATCTCTCGCACTTGCAGCATCCAGCGCCTCAGATGGTGCTCCCTTAACAGGGGGCTAAGAGGGAAGCCGGTGTAAATCCGGTGCTGTACCCGCAACTGTCAGCCAGGAGCTGATGGCCAACCAAGCCACTGGGGCACATGCCCTGGGAAGGCGGCCAAAGGCATTGATCGGCGAGCCAGGAGACCTGCCATCGCGTCGTTCGTCCGGAGACCGGGATAAGTTCTCTGAGGGCGGGAAGGCTGATGCCTCTCCTTTTGTAACGACACCCTGAAAACAGGCTGGCCGCCCGCATGAGCCATAGGCTCATGGGTCAGATATTGTCGTTATGAATTGCACCTGTCTTCACGGGCGGCGCGGTGCTGTGAGAGGAATACCCATGTATAAGACGGCTCTGCTCAGCGCGGCGGCCATCGGCATTGCTATGCCGGGTTTCGCGCAACAATCGGATACTGAAGAAAACAAGCTAGCTCCGATCATTGTCGAAGGCTCACGCCTCGACCAGACAGCCACAGAAGTCGGGTCCAGCGTCAGCATCATCTCTGCTGAAGATCTTGAAAAGCTCGACCTCGACTTCGCACTCGACGCAGTGGCCACAGCGCCCGGCGTCACGATAAATCAGAACGGCACCTTTGGCGGTTCAGCGAGCGTCCGCATCCGTGGGGCCTCGTCAGGGCAGACACTTGTCCTCATAGACGGCGTCCCGGTTGGCGATCCTTCGACGACAGATGGCAGCTTCAACTTCGCCTATCTCGACACCGCGAATATTGATCGGATCGAGGTTCTGAAAGGGCCGCAGTCGACGCTCTGGGGCTCAGACGCCATTGGCGGCGTGGTTTCCATCACGACTAAACAGCCCGACGATGGTTTCGGTGGCATGGCATTCGCCGAATACGGCTCGTTCAACACGCTGCGTGGCGGCGCTTCCGTGGAAGGCGCAAATGAGACCGGCGATTTCCGGCTGTCCGCGTCTGGCATTTCGACCGACGGCATCTCCAAGGCCGACGAAGAGAATGGCAACACGGAAGATGACGCTTACGAGTCGACCACCCTGTCTGCAAGGGGCGGGCTAAACCTGCCAGGCGATGCGCGGCTGCAGGCAAGTGTTCTCTATAACGATGCCGAGTCCGAGTATGACAGCTTCAACGGCGCGGCTCAGGGAAGCGTCGCCGATGGCGATGAAGTCACGCAGAATGAGACTTTGTCCGGTAATGTATCGCTGGAAGTGCCGCTGCTCGACGATCGTCTGGATAACCTGTTCCTCGTCGGCTACTCCGATATCACCCGCGAGAACTTCACGAATGGGGCGCAAAGCTATTTCGCTGAGGGCGACCGGGCGATCTTCCGGTATCAGGGCACGTTCGAGATCAACGACATGAACACGTTGTCGGTCGGCGCTGAGCGAGAAGAAACCTCAGCCAATGGCGAGGACGCTGATACAGACAGCCTGTTCGCCCTGTATGAATTCAAGCCTGTCGACTCTCTGACGCTGACAGCGGGCGTTCGCAATGATGATGACAGCCGCTTCGGATCTGAGACGACATCCCGCTTGGCAGCGGCTTGGAATCCGACCGAACAGGTTACCATTCGCTCAAGCTGGGGGCAGGGCTTCAAGGCGCCCAGCATCTTCCAGTCCACGTATATCTGTACGTTCTGCGGCCTGACTGAGCCCAATGCCGACCTAAAGCCCGAAACATCCGAAGCCTTCGACATCGGCGTGGAATGGCGTTCGGTCGATGGACGGGCCGAAGCCGGCATCACCTACTTCGATCAGGACACGGAGAACCAGATCGATTTCTCCTACACGGCTGGTTATGACAACATCGCCTTGGTCGAGAGCAAGGGCGTGGAGTTGTTTGGCGGCTATGTCCTGAATGACTGGCTCAGCGTGAACGGCAACTACACATACATCGATGCCGAAGACGGCGACGGTAATGAGCTGGCCCGCCTGCCGCAACATTCTGGCAATGTTTCGCTCGCTGTCGATCCGGAAGGCCCGTTCTCCGGGGCGGTGCTGGTTCGCTACAATGGCGATGAAGCCAATACAAACGGCACGACACTGGACGGCTGGACCCGTGTCGACCTGACAGGGCGCTACGAACTCAATGAAAGCGTCGAGCTCTATGGCCGCGTCGAGAATCTGTTCGACGAGGATTATCAGCAGATCCTTGGCTACGGCACGCCCGGCCTTTCAGGCTCGGTCGGCCTGCGGCTGCGGTACTAGGTGCAGTTCATGTCGAGACTGGCGATCCTTTCTTTCATCGGGTTCGGACTTGCTGCCTGCGGTGATCCTCCCACGCCGCAGGTCAAAGATGGCGACCGCCCGATGCGGATCGTCAGTCTCGATTATTGCGCCGACCAATATGTCCTGAAACTTGCCGACGAGGAGCAGGTTCTCGCGATCTCTCCCGATGCCGTGAAGGACTTTTCCTACATGCGCGAAGAAGCGGTGGGCGTTCCAACCGTGCGGCCCATCGCGGAGGACGTTCTTATCCTGAAACCCGATCTGGTCGTTCGTGCCTATGGCGGTGGACCGAATGCTGAAGCTTTCTTTGAACGCGCTGGCGTCCCGGTTCTGACTGTAGGTTGGACGTCGAATGTCGACAGTGAGGAAGTCGGCTCCATACCGAATCTGATCCAGCACATGGCCGATGGCCTTGGCCAGAGCGAACGCGGCCGCCAACTCGTAACTGACTTCAGGGCGCGTCTTGCTGCAATCGACAAGCGAACCAACGGCGAAACGGCGCTCTATCTCACGCCTGCCGGTGTCACGACGGGGCCCGGCGCCATGGTGCACGAAATGCTGGTCTCAGCCGGCTTCGAGAATTTTGAGGAGCAGCCCGGCTGGCGCTCCATTCCGCTCGAACGGCTGGCCTATGAGCGGCCGGACGTGATCGCAGCCGCCTTTTTCGAGCAGAAGACAAACCATCCCGATTCCTGGAGTCCGATGAAGCACCCGGTTGCAGAACGTCAGATGGACGAATTGACCGTCGTCCCGCTCAAAGGTGCATGGACGGCCTGTGGCGGCTGGTTCATCCTCGATGCCATCGAAGCGCTCGCCGAGGGAGGCGCATCGTGATCCAGCGTTTCCTCGTTCCGGGACTGGTTGCTGCCTCGCTCCTCGCCGTCTTTGTGGCCTGCCTGCTGGGTTCCACGCCGCTGCCTGCGGAGCGTGTTCTTGCCGCTTTCGTTGGCGGAGCGGAGATTGGCGACCGCCTCGTCGTCTGGCAGATTCGTCTGCCGAGAGCGATCGCGGCCTTCATAACCGGCGCCGCGCTGGGGATTAGCGGCGCCGCCCTGCAGGGGCTGCTTCGAAATCCGCTGGCTGAGCCGGGCGTGCTGGGCGTGTCCGCCTCTGCGTCCCTGTTTGCGACATTCTCCCTCTATTACGGGTTGGCTGTGCTGTCGCCCTGGGTCCTGCCGATTTCTGCGATTGCAGGCGCGCTCGCCGCAACGGCCTTGATTGCCCTTGCCGCAATCCGGACCCGCTCAGTCGTTACTCTTATTCTGATCGGTGTCGGCCTCTCCAGCTTCGCCGGCGCGGCGATGAGCTTGCTTATGAACCTCGCGCCCAACCCCTTCTCCCTGTCGGACATGATCAACTGGATGCTGGGCTCGGTCGCCAATCGCAGCTTTGAGGAAGTGGGGTTCGCAGCCCCTTTCCTGATCGTTGGGGCGGCGATCCTGCTCGCCTCACGCCGCGGCCTCTCCGCGCTGACACTTGGTGAGGAAGCAGCCAGCGGGGTGGGCCTGAACCTGCGAAATCAGCGTATCCTGACCGTTCTGGGCGCGGGGCTGGCGACCGGCGGCGCGGTCGCCCTGGCCGGCGCGATTGGATTTATTGGCATTGTCGCGCCGCACATCATCCGGCCCTTTGTGAAGCATGACCCGGCCCGCTCGCTCATCCCTTCCGCCTTGCTGGCCGGGCTTATCCTTGTGCTCGCCGATATTGGTGTCCGCTTGTTGCCGACCTCCAACGAGCTGAAACTCGGCGTGGTTGCGGCCCTGATCGGGGCGCCGGCTTTTGTCTGGATTGCAATGCAGAGGCGCGCGCTCAATGGCTGAACTCGTCACTCGAAATCTGACCGTCATGGCCGGCAAGGCCACGCTTGTCCGCGAGGCCAATCTATCGCTTGCGAAGGGAGAGCTCGTCGCGTTGCTAGGGCCCAACGGTGCTGGCAAGACAAGTTTGCTGCGTTCAGCACTCGGGATCGAGACGCGAGCGGGTGGTGAAGCGCACCTGGACGGTACGGACAGCGAACGCCTTTCTCCGATGCAGCGCGCGCGCAAGGTCGCCTATCTGCCTCAACAGCGCCCCCTCGCCTGGCCGAATACGGTCCGCGATGTCGTTGCCCTTGGGCGTTTCGCCTATGGCGCAGCCCCCGGCCGGCTGAACGCAGCTGATGCGGATGCCGTCAACCGTGCGATCGACATCTGCGACCTCGGTGCTTTTGCCGAGCGCCAGACCAATACGCTGTCTGGTGGTGAGCTGGCCCGGGTTCACTGCGCGCGCGCCTTTGCCGCCGAGGCGCCGCTTCTGGTCGCTGATGAGCCGGTGGCCGCACTCGATCCTCGCCACCAGTTCAGGATCATGGATATGGTGCGCCAGTTCGTCGACAATGGCGGCGGCGCACTCGTCGTGTTGCACGACATTCCGCTGGCGGCACGATATGCAGACCGGATGGTCTGGATGAAGCAAGCGGAAATCGTGGCGGACGGCTCACCAGAGGAAACGCTGACAGCTGAGCGCATGGCTGAAGTCTATGGTGTGCGAGCTCGGATAGATGGGCGGTCGGTGGAGATCGAAGGCACCATATGACGGCAAAAGTCTTGATGCTCCAGGGCACCGGTTCTGATGTCGGCAAGTCGATCCTTACAGCCGCGCTATGCCGAATCGCCAAGCGCCATGGCCTCAGCGTTGCCCCGTTCAAGCCGCAGAACATGTCCAACAATGCGGCCGCCTGCGCATTCGGCGGCGAGATTGGCCGCGCCCAGGCGCTCCAGGCACTTGCTTGTGGCCTCGACCCGCATGTCGATTTCAATCCGGTTCTGCTCAAGCCCGAGACGGACAGACGCGCGCAGCTCGTCGTGCATGGTAAGGCCATCGCGGCGATGGACGCTGCCCATTATATGGCGCACCGCGGCGACCTGATGGATCGGGTTATGGAAAGCTTTGAGCGACTCACGGCTGCCCATGACCTTGTGATTGTTGAAGGGGCTGGGAGCCCTGCGGAGGTAAATCTGCGTGCGCGCGACATTGCCAATATGGGGTTTGCCCGTCGAGCGGGCGTCCCTGTCTGCCTCATCGGCGATATCGACAAGGGCGGTGTCATTGCGAGCCTCGTCGGTACGAAAGTCGTGCTGGACCCGGCCGATGCTGCCATGATCACAGGTTTTCTGGTCAACAAGTTCAGGGGCGACCCAGAGCTTTTCGAGGATGGCGTTCAGGCGATCGAGGAGAAGACCGGTTGGCCCTGTTTTGGCGTGATCCCATGGCTGAGCGCCACGGCTCACCTTCCAGCAGAAGATGCCGTCGCACTGGAGCAGGCTGTCAGGACCTCGGGCGGCAAACTGAAAATCGCCGCGCCGATGCTGTCGCGCATGGCGAATTTCGACGATGCCGATCCTCTTAGGCAGGAAGCCGGGGTGGAGTTCGAATGGGTGCGGCCAGGCAAACCGATTCCTCGCGACGTCGACATCATTATCCTGTTCGGCACGAAGTCCACACTTGGTGATCTCGCCTTTCTGCGTGAGCAGGGCTGGGACCACGACATCATCGCCCACGCCCGTGCCGGCGGCCGTGTGCTGGGTATTTGCGGTGGTTATCAAATGCTCGGCAACCATATTGCCGACCCGAACGGCGTAGATGGTGAAACCGGAGAGGCGCCCGGTCTTGGCTTGCTTGACGTCGAAACGAGGATGACGAGTCACAAACAGGTCGCGCCCGCGACCGCTCGTTGCGCTCAAACCTCGGCGCCAGTGAATGGCTACGAAATCCACACCGGGCAAACAAGCGGTCCGGATACGGGACGCCCCATGTTCGACCTGTCAGGCGCGCCCGATGGTGCGCGGTCGGCGACTGGGCACATCGAGGGCACCTATCTGCATGGTGCTTTCTCGAGCGATGTTTTTCGCCGCGAATGGCTGGGGCGCGCTGACGGCATAGCCGATGCCGGGTTCAGCTATGCGGCGTCTATTGAGGGCGCACTCGACGAGCTGGCAGATGGGGTTGAAGCGAGCGTTGACACTGACGGTATCTTTGCGATGGCCCAGCAGCCGGGCTGGCGACCGGCGTCAGCGTGACGGCCGCGCTGCTCATGCTGGCTGCCTGGGCAATCGAGGCAGCTTTTGGCTGGCCAGGCTGGCTCTACCGGCGCGTGCGCCACCCGGTTGTCTGGTTTGGTGCGCTGATTGGCTGGTTCGAAAGGGGCCTCAACAGGCCGGGCTTTCCGCATTGGGTCCGGTACTTATGTGGCGCGCTGGCCAGCCTGTTGGCTATAGCGCTTGCCACAGCATTGGCTCTTCTGGTTGCGCATGCCCTTTCTGACAGCTGGATGGGTTTCGCGATTCAGGCAGCGATTGCGTCCAGTCTGCTCGCGTCTCGTAGCCTCTACCAGCATGTCGCAAGTGTCGCGGCGCCGCTGTTAGCCAGCGACCTGTGCGCGGCGCGAAAGGCGGTGTCGCTCATCGTGGGCCGCGATCCTGCGCAACTGGATAAGGCAGGCATTGCGCGCGCCTCGATTGAAAGCCTTGCCGAGAATGCGTCTGATGGTGTCATCGCCCCGCTGTTCTGGGGCGCGATCTTCGGCCTTCCGGGCATTGCCGCCTACAAAGCCATAAACACTCTGGATTCGGTCATCGGTCATCGAAACGAGCGTCACGCAGCCTTTGGGGGCTTTGCCGCACGCCTCGACGATGTCGCCAACATCGTACCTGCGCGATTGACAGGGCTACTCATTGGCATCGCCTCAGCAGAGCTTTCAGCGCACCGTATCATGGTTCGAGATGCCAAGAGACATCGCTCCCCAAATGCTGGCTGGCCGGAAGCGGCGATGGCGGGCGCTCTTGGGGTTCGTCTTTCAGGTCCGCGTCTCTACGGCGACAGGCGCAGCGAAGAGCCGTGGCTCAATCCAGATGCGCGTGACCCCGGTAGCGTAGATATTAGGCGAGCGTTACGCCTCTACATCCTCGCACTGATGGGGGCTGCGCTGCTGTTGACTGGCTTTGCCCTGATGCAGGAGGGCTTGTGACACAGGATCTACTCCACGGCGGCGCGCTTGACCGGATGCGCGCGGCCTTCCCAAATGCGCCCGAGCCATGGATCGACCTGTCGACCGGGATCAACCCCTGGGCCTATCCGATTGGCGCCATTCCGAACGCGTCCTTTCGCCACCTGCCAACCCACGACGCCTATGAGGCATGCCGCCATGCCATCGCTGGAAGCCTGCAGGCGCCAGCAGAGAGTTTCGTGCTTGCTCCGGGCAGCGAACTGTTGATCCGCCTGCTGCCGCTTCTGATCAGTCCGAAGACAATAGCCATCCTGTCTCCAACCTATGGCGATCATGTAGCTGCATGGCGCCGGGCCGATATCGAGGTTATCGAAACCTCCGATCCACTACACATAGGCGGCCAGGTCGATGCCATTGTTATCTGCAATCCCAACAATCCGGATGGGCGCCACTTCGAGCCCGACGTCCTGTTGAAGACAGCTGGCAATCTAGCTGATCGGGGCGGATGGCTTATCGTCGACGAAGCCTATGCCGATCTTGAGCCCGGCTTGAGCCTCGCGCCTTCTGGTGGGGCAGACGGGCTGATCATCTTGCGCTCCTTCGGCAAGTTCTTCGGCTTGGCAGGCCTTCGGCTCGGGGCGGTATTGGCGCCTGAACCTGTTCGCGCAGCAATGCGAAATCTGCTCGGCATTTGGCCAGTATCGGGTCCAGCTCTCCACATCGGCGCTCAAGCCTGCAACGACCAGGCCTGGCAAGACGGCACCCGTCACAAACTTGCCGAAGCCAGGTGGCGTCTGGACACCATTCTTCGATCACGAGACATCAAGGTCGTCGGCGGAACGGACCTCTTTCGTCTTGTCGAGACAGACAATGCGAGCGCCTTTTGGGAAAAGCTTGCCCAGGCGGGGATCTATGTGCGCCGGTTCGCCTGGACTGACCGGCTCGTCCGGATCGGTCTTCCAGAGAACGCAGAGTCCGAAGACCGCCTGGTGGCCGCTCTCAGCCCTTGAGGCGCAGCGGCAAGCCGGCAGCCACGAATTCGACCACGTCGCAGACCGAGGCAACACGCTGATTGAGCCGCCCCTGCGCATCCCGGAAGGCCCGGCCGAGCTTGGTTTCAGGTACTAGTCCAAGCCCGACTTCGTTGGAAACGAGGAACACTGGCTGCGTCATCATCTCAAGGGCCGCACAGAGGCTCTCGCTTTCGGCATCCACATCCCGCTCATGATGCATCAAATTGGATAGCCACAGGGTCAGGCAATCGACAAGGATTGCGTCTTCAAGGGGGGCGCTGCCAAGCGCCGCAACCAGATCGAGTGGCGCTTCGACGGTTTGCCAACCGGTCCCTCGGTCTGCCTGATGCCGGGCAATTCTGCGTCCCATCTCATCATCGAGCGCCTCAGCAGTCGCAATAAAGGTACGGTCGGGCGAGACCTGCTCGGCTAGTTCTTGCGCCCGCCGGCTCTTGCCAGATCGCGCCCCTCCCAGGAGAAAAGTGATTGCCATTGGGTTGGCTACCGTGCCTCGGCGATGCGGTCTACAGAGCCCTTCGCATTCGTGTGACAATACCCGTCTCTGTTATCCGAACGCTCAGTGTGGTGTTGTCAGACTCATGCAAACTCGTATCCGAAATGTTCAGTTGCGCACGGGCATTGCCAGCTCTGCAATCGAATCTGTGACCATAGACGTCAGTTACCGCGTTTGCCCGCCATCGACAGGGATGATCGCGCCGGTCAGAAAGCTTGCGCGCGGGCTTAGCAGAAACGCTGCAACCGAGCCGATCTCCTCAGGCGTGCCGAAGCGTTGCATTGGAACTTCACGGTTGATCCACCGTGTCCACGCATCCTTGCGATCGCCATCCATCCGCTCCTGCCAAGTGCCGTCCGGAAAGATAATGTTACCTGGTGCCAGAGCATTGACCCGGACATTCGACTTGCCGACCAGACGGGCGAGCTCCTTGGCGAGATGGTTCATCGCTGCCTTTGCGGTTCCATAGGTCAGAACGGTGCCAAGTGCGCCGATCCCCGCAATCGAACTGATGAAGAGCAGCGAGCCTTCTTGCCGTTCTACCTGCCTTCGCAGCACCGAACGGGCGAAACAGAACCCGGAATCCAGGTTTTGATTCATGCCAGCCGACCAGGTTTCGTCATCAACCTCGAACCCGGGCGGGCAGGGGTGAAGGCCAACATTCGCAACGGCGCCAAAGATAGGCCCAATGTCGGTTTCCACGCTGTCGATAATGCGTTCGACAGTTTCGCTGTCACACATGTCCCCGGCAAACATTGAAAGCTTGTCGCTTCCGAAGATATCGGCAAGCCGATCATGCTCTGATTTGAGCTTTTCGACCCCGCGGGCCGTCATGACAAGGTGTGCGCCTTCGTTGAGGCAGCTTTCAACAATTCCGAGACCGATGCCACGACTGGCACCGGCGACAAGAATTATCTTTCCATCAAGTGAAAGATCCATGGCGTTTCCTGTATTGAATTAGACCGATGAACCTAACGGCGGCCATCAAGATACTGATCAAGAACGTGGTAGAAATGGCGCAGGCGCCGTTCCTGGTGATTGAACAGCATGCCCTTGAAGGACTTTGAATACACGCCTTGCTGGACCCAGGGCACATTGTTGGCGTCCTGATTGTAGACCTCATTATCGAACTTGAACTCGCGACCCTTGCCATAGGTGATCTCTGGCAGAGGCGCGGGCTCTTCATTCGGGCCGCGCCGCTCAAATTGCTGGACCCAGAAGACCATTTTGGCCGGATCAAGCGGGTCCGGCATGTAGCGAAAGACCGAAAATTTGTCCGCAAACGTGTTCACGGTGATGTTCGGAAAGATGAAGTAGTGATGGTCATCCGTCATCTGGTCGTCTGTCAGTTTGGACACATCGCACCCTCGAGCTGACAAATTGGCGCGGCGCGCTTCCTGAATGGCGAGGCGCATCTCATCCAGCTTGCCGACATAGTCATCCGGGTTCACGCCTTCTGACTCAGCAATCGCGCGCAGAATTGGATTTGCTTCGCGGCGCTCATCATCGCTCAGCCGCTTGCACGGCGCGCCCATGATGTAGATCCCGCGATTATGAAGCTCGAACAGATCGATCTGCATGTCCGGGCTGTCTTCGAGAACAAACTGAAGCTGCGGGTGCGTGATCGGGCCGTGATAGCCTTCCTGAAAGGCATCCGCCCCGATCTTCCAGTTGCAATCCCATTCTACGATGGTTTCTTCAACGAGGTCATACTCTTCGAGCTTGTAGCGCTCAAACTCCGGGAGGACTTCACCTAGGAACTCTTTGAGTGGCGGGGCTTCGGGGTCCATGTTGATCCATGCAAACCCACCCCAGATTTCACACTGAATCGATGGAAGAACGAGATCTTCATCATTGGTGTAGTTGCCGAAATCCTCGCGGTCAGGAATGTTTTTGACCGAGCCATTTAGATTCCATTCGAAGCCGTGAAACCAGCAGAAAAGCGATTTGATATTGCGTGGGCGCGTCACGATCTGCCGTCCGCGATGCCGGCAGACATTATAGAAAGCGCGGATTTCGCCATCATCAGAGTGCACAATGACGATGGGCTCCTGACCGATCTGGATAGGGTAGGCGTCGCCGGGCGACCTTAGATAGGCGAGCGGGCAGGCCATCAGCCAGGCGCGGCCGAAAACGTGTTCCAGTTCCGCTTTGAGCGCTTCTTTCGAGGTGTAGCGTTCAGGGTCGATCCGCTCGGTCCCGAGCTCTGCGTCAACCTGGTGGGTTCCGTCGGCACTCATATTCTTCCTCCATGTAATAGGCTTTTCAATTCCTTATCATGAATTATAGTCGGGCCACAACAAGTGGGAGTTCGAAACGTGAAAAAACAAAATGTAATCGTCACTGGAGGCGGATCGGGTATTGGTCGCGCAATCGCGCAAAAGGTTGCGGACGGTGGCGCAGAAACCATTATTCTTCTGGATCTGGATCTGGATCGCACTGGAATGGAGGAAACGGCGGCGACGATTGAAGGCTGCCGCGTGGAAATTCACGCGCTGGATATCACCGACGATGCGGCCGTGGACGCTGTGTTCGATCAGATTTTATCTCGTCACGAAGCCATTCATACGGTCTACAATTGCGCTGGCATTCAAACCGGGTCTCCCGCCTGGCCGGAGGTGTCACCAGCGCGGATGCGAGCGGTCGTTTCGGTCAATCTGATTGGGCTGATGTTCGTCACGCAAAAGGCGATCGGCCTGATGGAAAAGACTGGCGGAAGCATCCTCAATATCGCGTCAACCAGTGGCCTGAACGCCTATCTGAGTGGGGCGGTCTATGGCGCATCCAAGGCGGCCGTTATCCACTTTACGGCGTGCAATGCCAGCCTGAAAGAGTCACACAACATCCGTATCAACGCGATCTGTCCAGGCATGGTGAATACACCATTCCTTGAAAAGACTGGCGCTGGCGGAAAGGTCGCTGGCTGGCTGCAGGACCGGGTGAAATCAGGCGAGATGCTGACCGCGGAACAGGTGGCCGACGCAGCAGTCCGGCTGGCCAATGATGAGACCAAGGCCGGCTGCCACGAAGTGATTGATTATGAGGGGGCGGCCTCCGACTAGGCGGGGGCCGGAAACGGAAGCTGAAGCAGCTCGATCTTGTATCCGTCCGGATCCTCGACGAATGCCATTTCGATCTCTGTGCCCAGCATCGGGCCGGGCTCTCGTGTGACCGTCACACCTTTCGCTTTCATGACCTCAACAAAGGCATAGAGATCCTCGCAGCCGAATGCGATGTGGCCATAACCTGAGCCGTGCGAGTAATCCTCCTCCTGGTGCCAGTTGTAGGTCAGCTCCAACACATTTCCTTTTTCTTCTTCTTCAGCACCAAGATAGGCGAGCGTGAACTCGGCATCGGGGAAATCGCGCTTCCGGATCAGGTCCAGACCGAAATTCTCTCCGTAGAATTGGATCGATTTCTCAAGATCCTTCACGCGGATCATGGTGTGCAGCAAACGCGTTGCGGTCTTTGACATTCATTCCTCCAAATTGACGGCGCGACTAATTCCTTATAATAAATAAATTAACGCCGCAAACAAGAGGTAGGGAGTGACATGCAAATAAAAGAAGCTGACCGGATCGACCCGTATGAGAACCAGAGAACTGAACCGGGGCCCGTTCATGCGCCGGTGTTCCCTGTTGACCTTCAGATCGACCTGACGGCGGAGGACGCCTACCTCGATGGGGCGCCCATGGAGGATGTCAAACGACTTAGCGACGCTGCGCCGATTTTCTGGCATCCGGAAAACAAGCCGTATGAGCCGGGGTTCTGGGTGCTCACGCGACACGAAGACATCAGATACGTTTCGCAGAATCCCGGGCTATTTTCATCCGCTGTTGGGGCAGGTGCGCTGCTTTCCTTCGAGACATCTGGGTGGGATATGACCCCAGAGGAGCATGCCATTTACATGGCTAACATGGTCCAGATGGACCCGCCTGAACACAAGGACTATCGGGCGCTGATTATGCCCTATCTCGGCGGGCCGGCGGTCAAGCGCATTGACCCGATCATTCGACAGAAAGTTGGCGAACTCGTCGGCGAGCTGAAGGCGGACGAGCCATTTGATCTCGTCAGTCGCTTTTCAGCTATTACGCCCGGCGTGACGCTCTGCCACTTGCTGGGTGTGCCGCCGGAAGATCGCGAAACCATCGTGGAATGGGGGGACACGCTCGCCGGTTCGGGAGACCCCGAATATGCCGAAGCAGCAGCCGGGCTCCACGCAAAAATCTATAAATATGGCTGGGACCTGCTCAACAAGAAGAAGGAAGAGCCTGGCAATGACCTTCTGAGCGCGGCCATCAAGGAATATTCCAAACAGGAAGGTGGCAAGCTGCGCCCCGGCTCCATGGAAGGCCTGTTCACCCTTATGGTCGTTGCCGGGCACAGAACCACTCGCAACACGACCACAGAAGGCTTGATGCTCCTCTACAAACACCCTGAGCAACTGGAGCTGCTTCGGTCAAATCCGGACCTGATCAACAATGCTGTCGAGGAAATCCTTCGGTACAGCACGGTTGTGCCGGTCTTCCGACGGACCGCTCTTGATGACACCGAGCTTAGCGGACAGAAAATCGCCAAGGGCGAGAAAGTTGTGATGTGGTACTCAGCGGCCAATCGCGATGAGTCCGTCTTCGAAGACCCGTATAAATTCGACATTCAAAGACCGAACGCCAAATCGCATCTCGCCTTTGGCATTGGGGAACATATGTGCGCTGGAAACATGCTGGCGCGCCTGCAGATACGCACGGCAATTCTCGAGTTCATTCAGCGCTTCAAGACGATGGAAATCGTCAAGGAGCCTGAGTACCTGCAGACGAACCAGGCAGTTTCGATCAAACGACTGATCGTGAAAACTGGACTGTAAGTCTGTCCTGGCGAGCTTTGTCGCCGTGCCAGAGCAATTTAACTCTCGCTCGTACGAAAAACCGCCTGCCAGAGACGATCTGGCAGGCGGTTTCAGTTTGTATTCCGGGAGGGCTAGGTTTGTTTAGAAGCTGGCCTTCAATTGGACAGCAAACGTGCGGCCAGGATCAGTGCCCTGTACGTAGGCCCCTGCAACGAGCGGAATATTGTACCCGAAATTGCCAACGATCTCATCGGTGAGGTTACGGCCTATAATCGCCACTTCCCAGTTTTGATCGATCGGCGCGACGCCCAGGCGCAAGTCCACTTTCGTATAGGCGTCCGTCTCTTGGACGGGATTTCCATCGGGAGAAACGAACTGGTCACCGACATAGTTGAGAGACAGGTTCACCAGGCCTTCGAAGCGAGGCGAGATATTGTCCCTCCAGTCCACATTGAACGATCCTGACCATTCCGGTGCGTATTGAAGCCGCGCTCCGGCGAGGTCCTGCGCGCCGCCGACGCAACCGGTCTGTGCCGTCTGGCCAGCATAGCAGGCTGCACCGGGAAAGCTGTCATATTTAGCGTCGAGATAAAGCGCATTGGCGCTGAGTGTTGTTGACGGAACGACAAGGTAACGGCCTTCTACTTCAATCCCCCGGCTCGTTGCTTCAGCGGCATTGCCAACGGTGAATGTCGATCCGTTGAATGCTGAGACTTGCAGATCCTCGAAGGTGTTGTTGAAGGCTGCGACCGAAATCTCCGCGCGGTCATTCAGCAATTTGGACTTGTAGCCAATTTCGTAAGACTTGGCTTCTTCCCCCTCGAACTGAAGGTTCGCAGGATCAGGCGCCGTCTGGCCAACATCGAAGCTACCGGACTTGAAACCAGTTCGGTACGAGAAATAGACCATCCCTTCAGGAGAGATGTCATACTCGACAGCAATCATCGGCGAAAAGGAATTATCACTGCGCTCTGATTTTACCGCGTAGTTCTCGCGGCCAATGGCTGCGAACAAGGCAAGCTGGACAGGGTCTTGTGACGCGGCGCCGCAGCCATCTGTTCCCGCGTCTGTCACGAAGTGTGATTTGGCGAGCCGTTTGTTGCTCTCCTGATAGCGCGCGCCGGCCGTGACACGCAATTTGTCCGAAATGTCCAGGGTGCCCTGTCCAAAGATACCAAGGCTGTTATCTGTCAATTTCGCGTTATTGCAGGACAGGCCATCGAACGGCAGTCCAAAATCCGTGAATCGAAGTCCCGAGAATGTGTTGGGAGAGGTCTGTATAATTGAGTTTTCGTAGTAGGCGCCAACGATATAGTCGAAGCGCCCGGCATCGCTCGGCTCCAGCCGGAATTCCTGGCTGAACTGCTCAACTTCCTGACCGAGAATTGTCGTCACTACCGAAAGCGGGGTCGTGTCTGCATCGATATGTTCGATCCAATCGGCATCAATGTAACCGGTTACAGACGTCAGTCGGACAGGGCCGAAATCATACGTTCCCAAGAGTGTGAATGTCTTGGCTTCGTCGTGCCCGGTTTCATCTCCATAAAGGCCTGTGCCTCCTGTCGAGCGTCGATCATCAACAGAGAAATCGGCATTGGGGTCCGCTGCACGGACGAGGTCAATGAAGCTCTGCAGACGTGGAAACCGCGGATCAGTAGGGTCGTCGACAAACGAAACCTGCTGCGTGCGACCATCGCTGTCGGCTTCTGTGGACTGAGCCGTGAAGAGGACGTTGAGACGGTCTGTAAGGTCGGCTTCCAGGCTCAAGCGGACCGAGAAGTCATTTGAGGAAGGATCCTGACGGTCGCGATTGGTATTGTAGAAGAACCCGTCCTGTTCGGAGGCTTTCGCCGCGAGCCGGAAGTAGAGATTGTCGGCGACAGGCCCGGTCACGTAGCCTTCAAGGCTCCTTTGATCGGTGTCATCCAGATTGTAGGTAAGGTTCATCGCGCCGCCAAACTCGTTTTCCGGACGGGCAGAAATGATGTTCACGGCGCCGGCGATCGTGCCTTTGCCGAATAGCGTGCTTTGTGGCCCTTTCAGCACTTCAACCCGCTCGGTGTCGAGAAACGACAACCGTGAAAGTCGCGCAACTGTGAAGTATACGCCGTCGAGATAGATGCCTGTTGACTGTTCGAAGCCTTGATTGGAGCCGGAGCCGATGCCGCGAACGTAAATCTGTTCGCTGAGGCCCGCAGTGCCGATATGCAAGCCGGGGACAAGGTCCTTCAGCCCTTCCAGGTTCGCGATTCCCTGATCCTGCAGAACATCACCTGTAACAGCCTGCACAGTAACCGGAACGTCGAGAATGCTCTCCTCACGCTTTTCGGCGGTCACCTGAACGGTGTTTAGTTTGTACTCGTCGTCTGCGCTCGTTGCGTCCTGAGCGAGCGCCAGAGGTGACGCCGTGATCAGTGCGATCATGCTCGCACCTGCAAGCCGTGCGGCGAAATTAATCCTGGAATACTCGCGTGCAGTATCCGGTTGTTTGGCAATTTGATGTAGCGACATGTTCCTCCCCATCGCGTTTTCTATGCAGTCGATCTGGCCGCGAATTATTTCGTCTGGCCGCGTCGACACGTTGCGGTATCGGCTGTCCTTAATCTGTTGAAAAATGGACTTGCTATTTATGATACTTTTTTTGAGTATCTTCAAAAATAATATCTGTCAATTCCGTGGGAGGAAGTTTTGAATAGTGCTTTTAGGGGTGCGGATCCGCGCCCGAAATACGTGCTTGCGATACTCACGATTACCTTTGTCCTGGCGAACATCGACAGGAACATCATCAACATGCTTCTGGAGCAGATTCGCGCTGAATTCGATCTGCTCGACTGGCAGCTGGGACTGTTGTCAGGCTTTGCATTTTCGGCGGTCTACGCGATTGCGGGGGTGTGGATTTCACGACTGGCAGATCGGGGTGACCGGATTACGATTATCTCCATTTCATTGACGGTGTGGAGCGCCATGACGGCCCTGTGCGGCATGGCCGGATCGGCGATTCAGCTCATGCTGGCCAGGGCTGGTGTTGGCCTCGGAGAGGGAGGGTGCAGTCCACCTGCCCATTCCCTTATAAGTGATCTATTTCCGGCGTCCAAAAGAGCGACGGCGCTCGGTATTTATGCGTCGGGTGCAACCGTGGGGCTGGCGGGCGGCTTTTACCTTGGGGGCTGGCTGGGTGAGGCGTTCGGCTGGCGGGTAGCATTGCTCGCGGTGGGGCTGCCCGGCCTGTTCGTCGCAATTCTGTTCAGGTTGACGGTAAAAGAGCCGAGGCGGTCCGTTGAGCAGGTGCAAAGCCAGACCGCGCCAAAGCAAAACCTTGTAGATGCCGCGCTTCGTATCTGGCGCAGTCGTAGCTTGCGCCATGTGATGGTCGCAGCCGCTCTGTCGGCGATGGTTGCGTCTGGCACGATTACCTTTGTCCCGTCCTTCCTTATCCGGACCCACGACATGACCACTCTCGAAGTTGGGACGGCCCTGGCAGTCATCACTGGGGTGTTTGCCAGTTCGGGGGTGATTTTTGGGGGCTGGGTTGCCGACCGGCTTGCCAGACGCGACCAGCGCTGGAATGCGTGGATACCAGCTCTCGCCAAGCTCCTTGCCCTGCCTGGCATGCTCATCTTCTTCCTGATCGACAACAAGGTCTTTGCGCTAGCGGCTTATGCGTTGCCGAGTTTTTTGTCTGGCATGTGGCTTGGTCCCACATATTCAATGGTGCAGGGACTGGCGCCGAAAGCAATTCGGTCGACCGCTGCAGCCGTTTTGTTGTTGGTCTACAATATTTTGGGGCTCGGTGTCGGGCCGATTATTATTGGTGGTCTCAGCGACTTCATTCGTGACGTATATGGCGGAAATTCGCTTCGAACGGCCTTGCTGTGTATTGCGCCGATCTCTTGCTGGGCTGCCTTCCATTACTGGTGGTCGGCGCGGTTCCTGCGTGAGGACATGAAAAACCCGGACCTCGATTTAGAGCTTGCAGAAGTGCTGTGACACTGTGAACGATATGCAGGAATCTCTATCTGTTATAAGGGTCTTCAAACCTTATATCGCGTTAGAGTGTGACACTGCAACGTGGCCAGCAATGAGCAAAATTTTGACTGATCAGACATCAGCGCGCCAAGCGCCTACTCCTTCCAGATCCCGGACGCGCCGAAAAGTGACCAAGGAGAAGGGGGCGCTGCGTGTTGCTCGCGAAATTGCCAAGCACATCCAGGAAGAGAAACTGATGGCCGGGGAGAAATACCTGTCAGAGGCGGAAGCGATCGAACGGTATCAGGTTGCGCGCGGCACACTGCGCGAGGCGTTGCGCCATTTGCAGATACAAGGCGTCATTGAGATCCGCCCGGGGCCAAAGGGCGGGCATTTTGTCGCCGATCCGACCGCAGACAATCTCGCGTCAACAATCGCCTTGCTACTGCAGTTCTCGGATGCGACCATCGAGTCCCTGATTGAAGCTCGCGGGTCGATTGAGCCGGGTATGGCGGCCATGGCAGCTGCCCACGCGACAGAGGCTGACATTGAAGCCATGGACGAATTGCTGGCCGAGATGGAGGACTCTCTAGGCAATTATGAGGCCTATTATGCGGTCTACATGGATCTCTGGGACGTTCTTGCCCGCTCCACGCGCAATGCGTTTTTCGTATTCCTGTCTCCCGCACTGCGGAACATTACTTGGACGGCGGGCATAAGGCCAAACGAGCGCCAAAGGGAGAGAGCGCTTCGCAACCTGCAGACTGTCAGGGATGCGGTTGCCAAAGGCGATCCGGAAGAGGCTTTTCAGGCCATGCAATTGCTTGAGCGCCAGTTCCTGGCAACTATGCGCGAAGAGTATCCGCGGGAAATTTCCAAAATTGTGTCCTGGTCTGATTTTGGAAGGCGCAACGCTTCAAATTGAGAAGATTTTCCCAGGATTGAAGATGTTGGCGGGGTCTAGCGCCTGTTTGATGGCCCGCATTGCTGGTAAGCCGCTGGCATGTTCCAGCTCTAGAAATTTCTGTTTGCCCGTGCCGATGCCGTGCTCGCCGGTGCAGGTTCCGCCCATCGAGATTGCGCGTTCGACAAGCCGGTCATGGAGTGCGTGAGCGCGCTCCAACTCCTTACTATCGTCCGGATCGACGAGCAGAAAGAGGTGGAAGTTGCCGTCACCGACATGTCCAACGAGCGGGGCAACCAGGCCGGAGGTCTCCAGATCGGCTTTTGTCTCAACGACCGCGTCGGCAAGGCGGGAAATGGGGACGCACACATCTGTGACGAGAACCTGTTTTCCAGGGCTCAAGGCGCGGGCAGCGTAGAGCGCATAATGGCGCGCCGTTTCGAGCTTGCGCCTCTCTTCTGCCTGCAGCGCCCATTCGAACTGACCGGCGCCAAAATCGCCCGCCAGCTCTTTGAATGTCGAGATCTGGTCGTTCACGACGGCCTCGCTTCCATGAAATTCGACGAACAGCATGGGCGTCTCAGGCAGCGACAGGTTTGAATAGCTGTTGCTGGCGGCCACCTGAACTTCATCAAGAAGCTCTATCCGGGCGACGGCAATCCCCATCTGTATCGCCATGATCACTGTGTTGGTGGCGTCTGCAATGGAGTTGAAGGGCATTACGCCGAGCGCAATCTGCTCCGGAATTCCATAAAGTCTGAGCGTCAGTTCCGTTATAATGCCAAGTGTCCCTTCCGACCCAACGAACATCCGGGTGAGGTCGTAGCCTGCCGCAGATTTGCGTGCCCGATGTCCGGTCCTGATGACGCTCCCGTCGGCTAGAACGACCGTCAGTTCGAGAACATTGTCCGCCATTGTGCCGTAGCGTACCGCATTGGTCCCGGATGCACGGGTCGCCGCCATGCCGCCCAGCGTTGCATTCGCGCCCGGGTCGATTGGAAAGAACAGTCCTTGATCTCGCAGAAACACATTCAGTTGCTCGCGTGTGACGCCGGCATCAACGCGCACGCACAAATCTTCGCTCAGGACTTCTCTGATGGTGCACATTCTAGAGGTGTCGATACTCAGGCCGCCATGAACTGCCGAGACGTGACCCTCCAGCGACGTGCCTGCCCCGAATGGAATGATGGGGCAATTGTGTCTGGCGCAGATCTTGACGGCCTCTGACACGTCCTCAGTGCTTTCAGCGAAGAGCACAGCATCTGGAGGGACGCAGGCATGCCACGACTCATCCTTGCCGTGGGCCTCCAGCGTTGATGAGCTGCTGTCCAGCTTGTCGCCAAAGAGTTGAGCCAGTTCAGCGACCACCGCATCAACATCGTATAGCCGTGCTAGATTAACCGTCATGAGTTTCGCATTTCCTTGCAATATAATTATGATCATAATTATAGATTTGGGTTGCGCTGGACAAGCCCACACGACGGTTGCGCCAGATTTTTCGCTCGAATGACAAAAGTCGCTGATCCTTCAATGCGTACTTGGATTGCCATCTGCAGCGTCATTTGCTGACGATGATCTCGGGAGATGTATAGAAGTAATGACGGGCAGGTGAGGGGCAACTTCGAAGCCGCCGGCCGGTGTGAGGCGGAGACAAGGCCGTCGATCTCTTTCTCATACACCGCATTTTGCCATCTTCGATGAATGGCGTCTCGCAGGACTCAGTCTGCAGCACTTCAACCGATGGGGCCGCCTCTAGATTGAACACTAAGAGATCTGGCGAAACTGGCGGGGTAGGGACTTCGGCTAAAACAGAGACCGGAGCCCAAGAAAATGCCCGCCAGTGGCGGGCGATTTCGCGAATTCCGAGATCTGGTCTTCAAATCAGGGACTGCGTGGCGGTGTTGTCAGACTAATGCAAACTAGTCTCTGCGAACCGGCGAATAAGCAGGTTTAGACGGCCAGAAGCCGTCGCCATTCTTGGAGGGCGGCGTGGGTGGAGATGAATTTCTGAAGGTTCGACATCCGCCTGAACCTCAGCATCGCTCGCTGGATGATCGCGGGCGACGTTTTGAAATAGCGGAAGGGCGACTTGCTCATGCCGCAAAGAGTAGAGCGGCGCGCTATCCGTTCTCAAGCAAAGTTCTTCTGACAATACCGTGGAAGGGATTTCGGGACATGAAGCGACGTTTGCCAGGATAGCCGACCCGCTCAATTGGCTTTGTTGCGCTGACAATGCCCGTAGTGTGTTTGCCCTGAATTTATGGATACGCCCATTGTGTATATCTGTGCGAGCGATGTCGATTAAAACATTTGTTTTTTATAAGTTGAGCTTTTGAACGATCGCATTATTGTGCGCAAAAAAAGGGGAGAAAGCTTTGCAAGGTTTGGATGGAAAGATCCATGTCATCACGGGCGGCTATGGTGGCATTGCCATAGCGACGGCCCGGTTCCTGTTGAAGCATGGTGGCCGCGTTGTGCTGACCGGACGTGACGCGGAGAAGGGGCGGGCGGCGATAGCGGCACTTTCCGATGAATTTGACGGGGGCGTACACTTTTACGAGCAGGATGTGACGGACCCGCAGGCGACCGACATCTTGGCCGGCAGAATTGAGCAAGCGGTTGGACCTGTGTGGGGCGTGGTTGCCAATGCTGCGGGTGCGTGGCCTGGCAATTCCTTCGATTTGTCTGCGGAGGATTGGCGCAAGACCTTTGCGGTCAATCTCGATGGTGCTTTCTACACGGCGCAAGCCTTCGCGCGAAATATGCGTGGGCGGGGAGGTTCGGTGGTCATGGTCTCGTCGATTGCCGGGACGATCAACACAATACCGCTCGTTGTTGCGTCGTACTCGACGTCAAAGGCGGGCATGTCATTTCTTGCGGCAAGACTTGGTATCGAGTGGGCACGGGAGGGTATCCGGGTCAATGCTGTCGAGCCCGGCCATATTGATACGGAATTGACCGCAAAGGCGCGAGCGCGTCGTCCTGACATGATTGAGCGCTGGATCTCGGAGGTGCCCATGCAGCGCCTTCTTGATCCGGAAGAGGTCGCCCACACGATTGCATTCCTGCTCTCAGACCTTTCCAGTGGAATGACGGCGTCCACGCTGACTGTCGATGGTGGTTATTCGCGCTGTTGAAGCGGTTGTCGTTGAAAACATTTGTTTTGCGATGACTTCATCTTGATTGGAAAGGGCGTGCCAATGGGCGCAGTAAGTATGCCCCTTATTACTGACAAGCTGCGACGTCATAGATATCTCGGAAGTGATGGTAACAGCTTCCTGAAGAGACTTTCAGCATCCTAAACCTTCGGGTTTGCAATGCTCAATCAATTGTGTCTAAGCATGCCTTACTGGTCCTGTCCTTGGGCAGTGCCATGACTATGTAATTTCGATAGCACATTCACATTGAGTGACGATAAACTCAGGCAAGTCCCGAGTCTCTTTTTCATGAAGGATCAGCCGCTGCTCTGGTCCGGAGAATCCATGGCCCAATCATCTTCTAACGACGCGAACATCACCTCAGATAAGGATGATACGCGAACCAGAATTAAGTCTGCCGCCAGAAAATTAATTGCGGAACGCGGCGTCGAGGCGGTGAGCACGCGCGACATCATGAAAGAAGTCGAGGCAAGGAATTCCAGCCTGCTGAATTACTATTTCGGATCCAAAGAGAACCTCATCAGTGAGCTGATGGCAGACATTTTCAAGTATGCCGCACAGCGTTGGGAGGCCCGGTTGCAAGCGCTTGAAGCGCGTGGGGGGCCAAGAACGGTTCGGGATGTTGTGGAAGTCATTGTGCAAGAAGCTGAATGGGGGACAGACTCCGATTCAAGCCCGACAGTGACCAGGTTTCTGATGAACGTGTTCTGCACGCGTCGTAAATCTGTCCGCAGATTGGCGGACTCCGTCGACATGTCCTCGTTCAACTATTTACTTCAGATGATCACGCAGCTTCTTCCGGACATTCCAGAGCACACAATGCGGCAGCGGCTCGTATTTTTCGCATGGTATCAGCTCGCGACGCTTAGCGCATATGAAGCCTTCCTGGCTGACCCAAACGAGCAAGGAAGCGTCTGGATCAAAGATGATGCACGGCGGAATATTGTCGACACTTCGGTTGGCCTTCTGATGGCACCCGTCTCCTCGGAGTAAATGCCCGAGCACAATTAATGCGATCGATTAATGCAATTGACTAATGCGGTCGCTTAATCTATGCCTCTCCTCAAGTGCTCACCAGCGCGTTGCGCAGAGTGGGCCAGATCAGGGAGAGGGCGTACGCAATGCCGCAGATGCAGACAGCCGACTTGCCACGATTGATCGGGCCTGACGAACTCGAACAAGCAGCATCAGACGTTCGAAATCACGGCATCTGCCTGATTGCGAACGTCCTATCCTCCCAGCAACTGGAGAGAGCCCATCACGCTGTCTATGATGCCGCCCAGCATGACGAGACACGTGACCACATAGACCAGTTCGAACTCGACTATGACGACAAAAACCATCGGATATGGAATCTGCTAAGCCTTAACTCAGTTTTTGTTGAACTCGCCGAGCATCCTACAGTGCTGCATCTCTTGCGGGCCGTGCTTGGCTGGCCCTGCCTTTTGTCCAGCTTCTCGGCCAACATAGCTTATCCAGGCGGAGATGCAGGCGCGCTGCATGCCGATCAGTTCTTTGTACCGGGCGCCTGGGACCGGCCTATAAGCCTTAATATCGGCTGGGCTATCGATGATTTTACGCTGGAAAACGGGGCGACACATTTCGTGCCCGGCAGTCATCGCCTCAAGCGTTCGCCAACAACCCGGGAAAACCAGAGCCAGACCGGCGTTCAAGGGATTGTGCCTGCTGGGTCGCTGATCGCATTTGAAGGACGTCTCTGGCACAAGACGGGCGCAAACAGAAGCAAGAACCAGGCTCGTGCCGGACTGTTCGCGAACTATGTGACCAATATCTACCGCACTCAGGAAAACATGTTCCTGTCGGTGAATCCCCTTGTTGTTCAAATGGCCTCAAGAGAGCTTCAGGTCCTGCTTGGCTATCGCACTCGCGGGCTTGGCATGGTGAATGGCCTTCCTCCTCTTTGGCACGCAAGCGACGACAAAAAAGCAAAGCAGGAATAGTATAATGTTTAACGCCAAAGCCTTTGATCTGTCTGATGCGCTTTCCGCCTTTGATGAAGAGGGTGTCGCGATCGTCACCAATGTCCTGCTGCCAGCGGAGCTTCAGGACATTCGCGACGCCGTAGAAGAGGTCATTGCCACGGATAGGGCGCGTGGCGAACAGTTGACCGGCTTCTCCTATGATCCAGATGATCGAAATATTCGGATACGAGATCTTGTCCTCAAGCATGAGGCTTTCCGTGCGCTGGTCGAGAATCCGCTCGCATTGACGTTCGTTGAGCATGCCCTGGGCGAAGACTTTCGACTGTCAAATTTCAGTGGGAATGTCACAGGCCCAGGCTCCCAGCGGATGTATATGCATGCCGATCAGGGATTTGTGCCGGCCCCGTGGCCACCATACCCTTTTGCGATCAATATCGGCTGGGCCATAGATGATTTCACATTCGAAAATGGTGGAACGGTCTATGTTCCCGGGAGTAATCACAAGAGCCACGGACCAGCCCCGGAGGGAGGTTATCCCGATGAGAAGGCTATCGAATGCCCAGCAGGGTCCTTCTTCGCAATAGATGGACGGACCTGGCATCAGACGGGCGATAATCTGACGACGGATCAATCGAGAACGGGTCTGTTTGCTTATTATGTGCGATCATTCCTCATCCTGCAGAGGCCTTGGTACCGCTTCGTTTCACCGGAACTCGAAGGCAAATTCACTCCCAGCCTGTGGAACATGATGGGCATGGATATCGGAGAAATTCCAACACTTCGCTCCAGCAAGGCTGATGCGTCATGAAGAGCGCCGCCGCTGAACGTACCCCAGATGACGCGCTCTTTGTGGCAGAGGCGTTCACAAGAGCCATCGAGGAGCGCGATGCCGCAGCTCTTGCTGCCCTGTACACTGATGAGGCGCTTGTTTGGCATAGCCATGATCAGCAGTCGCAACCAAAAGACGATGCGGTCGAGCGAGCCCGGCTTTGGTTCTTGTCACTCGATGGGGTCTCAGTTCGGGTGGTCTCGCGAAGCCGCACGGAGCTTGGTTTTGTTCAAGAGCATCTCATTACAACCAGGATGCGCGGTGCCTCGCAGCAGGGCAGCACGAAACCGATCTGTCTTGTCGCAACCGTTCGTGGCGGGCGCATTTCACGGCTTAATGAGTATATCAGCGTATGAAAAAGGGAGGGACATAAAGTCATACTATCAAATTCGGCATCACTCCCTTGAGATAAACAAAGGCAGGGGCTGAAGCCGTTTCAGTTAAAGACAAGTCCTGTGGCGATGCGAGAGCGCAAGCCACAAATATATTGGAGCAAAGGCACAGCCGCTCCTCATAGAAAAACGGATAACACCAATGCGCGGCATTAGCCGCCAACCCTTGGCTATGCGCTCAAGGTCGCACGTCCACGTTCGCCGCTGAGGAATATGGGAGGAAATAAATGAGAAATATCACAGGCAAAGCTGTCTTCGCTATCGCGCTGGCCGCGATATTGACGCCCGCTGCCACGGCTCAGGATGGCGATGAAGACTCCGACCGGGCTGTAATGAAGGAAGTTGTCGTGACAGCCCGTAAACGCGCGGAAAGCGTGCAGGATGTCCCATTGAGCGTTACTGCTGTCAGTGAAGAAGACCTTCGCGCAAAGGCCGTAGTAACAATCGAGCAGGTCACCGCCGTCACTTCGGGACTGACCGTGTCACGGAACGCTAACAATATCCCGACATTCCGGATCAGGGGTCTTGGTACGGGAGGGGGGTCTGAGTCCTTTGAACAATCGGTCGCCCTGTTTATTGATGGCACATATCTTGGTCGTGTGAGTGAGTATAATCAGCCACTTTATGATCTTGAGCGACTCGAGGTGATCAAGGGCACGCAGGCCGCTCTGCTGGCCAAGAACACCAGCCTCGGTGCCATAAGCCTTACCACGCGCAAACCTGGCCACGAGTTCAGCTACGACCTGTCGACACAGTACGAGATGGAGTTGGGATCCAGCATCGTTGATGTTGGTGTGACCTTGCCGGTATCCGATACCTTGTCCTTGCGGCTCGCTGGACAGGCGATGAATGCGACCGGCCCGGTCAAAAACACCGCGCTCGGAACCGAGCAGAGCAACGACAGCCTGGCTGGCCGCTTTACGGCGGTCTGGACCCCTACAGCCCGCTTCAATGCCATCTTCTCCTACAATGACTATGAAGTCGAAATGATTGGAAGTTCAGAGGAGGCCGCGTCCGACACACTGGGTATCCTTGCGGCCAGGGGCGCGCTGGAAGGCATTCAAACAGAAGCTCGGCTCAACTACAAAAATCAGGTACAAGGGTCGATCTTCGGCGATATCAAGGATCGAACGACAGGCCGCCGGGCCATCCTTACACTGAATTACGACATCGGTGATTTTACGCTGACCTCGGTTACGGCAGGTGCTGAGTATAACCAGGTGCGCTTCTTCGATACTGATGTCGGGCCAGGCCTTTGGGCAGACCAGAACCCCGTCAAAAATGGCAACGAGCAATTCAGCCAGGAATTGCGGATTGCTTCTCCAGCAGGCGACCGCTTCAATTGGCTGGCCGGCCTCTACTATCAAAACGAAGACTTCTACATTCATCGCAAGTACGACATCTATTCCGACCTCGCTGCGGGTATCGCCGGAGGGTCTCCCATAGCTGGGGCCAACCAGGATAATTACGACCAGTCCACAGATACGTACTCTTTGTTTTCGCAAGCCAATTATGAGTTCAATGACCGCCTGACGGGCAGCCTCGGCCTTAGGGTCACAAATGAAAAACGTTCAGCTGAATACATGCGGATTGCAAGCCGTTCCGGGCTTTTCACCACTTTCCTGTTTCCTGATCTCGTGGGCTCCCCACCGGAAATCGACGAAACGTCAGTGGATGGGTCGATCGGCCTTCAATACGAGTTGAACGATGATCACATGATCTATGCGTCCTTCTCTAGAGGTTCGAAAGGAGAGGGCTTTATTGCCCAGCCGACGAATATTCCAAACTCGTCGGCGCCAAAAGAAACGGCTGACAGCTTTGAGATCGGCGCCAAGATCAATTTCAATGGGGGCTACTTCAATATAGCCGCATTCGACACGCAGATTGAGGCGCTGCAGCAAGCCCTGTTCAACGGAACCCGTTTTGATACGAGCCCGTACGACCTGTCTTCTCGAGGCTTCGAGTTCGATACGCGATACCATTTTTCACCAAGCTGGGGTATCAACGCGACAGCGACATATGCAGATGTTTCGTATGAGACAGATATCAGTCCGCAGGCCGATGGCCTAAGGCCACTTAACACGCCAGAATGGTCGGGTAGTGCCAATTTGCGGTATGATGCTCCCATTAGCGATGATCTGGAAATTACCGCCGAAGCCGGGATCGACTATTCTTCAGAACTGTACTGGTCTTTGAGAAACCAGAACACCTGCACGGGGTCAGCGCCGAGCAATACGATACCGTGTACGGATGCCTACACGAAAGTGAACGCACGCATCATGTTGAAGAATTCGTCGCAGGGCTGGGATCTCGCCTTGGTCGGTCGCAATCTGACTGATGAGAAAACGATTGCATATGCGCGGGCATCAACCTTCATCAACGGTGTCGTCAATGCCTCTCTCGCGCCCCCTCGCACGGTAGCGCTTCAATTCAGCATTCACCGCTAGGCCTTGGCAGAATGGCACTTGGGGTGCGGGCCTCAATAACCCGTACCCCAAGCATTCTACGAATACGTGTCTTCTGAACTGCGCCGCCGGAAATCCGGCGATGCCGGCAGGGATACGGCACCAGAGCCGCCGAACAAAAAAGGAAGTATGGGATGAAACCTGGACCTTGTTCTGGACTTCGTGTGATTGATATGTCCGCGTTGATTTCCGGTCCATATTGCAGTCAAATTCTTGCCGATCTCGGCGCTGAAGTTATCCGTGTGGAAACGCCGGGAAGCGATGTCATACGACATGTCGATCCAATCCACCGCGATATGTCCGCTTACTTCGAGCAGGTGAACCGGGGTAAGAAAAGCGTATCAATTGACGTAAAGTCCGAACAAGGGCGTGAGCAGGTCAGGGCCTTAGTACGAAATGCTGACATCTTTCTGGAAAATAGCCGCCCCGGAGTAATGGAGAAGCTCGGTTTCGGTTACGAAGACCTCAAGGCTCTAAATTCTAAGCTGATCTATGTGTCAGTCTGCGGCTTTGGTGCAGATGGCCCTCACAAGGATCGCGCGGCCTATGATCCGGTTGTGCAGGGCGTTGTGGGCTTCATGCCTTTGCAAGGTACTCCTGGCGCACCCCAGGCAATCCACACCGTCATTGCGGACAAAATCACAGCCATCTGGGCCGCAAACTCGGTAATGGCGGCCCTTCTCGACAAGGAGCGGAACGGAGAGGTTGGCCAGAAAGTCGTTGTGAATATGGTCGCGGCCTACGCGGCCTTCATGCTACTGGAAAACATGGATCACCATACGTTCCGGGACGCTGAATTCCCTGTGGTCGACCGGCCTGTCGGAATGTTCAGCACGCTCGATACGCGGGACGGGCGGGTGATTGGCATGATCCTGCAGCCGAAACAGTGCCTACAATTTTGTACAGCCCTCGGAGTTCCGGACCTTGCACTTGACCCCCGCTTTGGCGATGCGATGTCGATCGTGCGAAACACTCCATTGCTTTACAAGGAGGTGGCGCCCATCGTTTCAGCGATGTCTACGCAAGACTTTCTGGCGTTGATGTCCAAACACAGTGTTCCCTTTGGGCCTGTAAACGATATCGCGACGTTCATGCAGAGCGAAGAGGCGCTGCATGCGGGGGCTTATACAGAACTCGAGGACGGCGAGTACGGCGCGATCCGCCATCTGAACTTCCCGGCTTCATTCAGCCGTTCAGCTGTAGGTCCGAGAGGTCGGGCCCCTAGGCTCGGAGAACACAACGCCGAGCTTCTTGGCTCTCCGGGCGCCGGAGATAAAGACAGTCAAATCGGGTAGGAGCGGCCCAGTACGTACAACCTGGAATTTCCCCTGAAACAATGCCCGTTCATCGCATTTCCTCATGACTTCCTGAGGTCCCAAATCACCGATTAAATTATACAAGTGTTTTAATTGTAAAAAGGATATTCGCTATGAGTGAACTCATGCTGCCACACACCTTCGAAGACTTCACGGCCGACTGGTTCACTGAGGCCCTGTCGGCGAAGTTCCCAGGCGTGAACGTCAGCAATTTTACCCGCAGCGGGGACCGGATCGGAACGTCCGCCTCGTGTACGTTTTCGCTGGAATACTCCGATCGCGGAACCGCCGACGATCCACCCAGCTCAGTTTACATAAAAGGTGGTTTTACGGAGAAGCAGCTAAATCGGTACTGGGTCGTCCTGCAGCAGGAAGTCCGCTTCTTCAACGATATGGCGCAAGATGTGCCGATGAATATTCCGCACTGCTATTTTGCCGCCTGCGATGACAAGCGACAGGGCCTCACAATGCTGGAAGATATCGTGGCCACGCGCGGCGCGAGGTTCGGCAATTGGGGCGCGCTCACTGTCGACGAGGTCGCAGCCTTGCTGGAGCAGTTCGCCCGCATGCATGCACGCTGGTCGGATGACCCTCGCCTCAAGGGGCTAGACGGGTTTGAAAAGCCGCAGAGAGAGTTCTTCCAGTACGTGCTGCGCGACAAGCACTGGGAGGAATTGAAGACACGCCAGTTCGGGCCTCGCCTCGATCGACTATTTCCCGACCCCCAATTGCTACGCGACGCGCTGACACGCCTGTGGGAACTGAACGACGCTGCCCCAAAAACGCTTTGCCACGGCGACGCGCACGGCGGCAACATGTTCTTCGAGCGCGATGGAACGCCCGGTGTTCTCGACTTCCAGCTCTATTTTGCCGGCACACATATGCACGACGTGTCATGGCTAATCGTAAGCGCGCTTTCGATTGAGGATCGCCGGAAGGAAGAACAGCGCCTTCTTCGGCATTATCTCGACGCGGCGCGCGCTGCGGGCATGGATGTCTATTCCTTTGATCAGGCCTGGCTAATCTACCGTCAGCAGATGGCCCATGCCGTGCCTAGCGGCGCATGCAATCCAATCGAGGCAGGTCCAATCGATATGATCAATGCTGCGGGCGAAGTTGTGACCGTTGCTGCTGAAGATCATGACGTCCTAGGGGCGCTGGGTATTGCCCGCAGGTGACGTTGTTGGGAACCTGGCAGATCATGAAGAGGATTTTGTGCGCCAAAAGGTGATGAAGTCAGCATCTGTCAGGACTGGCCGACCGCATTGTTCGGAACAACAGGAAGTATCCGGCCAACTGAGCTGGAGATGACCCTTTCCGGGGTATCGTCGTATAAGCCAGCGCGTTGCTCATTCCCGGTTTGTGCCCGAATTTCGGTGAGAGCGGGAGACAAGGCCGTCGATCTCTTTCTCATACACCGCATTTTGCAATCTTCGATGAATGGCGTCTCGCAGGACTCAGTCTGCGGCACTTCAACCGATAAGGCCGTTTCTAGATTGAACACTAAGAGATCTGGCGAAATTGGCGGGGTAGGGGCTTCGGCTGGAAAATCGCGGCTGATCAGGGATTTCGGCTAAAACAGAGACCGCAGCCCAAGAAAAAGCCCGCCAGTGGCGGGCGATTTCGGGAAATCCGAGATCTGGTCTTCAAATCAGGGACTGCGTGGCGGAGAGAGAGGCTGACTATCTGCCGTAACGACCCGTAACGGTTCGTAACATTGCCGTATTATTACAGTGCATTAGTGGCTTTTTCTTGTAACGCCCCGTTGCCATAAAGTGCGAACAATGCCACTTTTTATGGCGGGTACAAAAGCAGGCGCATAATTTTGTGTTGGCGGATGAAACGGGATTCGAGCCATGCCAAAGAAAGCTAAAGAGCTATCCGCCGTCGAGGTGAAAAGGCTTCGCCATCCTGGGCATGGCCACAATGCCACGTTCGCGGTGGGCGGCGTCGATGGCTTGTTGATGCAGGCGACACCTACAGGCGCGCGCTCTTGGTTGTTGCGGTGCAAGGTCGGTAACAAGCGGCGGCATATCGGACTTGGCGGGTTTCCAGACGTCTCGCTTGGTCAGGCGCGCGAACGGGCACGGGATGCGCGTGACCTGATCTGGCAGGGCATCGACCCAGTTGAGCATCGCAAAGCACAGCGCGCGGCCCTGAAGGCTGCCCAGCATCGCGGGCTGACATTCTCCGAAGCGATGGAACGCTATCTGGAAAACAAGCTGTCTGAACTATCCAGCGACAAGCATCGCAAACAATGGCGCGCGACCTTGGACAAACACGCTGTTCCTGCCGTTGGCGATATGCTGGTGGACGATATTGGTGTGCATGACGTGCTGCGCATTCTCGAACCTATCTGGCAGGAAAAGACGGAAACCGCGTCCAGACTTCGCGGACGTGTTGAATCCGTCCTGTCATGGGCAACTGTGGCCGGGCATCGCACGGGCGACAATCCAGCCCGCTGGCGTGGCAACCTTGATGCGATCCTGCCGAAACCCGGACGCATCGCCAAGGTAAAGCATCACCCTGCGCTCGCCATTGATGAAGCATCTGACTGGTTTGCAGAAGTGAGGGGCAGGGAAGGCTTTGCGACCCGCGCGCTCGAATTTCTCTCAATGACTGTGGCTAGGTCTGGCGAAATTCGCGGGGCGGTCTGGAAGGAAATCGACCTTGATGCGGGAATGTGGATCATTCCCGCCGAACGCATGAAGATGCGGAAGGAGCACCGCGTCCCGCTCACAAAGGAAGCTGTCGTCTTGTTGGAAGCATTGCCGCGAATTGAGGGCAGCGAGTTTGTATTTCCTGCCGTGCGAGGGGGGATGCTGTCTGATGCGGCTCTGTCGGCTTGCATGAAGCGCATTCATGCCGCGAAGCCTGAAAAGTACGTCGATCCGCGATCCGGGCGTCCAGCCGTTCCGCATGGGCTCCGTTCAACCTTTCGGGACTGGATAGCCGAACGCACTGAATATCCAAGGGACATGGCGGAGATAGCGCTGGCGCACCATGTCGGGGGTGATGTTGAATTGGCCTATCGGCGCGGCGATCAGGTCGAAAAGCGCCGCACCATGATGGCCGCATGGGGGCGTTTCCTGCGAGGCGACGTCGGGGCGAAGATCATTACACTGGAGGCGAAGGCATGACATTTACAGTAATACCAGACGCTTTCCCACTTTCTGGCGTGATGGCAAAATTGGAGGAGGCTGACCGCTATATTGAACCGCCAATTGTCTGTGACACCCCGACAGGACAAGTTTCACGTCGTTTGCTCTGGCCTTACACACCGGGAGAGAACGCTTTTGTAGATTCTGTGGTGGCGCGGCAGGTATGGGAATATCGGCACGTTGAAATGATTAGGGATGGACTGTTGCAAAGCAATGGCCATTTAATTCTTTCATCAGATCAGCTTCCCCAGCGCGAAGTCGCGCCGAGAATTTTGGATTACATTGCCTCTTCGAGGTTGCGATATGGCATATTTGACGCGCTGGATTACAGGCTTGCAGCGCTTAAAGATTATGACGGCGGTCAGATATTCATTCCGCATGCTTTTGCAAAAAAAATCATAGAACGGATTACCCCTAAAGCTAAAGGCGGAAGGCCCGAGCACCCCGCGAAAGTGTGGTATCAAGAGCGCGGCTGTGACCGAGGCGGCATGACCATGAAGGAATTACAGCGCCAGATGAACGCTGCAGTCGGATCAGCCCCAAGCGAATCTATAATTCGTACTTGGGAGCGCGAAGCAAAAAATCGACAATAAGCCCCTACAGAAACCCGTTAAACGGTTTCTGTAGTTTTTGCAGGATTTCGAAATCGCGGCATACGTGAAGTTTGGAAGGCACCGAAACAATAAGGTGCCGCGATGCCCACTACATATCTCTCCGATGCTGACATTGCGAAACGCTACGGAATCGCCCGCCCGACTGTCTGGCGCTGGCACCGTGAGCGACCTGAATTTCCCCGCGCGATCCGTCTGACACCCGGCTGCACACGCTGGAAGCTCTCCGACATTGAGGCATGGGAAACAGCTTGCGCCGAGGTGGCCGAATGAAGGGCGATCTGCGCACTCTCACCCAACGGGCTGACTGCATAGCGCTTGCCGCCGATCACTTTACGGCGCGCGCTTATCAGGAACTGATTGATGCGATGGACGCCGTTGAAGGCGATCCTGACTTTGAGCCGTCTCTTGGAGCGCACATCTGCGATTCGCAAGAGGGCTGGGCCGACAACAATCGGGACGATGTAGAGCATGACCCCGCCGAACTAGGCGAGCTGACTGAAAGCGGTTTTCAGAACGAAGCCCCCTGGCAACTCTACACGGCGCTGTTTGGCGGCGTAGTGGATCAGGAGGGCAATTGTGTCTGATGATCGTCTGCGTGGTCCTGATCACGAATTTTCGCACCCGACACACCCTGAGGCTGTCACAACATGGCCGATACACCTTCCTCTTTACCAGTCGCATTTGAACGCGGCATTCGTTCTGGAAGCCTACGATCCGGCCCTTGCGATCTTTCACCGCCGCATGGCGGACGTTATCCGCAATCGGATGATTGAGGCCGAGCTAGGCTTGATGAACGCGCATCCTGAAAAGCGTGTGCAGCACGCTCTCAAAGCGAGGGCGGATTGATGCTGGATAATGTCACCCGCTTCGAGCGCGAATTTGCAGACCGCACGCTAGGGCCTGAAACGCCGTCCAAGAAGCCCGCCGCTTTCTTTTCAGCTGCCGATTTTGACGGCGAGGAGATTCCCGCGCGGCGCTGGCTTGTCCAAGACATGATCCCTTTCCGCACGACGACGCTTATGTCGGGTGATGGCGGCACCGGCAAATCCCAGCTTTCGCTTCAGCTGGCTGCATCTACCGCGCTTGCGCTTGCCTGGATCGGTCGGGAAGTTTTCCAAGGAACAGCCTTATTCTTCACGGCTGAGGATGAACGTGACGAGCTTCACAGACGGCTCGCCAGCATAGCCAATGTCTACGGCGCGCGCTTTTCAGACATGGACAGGCTCCGCATTTGCAGCGTTGCAGGTGACACGGCCCTTCTGGCAAACGAAGTCGCTGACACGCTTCAACCGTCACCGCTCTACGAGGCAATCGAGGCTGAGGCAGCAAGGCAGCGCCCGGCACTAATCGTTATCGACACGCTGGCAGATGTTTATCCAGCCAATGAGAACGACCGCGCCAAAGTCCGGCAATTTGTCCAGCTGCTGAACCGGCTGGCGATGCGCTTTGACTGTGCGGTTGTCCTGCTGTCGCATCCATCCCTCGCCGGTATGTCCAGCGGATCGGGCCTAAGCGGTTCAACCGCCTGGAACGGCTCTGTGCGCTCTCGTCTCTATTTCAAGCGCATTATTGAAACCGGGGAGGAAAAAGAGGCCGATCCTGACGCGCGTGTTCTGACAACCATGAAGGCTAACTATGCCCGCACGGGTGACGAGGTTTTCCTGCGTTGGCATGACGGCGTGTTTATAAATGAAGGCGCCGTGCCTAGCATCGGTGAGGGCGTGAAGGCGGAGCGTGTTTTCCTGAAGCTGCTTCGCGCTATGGAACGGCAAGGTCGCACGGTGAGCCCTAATCGCTCGAATACGTACGCGCCGACTGTGTTTGCAGGCATGCCGGACGCTGAGGGCGTGAAGAGACCGGCGTTCACAAAAGCGATGGAGTCGCTGCTTTCTCAAGAGCGGATCGAGGTGGTCAAAGAAGGCCCACCATCAAAGCAGCGCACCCATCTAAAGACTGTGGAGGGCGTCGAGTGATGACCTTCCAACGGTACCTTCCAACGGTCTTCCAACACTGTTTTCCAACGCCTTCCAACCCAATAGTGACAGGCTTCCAACGGGTGTTCCCCGACACTCTACTACTACGTAGTAGACAGGCGCTCGCCCTTGGCAGCTATGCGCCTGTCTATCTGGTCCCAATGCCGCGACTTGGAAGCCGGGGGGGTGTCGCGGGGCGGGCTATCGCGTTCGCGCTGTGCGGTTCGGAGGTGGCGCCATGCTGACCTCTACAAAGGCGATCCGTTTTCTAGAAACGCTGGAAATCCCTGAAGGTCCGAAGGCTGGCGAACTAATCAAGCTGGCACCCTACCAGAAGAAATTCGTGAAAGGCGCGCTTGCCGATGGCGTTTCGGTGGCCGCTTTGTCGATTGGACGCGGCAACGCCAAGACGGCCCTTTCCGCTGGCCTTGCCCTGGGCGAAGTAAAAGGCGAATGGGATGACCAGCCGCGCCGGGAAGTGGTCATTGCTGCGAGAACCCGCGATCAGGCCCGCATTGCTTTTGATTTTTGCGTGGGCTTCATTCGCGGCCTGTCAGAAGACGAACAAGCGCAATTCACAATCCGCCGTTCGCCTAAACTCGAAATCGAATTTGAAGACGAGAACGGCAGTCACTTCATTCGCGCGATTGCTGCCGATGGCAAATCAGCTCTGGGGTCTGCCCCGACGCTTGTGCTTATGGATGAGCGCGGCCATTGGGCCGCCGATCAAGGAGATGCGTTGGAACACGCGCTCTTGTCCGGTCTGGGCAAGCGCGGCGGCCGGGCGCTTATCATTTCCACGTCAGCCGCTGACGATGCTCACCCCTTTTCTGTCTGGCTGGATGAGGAACAAGAGGGCGTTTACGTCCAAGAGCATCGCCCGCCGCCGGGCCTGCCTGCCGATGATCTGGAAAGCCTGAAAGAAGCTAATCCGGGCGCTGCCTATGGGATCGGCTCAAGTCTGGACTGGCTTCAGGCACAAGCCCGCCGGGCAATTGCACGGGGCGGCTCAACGCTGACGAGCTTCAGGCTCTACAATCGAAATGAGCGCGTTTCAGGCGAAAACCGCGACGTGCTGCTGACCGTGGATGAATGGCTGGGCTGCGAGGTATCCGAACCGCCCGCCCGTCAAGGGCAGGTGGTGATCGGCATCGACCTTGGCGGCTCTGCCAGCATGACGGCAGCGGCTTTCTACTGGCCAGAAACTGGACGCCTGGAGGCACTGGGCACATTCCCGTCAAAGCCTTCTCTTCTGGACCGTGGCCAGCGTGACGGGGTGTCTGGCCGCTACGTCGAGATGCAAGATCGCGGCGAGCTTTCGACGCTTGGTGCGCAAACCGTGCCGGTCGCGGAATGGCTTGGCGAGGTGATGGCCCATGTCGAGGGCGAAACCGTCGCGGCGCTGACTGCCGATCGGTATAAACAGGCGGAACTTGGCGAGGCGATCGACAAGGCGGGCATCCGGTGTCCAGTTGTCTGGCGGGGGCAGGGCTTCCGTGACGGCGGCGAAGATTGCGAACGCTTCCGCCGCGCGGCCTTCGACGGCAAGGTGCAAACCATTCCGTCGCTACTGCTGCGATCTGCTTTCGCGGATGCTGTGACGCTTCGCGATCCCGCCAACAATCTGAAATTGGCCAAGGCCCGTTCAACCGGCCGCATTGATGCGGCGGCGGCAACAGTGCTGGCGGTGGCTGAAGGTGCCCGGATCATGGGGCGGCCGTCTCACAAGGGGGGCCGGTTCGCATGGGGTTGAGGGAACACAAGCGCCACTCTGCCGGCGTCACGCGCGGCCCGCGCTGGAAAACCATGCGGATGAAGGCGCTCGACCGCGACGGCTGGGCCTGCGTCCAGTGCGGCGAGCGGCGGCGGCTCGAAATCGACCATGTGCAGCCCGTCCGCACACACCCGGAATTGTCTTACGTGCTGGCAAATCTGCAAACACTCTGCGGGCGCTGTCATGCCCGCAAGACAAGAATTGAGGTTGGCATGGGCCAGCCCGATCCCGCCCGCGAGGCGTGGAAATCCCTGCTGCGATCCATGCAGCGCAATCCAAATAATGGAGACTAAACATGCTTGAGAGCGTGAAAATCACCCGTCGCCAGTCTGAGATCAGGCAGGAGCTGGCGGGCCTTGTCGGAAAAGAAAAGCCGACTGAAGACGAAACCCGGTCGATGGAAACACTCGATTCGGAATATCGGCAGAATGAAACCCGCTATCGTGCGGCCCTGACTTCTGAAGACACCGAACGTCGCGAAGCTGGCGAGGAACTGGAAACCCGTTCTGACAAGGAATGGGCGAAAGTCATGGCCGGTTTCGAGATGCGGCAAGTGGCCTTGTCTCTCGATGAGGGCCGGGCACTTGACGGCAAGACCGGCGAGATCGTGCAGGAGCTTCGCTCGCATGGCGGCTATCGCGGCGTTCCTGTCCCGTGGGAAGCGCTGGAAACCCGCGCCGGTGAGACGGTCGCCAGCGGCACGCCAAATCCTATCCGCACCGCGCCTATCATTGAGCGTCTGTTTGCTGGCTCTGTGGCGGCTCGCATGGGCGGCCAGATGGTGAATGTCGGCATGGGGGAAATGGAATATCCCGTGACGACTTCTGCGGTGTCGGCAGGCTGGGCGAACGGTGAAACCGGAAACGTGACCGGGCCGAGCGCTTACACCACATTGGACCGCCCGTTGAAGCCTGATCACAATCTGGGCGTCCAGATGCGCATCACCCGCAAAACGCTGAAGCAATCCGGGGCAGGACTGGAACAGGCGGTGCGCCGGGATATGAATGGCGCAATCGAGGAAGCGTTTGACCGTGCCGTGTTTCAGGGCAGCGGATCGGCAGGTGAGCCAACGGGCCTTTTTGCCGGGGCTGACGCATGGGGCATCGAAGAAACCGATGTGGATGCAGCCGCGACCTGGGCCGCGATCCGTGCTGAAATCGTGGGCTTCATTACCGGCAATGCGGCAACCGGCCCCGGTGACGTTCGCGGGCTTTTCCGGCCCGAAGTCTGGGATGCAATGGATGACGCGATCTGGGACGCTGGAAGCGGCATCACGGAATGGGACCGCATGGCCAGCAAGCTGGGCGAAACGGTTCTGTCGCACAATGCACTTGCCGCCCCGGCTGGCGATCCGCTTGCGTCCAAGGTGGTGCTCACAACAACCGCCGGCGGCGTCGCACCTTTCTTTGTCGGAACATGGGGCGCGGTCGATCTTATCCGCGATCCGTACTCTGACGCACAATCGGGCGCGCTTCGCCTGACGGCACTGGCCACGATGGACGTGACCATTTCCCGCGCGGTGCAGACACGCATCCTGAACGGGGTCGAGTAATGCTCTGGGGCGGTCACAGTGGCGGGCTGGAACTCCGCAAGCGGGCATCCGGTGGCTTGGCGCTGCGTGGCCGCTTCCCTTATGGAAATCGCGCGGTCCTGTCCGATGGAGGCAGGACCGGGCGTCCCCGAAAGGAAGTCATAGCGCCGCGGGCTTTCGCCTATCGGGTCGATAATCCCGACGAGGATATTCACTTTCTGGTTGGTCATTCATATGACAGGCCGCTTGCTTCACGAAAAGCGGGCACGCTGGACCTGCAAGACAGTGACGAAGCCCTGACATTTGAGGCGCGAATTACACCGGAAATGCAGGAAGTAAGCTATGTGCGGGACTTTCTCACTTCGTTCAATGCCGGGCTGATTGTCGGACTTTCGCCCGGCTTCCGCATTCCGCCGAAACGGGCCGTGCAGGAAGCTGAGCGCATCGAGGATGAAGGCAGCGATCCTGAAAATGGTGAGCACAATGCGATCATTCGCACGGTGCTTCAGGCGCTTCTTTATGAAATGAGCGTTGTCACCCGGCCAGCCTATGATGGCACCCAGATAGAGGCGCGCAATTGGTCAGCCGAAACATTTGATCCGTCCGCCGGTCTGGTCCGCACCCTAAGCAGATGGAGGGTGTGACATGGCTGTGACACTGAAACAGACTGAAGCTATTCCAGCCAGCTATCCCGATAGCCCGGACGGGTTGTCAGACAAGGCGGCAGCGGTTCCGGCTGATGCGATCTGGGAGCGTATCGAATCTTATATCGCGCACCGCTTCACGCCGCGCTCTGTGGTCTGGACTGTTGAGGGCGGCGGTGACTGGCAAGCCCCTTTGACCCCGGCCAGCTTCGAGACTGTCGAGGTCTGGTCAGATGGTGTCTGGGCTGACTGCATGCCGGACGCATCGCCCTGGGGCGGTTATGAGCTTCCAGGCGATAGACCCTACCGGATCACCGCTGATGTTGGTGGGGGGGATGTTCCTGCCGCCGTCTCCGAAGCCTTCCGGCGTATGGCTGAATATCTGGCCGAACCGCGCCGCGCGGCGGGGTCTTCCAGCTTTTCCATGCGGCTGGACGTAATCGAAATATCAATGCAGCGGAATCCCGCCTGGCTGGCGCGTGCAATGCAAAACAGCGGCGCTGGTGATTTGTTGCGTCCCTATAGGAGGCCGTGAAAATGTGGCCATTCAAACGAAGAGTAACCGAAGAAACCCGCGCCAGCGGTTCCGGCTTCACCGCTGAAATCATGGCGGCGCGGGAAGCTTACATTTCCGGGCGGCGAGGCATTGGCGAATTGACCGCCACGGCGCAAGGCGCTGTCTCGCTCTGGGAGAGCGGGCTATCGCTTGCCGATGTGAAGGGCACTGATTTACTGGACCGCCGATCCCTTGCCCTTTCTGGCCGTTCGCTCGCCTTGCGAGGCGAAGCGTTGTTCCTGATCCGGGATGACGGGCTTGTGCCATGCAGCGATTGGGACTTGCGCACGCGCAATGCGAGGCCGACCGCTTATCGTGTTTCAGTTTCCGAGGCAGGAGGCGGGCGAACCGAAACGGCGCTGGCCGGTGAGGTGTTGCACTTCCGAATCGGCTGCGATGTGGCCGCGCCTTATTATGGCACCGCACCGCTGAAACGTGCGCAACTCACCGCCGGTCTGTTGAACGCCGTCGAAACGGCGTTGGCAGAAATTTACGAGACGGCCCCGCTGGCGTCCCTTATTGTGCCATTTCCGGAAGCCCCGGAAACCGATCTTGAGGGCATGGCGCGCGGCTTTCGTGGCAATCGCGGCAAGGTGCTCATTCGCGAATCGGTAAACGTCGCTGCGGCGGGCGGACCCGCACCGATGCAGGATTGGAAGCCGCACGATCTAAGCCCGGACCTGTCGAAGACGATGACGACCGAAACGCTGGGCGCGGCCCGCGATGCGATCAATACCGCTTTCGGCGTGCTGCCCGGCCTGGTCAATTCAGCATCGACCGGGCCGATGGTTCGAGAGTGTCAGCGGCATCTGGCGCAATGGGTCTTGCAGCCGATGGCGGCCAGCATGGCGGAAGAGGCCAGCAACAAGCTGGGCGAAAGGGTTTCACTCGACGTAATGCGGCCCTTGCAGGCTTTCGATGCGGGCGGACGTGCCCGCGCAATCACCGCGATCATTGGTGCGCTGGTGCAAGCCAAAGTGGCCGGTGTTGATCCGACTGACGCCATGAAAATGGTCGACTGGGGGAACGAATACTGAGACCGGGCTGGCCGCCCTGCGGTTTTTAACAGTCACCGCGAAAGGCCGGGATCAGTCAGACAGTGCCCGGCATGGTCTTGCCACAAACCCTGAAAGGACGCGGCGGAATTTCCTTTCCCGCGCGGCGTCCATATCCTCTATCAAAAGGGATTAGATCAATGCCTAGCGGCTCGAATCGTGTGACTAGAGTACTCCCGTAATGTCGAGGCTACTATGAAAGTTCACCTGCTTGTTTGTCCTGAAAAAGGCGAGAAACCCGAATATACATTTGCGATGGAGATGCCATCTTTGCCGCATTCTGGTGATTATCTCAGCGTTTTAAGAATTGACCCAAAGACCAAAGAAGCCTTGACCGACGAAAGCGGGCAATTGCAGTTCGAAAGTTACGTAGTGGTTCGACGGCGGTTTGTTTGTCATTTTCCTGACGATGGAAAAATCTATAATAATCAGGGTCAGGGCTTCACGGATGACGTTGGCATAGAGCTGCGCCCGGCGAAGAGCTACTACACTGCACAGAATTTCGAGAAGTTCTTGAGCGCCGATTCCGAAAAGTGGGAATGGGGATAACTCTAACTACAAATGTTTGGCAGTAAGAATGGCGGGTGGCAGAATGCCATATAATTTAATGCATTAAATACAACGCATTATGGGCGCATGTGGCGGGCCGTGCGGGATGAAGGTGGGCACTATTGCTACGCGATAGCACTATGATGACATTAACATTTTCGGTTGTTGGCTGGAATGGAAGCCATTTGATACGGAGGTCGCAGGGTGTCCACACATGATCCAGGAGGAGCCGCGCAGAGGCGGGAAAAATTCTTCGGAAGGACGGTTTCAAGGTCCGGCAGGTGTCGTCCAAGTCACCCGGCGTTAGCCGGGAACAAGGGGCGAGGCACTTCATTTGGAAATGGAAAGAACTTCTACTGGCCGGCTGCGGCTTCATCGCGTATCACCATTACTGATGAATTGACCTGATGCAGGACGCTTGACGGGGGTGCCCAATGGAATCGAGGCTGGCCACAAGCTTTGAGGACTTAAAAAGGTGTATTGCAGGGGAAAGGTGACACCCGACGTCTGGTCACCTCTCGGCGCCAAAAGCGTCTCGACGATGAAAAGTGCTGGTGCGCCGATCGGTTTTTAGTCAAGAAAGCGGGACGTGCTTGCGTACTCCTCGCTCGGGCCGGAGCAGTTTGAGGTTGCCTGGAAAGCTGGCATCGATTTTTGGACGACAGTTCCGAAAGAATCCGCGAGGGTGTTCGTTGTAAAGACCGGATTAAAGTCAGATGAACTCGACCTTGTGTGCGGCAAGATTGACTATCCGAAGACGATCCGGGTCGACCAAGGCTCTGAGTTCATCTCCCGTGAACTTCGACCTATAGGCACATCCAAACAATGTGACGCTGGACGCCTCACGGCCCGGAAAACCGACAGACAGTAAGCGCCTCGCCGATCGCCTACGGATTTAGGCATGACATTTTCCGGAATCGTCAGGGCATGAGTTCCTCGATCTGGCTCTGCGGATGGCCGTTGATGATGGCGTCGAAGGTATCTGCGCGGTAGGCAATGGGATTAACGTCGTTGAGCTTGCAGGTGGCCACGACGGATGAGAGCAGCGCTCAGTTTTCGGCCGCGATCTCGTGTCCAGAAAACAGGGCATTTTTTCTGATTAGGCATATCGGCCGGATGGCGTTTTCGACCGGGTTGGTATCGAACTCGAGCCGGCCATCGCCAGGAAGCGGGTGAGCCCTTCCCAATGGGCAAGACCTTAGAGAATGTCTTCGGCCAGCTTAGAGCCGGAGGAGACCCTTGACAATTGCTTTTCAAACTAGGGCTTCAAGGCGGCTATGATCGGGGAGGAGTGCCGTTGTCGCGCGGCGATCCGAGTTTGTGGCGTCATTCCTCGCACCGTCGCCTCAATGGCGTATAGCTTAGTGAACTGGCGCACGGCGGCCTCGGCGATCGGGGACTTGGTGTTGCGCGCCAGCTTCACGAACCTTCGGCGCAGATGGACCCAGCATTGGACGAGCTTCCACGGTCCTTGCGGTCATTCCAGGCGCGTCAGCCGTTCGCTGACGTCCTGGCCAATCCTGGCCATCTCGCCGCAGCCGCACGGGCACAACGCGCGCTCGGGCTAGATGACCTGCTGCACCCGCGGCCTCACGCCGACAGGCGCGCGCCGAGCGCCTGAGCTTTGGGATGGCTCCGGGCTCGGCGCGCTCGCCAACCAACACGCTTTGAGCTATTCAACCAACGGACTCTCCCAATAATCTCGGAACCCATTGGGGGCGCCTCAGGACGTCCATTTTGCCGTCTGCTCCCAATTGGACCGTCCGACTCTAACGATCGGCGGACTCTTGCCACATTCACCTCATGCGCCGCACGAGGGGAGCAGTGTGGCGCTTACGACAGACAATGACTTTTCATCGAGTCATTCAATGGCCGGCTCAGGGCAAAATGCCTGAACCAGCACTGATGGATCGCCTCGTTAGAGCCAGCCGTTAGAGGTAAGGAAGCGCCAAATACTCCAGCCCTGAATGAGGGCACTTTTAGGGGCGGCCAAAAAATAAGGTGAGACTCCCAGAATAAACTCTGCCGCGTGGAGCTTAGGTCAGTCACGCAATACGTGTCCGCTTCGTTCTGAGGTCGGGCCCGTTTCCTCACATCTCCAAGAGCTTGCTTTTCGAGTTTTTGTTACTCACTTTCCTTGCCAGCTCTTCTAGCAATAATAGCTTAAAACCGGTAGGCAATACCGATATTGAGAATTGTTGGGTCCACCGAAATCTTGCCTCTGACTGGCGCCCCGCCGAGTGTCCCAGAGATATCTGTTTCGAATGGCGTGTAACGTATATCGGCATTGGCAAACCAATTATCGCTCATTTGATAGCGCATTCCAACTTGGACAGCGGGCGCCCAGGCGTCTTTCAAGTCGAAGTCCGCGAGTGCATCCCCTTGTTCTTCCAGAAACAAGATTCGAGCGATACCGGCACCAACATAAGGGCTAACGGATGAATTAGTCGAAAAGTGATATTGAAGCGACAAAACAGCAGGGCCATATTCCGTCTCTCCAACAGGCAGTCCTGCCAAACTGCCGCTCCCTGCAAGATTAGCGCTGGCAGGCAAACCACCAAAGAAGTTCAACGCTACAGATGAATTCAAAAAATAGGAAACGTCGAAACTCAGCGTGGTGTCATCGGTGATATTGACACCAGCCCCGGGTATTGGCGCACCGCCCGCGCTGATTGAATCCAACGTTTCGTTCGTGAATACTTTCGCCGCATTCAGGCCAAAAAGCCAGTCGCCCTTGGAGTAAAGCGGTTCCGCATTTGCGACGCTGAACGACGAAAAGCCACCGATCATCGTGATTAACACAAACTTCGAGGCAAAAGGCCCCTTGGATTTTACATTAGATTGTTTCATTTATTCCTCCCTTTTGGTCGTTTTTTTCGCGCCCTATGCGCGGTCGCAAACAGGCGGAACATGCGATCCGCAAACCCGCTTGCCTGATTTCAGGCTATGCCAGAAGCACGTCCCCATAGGCTTCCCGCAGCTTGTTCTTCAGCACCTTACCGGTTGCGTTTCGTGGAAGTTCATCCACAAAAACGACCGTATCCGGGATCTGCCATTTGGCGACTTTGTCAGAAAAGAAGGCAATCAAATCCTTCTCTGACACTTTTGCTCCTGGTGCCTTGACCGCGACAAGGACCGGCCGTTCGTCCCATTTTTCATGTTTTGCCGCGATTGCGGCGGCATCCACGATACCGGGATGACCGACCGCGATGCCCTCAAGTTCGACGGTGGAAATCCATTCGCCGCCAGATTTGATGATGTCCTTGGAGCGATCCCGGATCGTCATGAACCCATCGGCATCAATCGAGGCCACATCGCCGGTTTCAAACCATCCATCGGATGCCAAAGTCGTGCCTGGCTCCGCACCAAAATAGCTGTCTACGACCCAATGGCCGCGAATGCGAAGATTGCCTTGCGCCGCCCCATCCTCGGGAAGTGTGCTGCCTTCATCGTCAACGATCTTGAGTTCCACGCCATAGGGCGGGCGGCCCTGGCTTTCTCGCACTTTCGCCTGCTCTTCCTCGGTCATGCCTGCATGGCGTTCCAGCAAGGCATTCGCGGTCCCGAGAGGCGAGGTTTCGGTCATGCCCCAGGCGTGCACGACTTCGGTGCCATATTTGTCGCGGAATTCGGCGATCATCGACGGGGGACAAGCCGACCCACCGACCACTGTCCGTGTGAGGGTTTCGGCTTTGGAGCCGAGTTTGTCGAGCGATGCGAGAAGCCCCTGCCAGATTGTAGGAACACCAAGCGCGACCGTCACGCCTTCGTCGTCGATGAGCCGTGTAAGGCTGTCACCATCAAGTCCCGGACCAGGCAGGACCAGCTTTGCGCCGACCATCGCAGCAGCATATGGGATGCCCCAGGCATTGACGTGGAACATCGGAACCACGGGCATCATCACTTCGCGTGCTGAAATGTTCAGCGTATCGGGAAGGGCCGCGCCCAACGAATGTAACACCGTAGAGCGGTGCGAATACAGAACGCCCTTGGGGTTTCCTGTAGTCCCGGAAGTATAGCAAAGGCTGGATGCATCATTCTCATCGACATCCACCCAATCGGCGTTTTCGTCGCCCGAGGCCAGGAAGTCCTCGTAGAACACAAGTCCGGGGATTTTTCTTGCTGCTTTTTCATCACGCACGGACATAAGAACGAAGGTATCGACAGTCGTCAGCTTCTCCTTGATCCCCTCAATGATCGGCAGGAACGTCTTGTCAAAAAAGATGACCCGATCTTTCGCGTGGTTGATGATATAGACAAGCTGTTCCGGGAAAAGGCGCGGATTGATCGTGTGACATACCATTCCACAGCAGGAAATGCCAAAGTAGCATTCTAGATGCCGCGCATTGTTCCACGCGATCGTCGCCACGCGATCCCCTTTGAAGAGCCCCATCTTTGTCAGCGCCGAGCCGAGCTGCCGGGATCTGTCAGAAATACCTTTCCAGTTCGTCTTAGTCTTTGTGCCATCTGTTTCCACCGACACAATCTCGGTGTCGCCGTGGTAGCGAGCTCCGTGGTCGATCAGTGAATGAATGGTCAGTGGCATAGCCATCATCTGTCCGCGCATTTGGCTTCCTCTTCAGAACTTGAATTTTGGGTTGGAATCGTGCCGTTCTGAAACTGCTCGAAGCTTCTTACAATAAACCCCATCGCCCCCTGACACCGGACTGTTTTTCGCTTTTCATCATAAAGTTCAGGCAACTGAACGACTCCTGTCAAAAATACGCACCTGCCCCAGAATGATCTCGGCCGCATTCTCAGCGATGACCATGGTCGGGGCGTTTGTGTTGCCGGCGACAAGGCTTGGCATGATGGATGCGTCCACCACTCGCAGCCCAGATACACCGCGAACTTTTAGTTCCGGATCTACAACTGAAGCCTCGTCCGCACCCATTCGGCATGTGCCAACCGGGTGATAGATTGTTTCTGCGCTTTCCCGAATGAATGCCGCAATCTCATCGTCGGTCTGTACGGATTTGCCGGGGTGCACTTCGTATTTGCTGTGCGCAGACATTGCCGGAGCTTCGAGGATCCTGCGCCCGGCTTTAAAGGCCGCAATCATCGTTTTCATATCTTCCGGATCCCCAAGATAATTCGGCTGAATCAGAGGATCGTCCATCGGATCCGGGCTTTTGAGGCCAATATAGCCGCGGCTCTTTGGCAAAAGATCGCAGATGTGAAGCGTATAGCCATAACCAAAAGCGATCTTGCGGCCATGATCTTTCAGATATGTGGGCAGGAAGTGAAACTGAACATTCGGCCTATCGCGGTCAGGGGACGACTTAATGAACCCACCGCTTTCCGCAACATTTGACGTGAGAAGCCCTTTACGTCTGAAGATGTAGGAAAACAAACCACCAATGCCACGCGGCAGAAAGCTGGGCGCGACACCGATCGGGCGCCGTGAGCTAGCAGCATGCATAATCGTTACATCGAGGTGGTCGGCCATGTTCTTGCCCACCTCGGGAAGGTCGTGAACGACGGCTAGACCATGCCGTTTAATTTCTTGGGCATCCCCGATACCTGACAGAAGGAGAAGTTGAGGCGAATTCACGGCCCCGCCAGACAGGATCACCTCGCCGCCGGCATTGAGACGCAGTTGGCGATATTCGCCGCCCTGCCGCAAGGTGACACCCGTTGCGGACTTTTCTGCCATGACGACGCGGGTCACACGGGCGTCGGTGATGACTTCAAGATTGGAACGGGACTCAGCCCCCCGCAGAAAGGCTTGCGCCGAACTCCAGCGCCTTCCGTCCTTTTGCGTGACCTGGTACATGCCCAGCCCCTCTTGCGAACCGCTATTAAAATCGCCGTTGTGAGGAATCTGCAATTCACGCCCAGCCTGTACGAAATCGCGGCTCAAAGGGTTCACGGTTTTCAGCTCGCTCACGGAAAGCTCGCCGCCCTTACCATGACTATCGGATGCTCCGAACCGATGGTTGTCTTCGATCCGCTTGAACAGGTCTGTCATGCGGTCCCAGCCCCAGACATCCGTGCCTGCCTCGGACGCCCAGTAGTCGTAATCGGCCTTGTGCCCGCGGATATAGACCATGGCGTTGATGGACGACGACCCGCCCAGTGTTTTGCCACGAGGCCAGAACAGTCTACGGCCATTCAAATGTTCTTGTGGTTCGGTATCGAATGCCCAGTTCAGCTTTTTGCTATTGGCCAACAATGCGATCCCCACTGGCATGTGAATCAGGGGGTTCTTATCCTTTGGGCCCGCTTCGATAAGCGCGACGCGTTTTGCCGGGTTTGCAGACAACCGGTTGGCCAGAACGCAACCGGCGGATCCGGCGCCGACGATGATATAGTCGTACATTTCTTATCTCCCTATTGGTTCCGGGCGGCTGTTATCCAAGCACCCGGACTACGATGTTTATGAGGCGGCGTACAAAGCCCGTGTAAGGCGGGAAAAGCATGTGCGTAATCGAATGCTTTTCCTCCAGCACAGCTTTTTCATGCGAAAATGCCTTGAAGCCATATTCCCCATGGGCCGCCCCGATGCCGGAGTTGTTGACGCCGCCAAATGGCAGGTTCGGGTGCAGGAAATGCACAACAGTAAGGTTTACGCCCACCGCGCCCGAAGAGGTGCGCGTGATAATCTGGTCAGCGAAGTCATTGCTTTTGTCGAAGATATAAAGAGCAAGGGGCTTGGGGTTTGCGTTGATCTTGTCGATAACTTTGTCCAGATCAACATATTCGATGATCGGCAAAATTGGCCCGAACAGCTCTTCCTGAGTGATTTCCATATCATCCGAAACCTCGGAAATCAGCGTCGGGGCAACGAAGTTCTGGCCCGCATCGGTCTGACCGCCCTGAAGGATACTTGCGCCTTTGGCACGGGCATCCTCGATCAGGTTGCGCAGCCGGTCAAAATGCCTATCGTTCACGATCCGGCAATAGTCGGGCGTTGCTTTTTGTGCCTCGGGCGTTTTCCCATAGACCCGACCGATCTCGGCCTGAAGCGCGGTCTTGAACGCGGCCGATACATCGCGGTGCACATACACATGATCGGGGGCGATACAGGTCTGACCGTTGTTTGAGAACTTGCCCCAGACGATGTTTCGCGCGGCCTTTTTGATATTGGCGTTGGGCCCGACGATAGTGGGCGACTTGCCACCAAGTTCCAGAGTGACCGATGTCAGGCTTTTTGCCGCCGCCTCCATCACGACCTTGCCGATCGCCGGGCTGCCCGTGAAGAATATGTGGTCGAAGGGCAGTGACAGAAGCTCCTGGGAAACCAAGGCATCGCCTTCGATGACCTTGACCAGATCCGGTGTGAACGCCTCTTCCACGATGTCGGTGATGACCTGGGCCGCATTCGGTGTCATTTCGGACGGCTTGATAATGGCGCTGTTGCCGGCCGCGATTGCCGAAACCAGCGGCCCGAGCGAAAGATTCACCGGATAATTCCAGGGCGCGATGATCAGGCATACACCCTTGGCCTCGGGGCGAACCCGTGCCTTGGTGCCAAACACCCCCAAAGTGGCGCGCGCCCGTTTGGGGCGCATCCACGACTTCAGATGGTGTTTGGTGTGCCGGATTTCCTGAAGCACAGGAAAGATCTCGGTCAGTTTCACTTCTTCGGCGGGTTTGCGAAAATCAGCCGCGCAAGCCGCGATGATTTTGTCCTCGTTCCGTTTGACGGCCTCTGCCAGGCGGTCCAGCTGTGCGATACGTGCCTTGCGGTCAAAGACCGCCCGCCGGGCAAGTTGTGCTCGAAGCTGGGTGTCAAACGCCGCTCGGATGTCATCGGCACCGGCTGTTTTGGCGGGAAATGAGGCAACCTGATTCATGTTCACGCTCTTATTTTTCTTCGTAGAGGACATAGTCCTCTTTCGTGGCACCACAGTCCGGGCAGCACCAATCATCGGGGATCTGGCTGAACAAAGTTCCCGGCGGAAAACCTTCGTGTTCGTCGCCAAGGGCTTCGTCGTAGATATGACCGCATGTGATGCAAAGCCATTTCCGGTAGGCGGTTCCGGCGGCGGGGGCCGCCTGTGCCACCGGAGCAGGCGGCGGTGCGGCGGCAGGAGCGGCAACCGCCACGGGTGCGGGTGCCGGGGCCGGAGCGGATGTCGGTGCCGGTGCCGGGGTTGGTGTAGGCGCTGCGGCTTCTCCGATCAGCAAAAAGTCCTCTTTGTCGCGGACCGCGCAATCGGGGCACGCAAAGTCTTCGGGCACTTGCGACCACGGCGTTCCCGGCGGGAAACCTTCATGCGGGTGGCCCTGGATTTCATCGTAGGTGTATCCGCAATCCGGGCATTGATATTTGGCCATTGTTCATTCCTCCCTTACACACATGAGTTGACAGGCAAGCACATGCGTCGTCCCAGATTTTCTGTCGGTTGTGTCTGCGGCCCCGTCTTCGAGTGCGAGCAAGGGGCTGTTTGTCAGGTCAGGGTTGGCCCCATCGGGGCCAACGCCTTTGTCTGAGATGCCAAGCCTTGGGTTTTATTCGGCGGGCATTGCGGCAGGCTGCGCAGGTGCGACCGACCCGAATTTGCGGTCATAGTAGTCGCGCATACCGGGTTCGATCTGGATCTTGTTCAGATCGCCTTTGGCCCAGTCCAGGACACGATGATCCATGATCGACCGGAACCAGGAGGGGATCAGCGCGGCAAAGAACATCCCGGGATAGCCCGAAGGAAGCGCAGGCAGATCCTTGAAGTCCCGCAGGGATTGATAGGACCGCGTCGGGTGCGCGTGGTGGTCCGAGTGCCGCTGCAGGTGGAACAGGATCAGGTTGGACATGATATGGTTCGAGTTCCACGAATGGTGCGGCTTCTGATGCTCATACTTGCCGTTGGGCAGTTTTTCGCGCAGCAAGCCATAATGCTCGATATAGTTGGCCGAAGTCAGCTGCCACCATCCGTACGCCATCTGAATGGGCAGGAACACAAGCATGATGGGCCCGAAGAATGCCAGCAGCCCGGCGTAAAGAACGACGGTAATGATCAGCGGCTGAAGAATTTCGTTATCCAGGCTCCAGACGCTCTTACCACTCCGCTCAAGGCGCACCTCTTCTAGCTCCCAAGCGCGTTTGAAAGCCCCGGGGATTTCGCGGGTTGCGAAAGAATAGATGTTTTCGCCCATACGCGAGGTTGCCGGGTCTTTCGGGGTGGCCACGTCACGGTGGTGCCCTTTGTTATGTTCGATGAAGAAGTGGCCATAGCCCACCACTGCCAGCACCAGTTTTGCCATCCAGCGATCAAAAGCTTCCTTCTTGTGACCGAGTTCATGGCCGGTGTTCAGCGCCAAACCGTTGACGACCCCCAGCGACAGTGCCAGCGCGACGAATTCGAGCGCATTCAGAGAATGGGTTGCGACCCACCAGCAAGACCCGATCAAAGCCGCATAATGCATGGGCACCGTCAGATAAGTAAGCACGCGATAATATCGGTCTCTTTCAAGATCAGGTACGGCCGATTCGGGGGGATTGGAAAAATCCTCGCCAAACATAGCGTCCAGCATCGGAACCGCCAGATACCATAAAATCAGCACAGTCCCGTACCAGATGCTCCAGCCGGTTACCGAGACCAGATACAGTCCGATTAGCGGCGTTGCCGGCCAGAATACGGACAAAATCCAAAAATACCGTTTCTTATCAACGTATACTTCATCGGCGCCAGCTTGCGCCGTGGACGCTTGGCTTAGATCGCTCATTAGTCTACTCCTCCCAAGGAAAAGGCTATTGTAAGTTTCTGTATTGGCCAGAAGAGCATCTCCTTTTCGTACTTGCTGCTTCTTGCCGCTTGGAATTAAGCTGCCTCTCAATCAGGTCACCCCACAACTACACGTTCGTGTAGTTTAGAGTTTTTTGTGCGCTAGGTAAGATGTCGGCACGCCTACGATACATCACTTTCAGGGAGGGAGGGATGATTAAGACCTCCAGCGCAATCCCGAACGACATCTACGATTTTCTGGAACGCATGAATGTCCGTCAAAAGAAATTGACTCAGGGCTGCCTGAGACGTGACAGACTGGATATTGCGGGACACCCCGGCGCGAAATGCCTCCTTTATCAGGCACCTCGCGGCTTCGGCAAATCAGTGCAGATCGCCTTGTGCGCCCAATCGGCTGCCGACCGAGGAGACGATTGTATCTATCTGGACCTGTCGTCGTTCTGGCCAGAGAGCGTCTCTGAAGCGGACCTTATTGCAACCGCGATTGTCGCAATGCTTTCGCCACCGGACCTTCCCGTCACGTCCGGTGATCGCGGCCCAGAGATCATCGCACTGCGCCTTCTTTTCGATTGGAAAAGACCCGTCATGATTTGCTTGGACGGCGTTTCTGACTCTGCCGCCACACAGAGATTTCTGAAAACGATCACCCTGGAAACGCCAGAAGCCGTTCGACTGGTAGTAAGCGGGCACCAACCGGGCACGTTGGTCACCCTGTCGGTAGTTTCGCATGTGGTGACGATCGGTCCAAGAGAGTTAAGCTTCACTCTTGACGAGACATGTTCAATTCTACCGTTGGAAGCCGACCGGGCGACGAAGATATACAACAAGACGGCTGGTTGGCCGCTTCTATGCGCACTGGCTGGCAAATCGAAAGCATCAGGCGACGCGATCGCTGACCTTTCAGAGGTTCAGGCATACTTCGAAACCGACGTACTGGCACAGATTACGCGGCCGCTCCTCGATCACCTGATTAACGCCAGTTGGCTGGAGGAAATCACGGCAGACTGCAGCGATTATGTGTTCAAGATTAACGATTCCAGTTGCAAATTGGCAGAACTAGCATCGCGCCACGGGCTTTTGATGTCCAGCGATGAAAAACCAAAATGCTATGAAATGAACCGGGCCCTGAGAGAGTACCTGCGCAATCGTTTCAACGAAGCAAATGGCTCGCGTCGGTCGTATTTCCTAAAACGTATCGCATTCTGGCATTGGCGAAAAAAAGAGTACCGTTTGGTCGTGGATGTTGCTCTTCGCGCACACGATCACAGCTGGGCCAAACGGCTAACTGATCAAGCTCTGTTAGATCTAGCCCTGAGACAAGGAGAGATTGAGGCTTTGACGATCTGGTTCACGGGCATTCCCAGAGCCAAACTGCTTCAGATGCCATCCTTGGCTATCGGATATGCTTGGGTGCTGTACTTCAGTCAGCGCGCACAGGAAGCACAGGATGTGCTTTCCAGGCTGAACGACCAGAGGGTTTCCGCACCTTCGGAGGAGGAAGATTCGAATGGCTGGGGGAAACTGGTGCATGCCATCGGTCTTGCCACCCACGATGAATTGAAAGAAAGCGATGAAAGATGCGCGGCCTGGGTTGATACCTATGGGTCGGCCAATCCTGTCGGCCATGCCGCGGCACAGACGTGCAGAGCATTCATCGCCGCTTCCGGCAGGCAGTTTGCTGCCCTTTCAGATCAAATAGCCTCCGCCACGGTCGTGAGCGGCGCGGTCCGTCACCGTTATGCGTTTGGCTGGCTTGCTGCTGCTGGGATTCTGGCTAAGCTGCTCAATGGCGACATCTATGGCGCGCGCAGCGAGATTCGTCGCGCACAGAAAAACGAAAACGTCGCCCATGAGCGCACACCCTTTATCAAAGGAATGCTCGCGGCCTTCGAGCTTCAGGTCCAAACAGAAGAAGAGTCGATCACACCCGATGAGCGTCTTGTGCAAGAGGCTCTGGATTTTGCGCTGGAATTCGGGGTGACGGATGTGGTGTGGAACACCGTCCGAAGCGCGGCCGAGATCTATATTCGCCAGGGTGACACATTGCAGGCGTTCTTGTTGCTTGAACGTTGCCGCCTGATGGCAAAGGATCGCGGTCTGAAGCGGCTGGGCATTCTGGTGCGATTGGGCTCCGAAGTCTTTGCTATGGGAACCCGAACCAGCACTCCGCTCTCGACCGAGCCGCTTCCGTCCGACGAAGACCTGCTGTTTCTGCCAAACCAGAATCGCGCCATCCAGGCGGAAATCGTCTTGCTAGAAGCCTCAAGATTTCTGCGAGACGGCAAACTGGGCCTGGCCGAGATGCACGCTCGAAAAGCCCTTTCCAACTTTTCCGCCGTCCGAGACCAACGCGGAGAAATCAGGGCGCAATATACGCTTGCGACTGCAATTTATCTGATGGGCGAAAAAAAGCAGGCGCTGAAAAGAATCGCCGATGCCGATCTGAAGGCACAACAACTGGGCGCTTTCAGGTCCTTGATAAACAGGCGGCATTTTCTGCGTGTCATCAGTCCAGCGGCGAAAGCGTTCTTGGATCAACGGACAACTCAGGTCGCCAGGACCAAAGTACCTGCGCATGATGTGCAGATTACTGAACGCCCCTTTGCATATAGATCGGCCCCCATAAGTCAGAAGCAGGTAATCGTCCTGCAACATGCCGCACTTGGGCTGAGCAACAAGGAAATTGCAGTGCGCATGCATGTCACGGAAGACACCGTGAAGTGGCATTTCAGAAAAATTTTGCGTGGTCTAAACGTCGCCAATCGCACCGAGGCAGTAATGGCTGCGCGCTCGCTTAGCCTCATCTAAACAATCGGTAAACCCGGGGAGGAAAGAAACATGAACACAACTGTGATTATCGGCAATGGAGCGGCCGGAACAAATGCTGCCGCAACCTTGCGCATGAATGGCTACGAAGGTGCGATAAAACTTATTGGCGATGAGGTGTCGCTGCCTTATCAGCGCCCGCCTCTGTCCAAGGCGTGGCTGCAGGGACCGGATAGACCGCAGCCAACTCTGATACGTCCTCTTTCATTCTACGAAGACAATCGCATCGACCTGATGCGGGCGCGCAAGGTCGTCAAGATTGATAGGAATAAGCGTAGAATCCACTTTGCGGACGGGAAGACGATGAAATTCAATACCTTGATCCTTGCCACAGGGGCATCGCCGCGTCGTCTTAATGCGAAGGGCGCGAACCTGAAAGGGATCCACTATCTGAGAGACCTGGGCGATTCGGCAAGGCTTCGCCAAGCCTTGAGCGATCCTGGCTGTCGCGACGTTGCAATCATTGGCGCCGGTGTTATCGGGCTCGAAGTGGCCTCTGCCGCGGTCAATCTTGGGAGAACCGTCACTGTTGTCGAGGCCGCCGCTCGCGCCATGGCCCGCGTTGCCTCACCCGCAACAACCAATTTCGTTACTCAGAAGCTGAAAGATGCCGGTGTTCAGTTTCTCTTCAATCAGAAGATTGAGAGGTTCGGCGCCGCTGATCGCCGCGTTTCCTCGATCCATCTTGGCGATGGATCCCAAATAAAGACCGATCTCGTGTTGGCGGGGATTGGTGCAACACCCAATATTGCGCTTGCCGAAGCCGCGGGCCTGGAATGTGACAATGGTATCTGCGTCGATCAGGACATGCGGACATCTGACTCCGAAATATTTGCAATCGGAGATTGTGCCCGCGGTGAAAACGAATTCGCATCCGGAAAACTGCGTATCGAAACCATTCACAATGCAACCACGCAGGCCCAGATTGCGGCAGCGGCCATTTGCAACAAAGAACGTCCTACCCCAGTTCCCCCACGGTTCTGGTCCGATCTCAAAGACATGAAGGTTCAGGCGGTCGGAATATCGTCCGGTTACGATCTGGTTCGCAGCGATGCTTCTCAGCATCCACCAACTTTGGAAACGCATCTGAAATGCGGCGAACGTCTTATCGCAGCCGAGATCGTAAACCTTCCCAATCGTCAGAGCGCCCTTGCGAGAGCGATTTCTCCGCGCATTCCAGTTGACACTCAATAATCCACAATCAGGTCTGATTTTGGGGCGAGTTCGGCCACTTTTTCTGCTTCGAAGCCGCATCCAGAGTATTGGACAGATTCCACACCTCGTTCTTTGCGCCTGGATTTGAATTTTCAATAGGTTGTCCATTGGGCGATGCCGAAGGAGACTGATGTTCCGACACGTCAACTTCGCCGGAGGAACACCACATGGACATGCATCAGAATGCGCGCACTGACCCGATCCTTTTGGACGCGGCCACGAACAAAGAATCACCTGGCTGCATTCATGGAGGTAAAGCGATTTCGGCCTTAAGAAATCATATCGAAATTGCGCAAGGCGGAGGCAACTGTGCGCATCGCGACGACTGCCACCCTGCTTTCTTCCCACAAAGACAGCTATACTCAACAGGACATGACAGCTGGCGATCCAGCCCTCCCGCCAGGTTCCTCACAGGCGGTAGCCACCGGAAGGCGAAGCTTTTTTGGTGATTGAACGCTCGATGCCTGGATGGCCGTGATGATGAAGCTTCGGACATCAGGTGATTTGTGGTTCCGACGTTGACCGGGGGGAGTAAGGCGACCGGCCACTTTTTCGAGATTTCGAGAAACCACGATCTGTCGCCATGAACCGCGCCAACATAGGTGCGATAAGCTTTGCGGCTTCGTTCTTCTGTCCGGTCTCACGCGCGAGCACTTCGGCATAGGCGACAAGGTCCCTGTGCACATCGGCGGGCAGTTCGATGTTCAGTTTGACAGGTTTGTCATCAGGTATGGCGCCGAGTTTCAATTTGGTCATGGGTCAATTCCGATAGGGTTCGAGGATGAGGTCACGCGTGACCATCACGCGCACTGGGAATCCGGGGCGAATGGTCAGAGTCGGCGGGATGGAAATCTGACGGCGGACAATCTCGTCCCCGGCGCGCCCGATCGTGTCCTGGGTCCCCTCACGAATGGCGCGAGCAATGTCATCGTCATCGTCGGCGCCCAATTCCACTCCGATATTCAGGACGGTGGCGAGCCCAGCCGCCATGAACAGCCTGCCCCAATGATTGTTCACACCATCTTCGAGCCCGGCATAGCCCGCTTCGTCGGCGCCGGGCTGGCGTTCGAGAACGATGGAGCGCCCGTTGGGCAGGATCAGGCGCGTCCATACCAGCAGCACGCGGCTTTGCCCGAAGGCGACGCGGCTGTCGTATTCACCGATGAGGCGCGCGCCTTGGGGGATCAGCAGGAAGCGACCGGTCGGGCTGTCATAGACATTGGAGGTCACTTGCGCGGTGATCTGGCCGGGAAGGTCCGAGCGCAGACCCGTGACCAGCGCCGCCGGAATGACCGCACCGGCCTGGACCACATAGGGGCTTGGCGGGTCGACGAGTCGATCCGCGGCCGTCGTTCGGCGGTCAACGGGTTCGTCGAGAAATCCTTCCCACCTGTCCGCCGCGTCTGGCGTGGCGCCGGTTGCGCTCGCGGGAAAGAATGATCCGGGATCGGACAGCATGGGTGCGACCACAGGCGAAGTTTGCGGTTGTTCGCCAATGGCGGTCTTGGCTTCGGCGAAAAGTCGACTGAGCCGGGCCGCCTCCAACTCCTGAAACCGGCGCTGTTCGTCCGGATCGACGGCAGGCGCAGTGACGACCGCCGGCACGGGCTGACCGCGTTGTTGAGCGGACAGTATCGGCCGCCCGAGTTCACCGGGCAGCGGCGGTCCAAGTTGCGGTATGCGTGTGTAGTCGGTCGGAAGGCGCGACAGACCTTCGGCTGCCTGGATGCGCTCGGTCGAATAGAGTTCCGGCGGTCCATCGGCCGGTTTGCGATCTTGCAGAGCCACAATCAGGATGGCGCCGAGACCGAGTCCGCTGGCCGCGCCAAGAACCGTCAGCGTGCGACGTGAGAGACGCATGACCCTTGGCGGATCGGCGCGCAGCCGCAAGGAGGCGGCGATCTCTTTTTCCTCACGGGGTTCTCTATCGTCGCTCATTTGCGCGGCCCCGCGGCGCCAGGACGAGAAGCGGTTTGACCGTCGCGGCTTACCCCGTCGGTGCGGACGATCCGCACACGTTTCTGCCTGTCGCCGAGACTTAGTTCGGCGGCGGCGAAAAGCCGATCGACGATCATGTAGTTGCGGGCGATACGGTAGTTGACGAGCTGGCCTTCGCCTTCCGGTCCGATGACGAAGAGCGGAGGCATTTCCCCCTGACCGATCCCGCGCGGGAACTCGATGAAGACCTGCCGCCCATCATCGAAGGCGCGCAGGGGTCGCCAAGGCGCGCGGTCGCCCTCGATCCGGTAGCGGAAGCGCAAGGAGTCGAGCGCCACGTCGCGTCCGATCGGCAAGGCTGCTTCCGCCTCGGCGTTGCGCCGCCTGAGCGCGATCAAGGCGTCTTCGGCATAGGTCCAGGAGACGGACGCCATATAGGCGGACGGGTTCGCTCTCAGTTCGAGATGATAAGTCCGCCGATCCGTATTGATGACGAGGTTGGTCTGAAGATCAGGCCGCGTCGGTTTGACCAGAATATGGATGCGCTGATCATCCCCTGAACCGCTCTGAGTGTCGCCGATGATCCAGCGCGCCGTGTCGCCGGCCGCGATCGGACCGGAGCCCACCAGGCTCTCTCCGGGCTGCAGGGCGATATCGGTGATCTGCCCCGGCGATGCGTAGACCTGATAGAGCGCGCCCTCGGTGTAGGGATAGAGTTGCACAGCGTTGATGAAACCGTCACGCACCGGCTCCATCCGAGCGGCGGCGTTTGCTTGGCTCACCCGTTCTGCAGGATCGGCGGATTCCGGCGCTCGGTCTCCCCCGTTGATCGGCTTGAGTTGGCCAGGCAGCGGCAGTGGGCTGGTGCGTTCGACGATCCGCACCGGACGCGCCGGTTCGGGAAGAAGCGTCGCTTCGATCGGAGGGGTGTCGTAAGCGATCTCCGGCGGTTTGAAGGTCGCGCATCCCGAGAGCGCTGTCGCGGCGAGGAGGACCGTCATGGAGGCTTTGTTCAGGCGAAGTGTTTTTATCATTGGGCGGACTCCCTGGACCAGTTGATGGCGTTGACGAAGATGCCGAGCGGGTTTTTACGCAGGCGCTCGGCGTCGCGCGGCTGTTGCAGAACGATGGTGAGAATGGCGGTCCAGCGTTCGGTCGCGGCGAGCTGTCCGTTGGCGTAACGGCGCTCGATCCAGGCGATGCGGAAGCTGCTCTTGGAGGCGCGGATAACGCTGGAGACTTCGACGGAGATCTGCGTGTCGCCGACCTTGGCGAAGGGGTCGTTCACTCTGGCGTAGTCGTTGAGCGCCAGCGCGCCCTTGTCGGTCGTGAAGTCATAAGCATGCAACCAGTTCTGGCGCAGCACGATCGGATCGGCGGGAATCTGGCGCACATTCTCGATGAAACGCGAGAGGTGGTAAGCGATCTGCGGATCGGTCGGTCGGAAGTCGGCGGCGGCGGGCGTCACGGCTTGCGCCGCGCCGAGCCTGTCCACTTCGACGACATAGGGCGTGATCGTCCCTTGTGTGGACTGCCAGACCAGAGCAGCGCTAAGCCCGCCTGAGAGCAGCAACGAGCCGAACGCCATCAGTCGCCAGTTCCTGGCTTGCACGCGGGAGGACCCGATACGCTCGTCCCAGACCTGTGCGGCTTTCTGATAGGGTGTGACGGGTTCAGGGGTCTTGGAATAGCGAACGCTCGGGCGACGGAACATCATGATTTCTCCGAAAGGCTGACAGCGGTCCCGCCGCCGCCATGGTCGCCAGAGCGAACGGCATGAGCTGCGACGGCGGCGCCGTGGTGAAGGGTTTGCTGTTGTTTCATGCGCCGCGCCCAGGCTGGTGGCCCGTCGTTTGTCGACGTGGCGGGCTCGGGGCTATTGCTGAACTTGCCGCCGGTCGCTTCGAAGGCTGCGCGCGAACCTGAGCGGTAGCTTTCGCTCATGGAACGGCGAAGCGGGTTCGTTGCGGCGCTGACGCCCGCTTTTCCGACGCTGGCGAGACCGGCGGCGACACCTGAGGCGCCGCCGCCAGCAGCGGCGTTTCCCATGCTGTAGGCGGTC